>VGLO01000010.1 GCA_016866675.1 Candidatus Staskawiczbacteria bacterium | reverse complement strand
TCCCAGACAATTTTGCCAGGTGACACTAAGTTCATCTAACACAAGTGGATCCTGTTTATTATCAAATTTGCAAACAGGATACAGTTGGCATATAACAGAAACTCCTGTAGCAAACTGGTCATCTACTCCAACTGGAGGTTGTCAGGCAAGTGTTGGAGGTGTCTGTAATTTTACTAACAACTATACTGGAGGAGGCATTGGAAATGGAAGTGGATCTATAACTATAACTAAAAATACAACTCCAGGAAGCGGAGATGGGACATTTACTTTTACTGGGACAAACGGCGCTGGAAACTATACATTAACAACAGTTGGTGGCACAAGAAGTCAGTATATACCTTTTGTTAGTACAGGCACCTATATTATTTCAGAGAGCAATGCAAATCAAAATGGCTGGACACTCACCGGTCCGCCAAGTTGCGTTGTAAATGGCTCTGGTCTTGCAAATTTTACTTACACTGCAAATAGCGCTACTATTAATATTGGTAATAACTCCACAAATGTGACGTGCACATTTACTAACGCTTATAACACCCCTACACAACCTCCATCCTGTTCGGCCCTAGATAACGACCCAGGAAGCATGGTTTATTATAGAGGAAGCCAGAATAATGTTTATTACTTTAAATTAATTGGCACAAACAATGGTATAGGCTGGGGAGGAGGTACAGGAACAATTTTGTCTGCAGGAGGCACCCCAATTGCAGTACAGAGTCCATACACAGATGATAGCGACCTTTCAACAATGACTGTTCATTCTGGGGCTATAGATGTTGGAGAAAACGCAGTTGTAAAAGTGACTCTATTGCCCGGCGAGCCTTCGTATATAGGAAACACTCAAAACGGTATAACTACACTATCTTATGGTTCATGGCCTGCTTCTTATGAGGTTGAGCTTGAAGAGGTTTGTTCACCCCCACCATCTGGTAATGGTAATTTAGTAATTGTAAAAAACACTTCGGGAGGAATTGGAAACGAAACCTTTAACTTTGATATTACTCGTCCTGGATCTCCCACAATTTCCAGAAGCGTCACCACCTCTGGAAGTACTTTTTCTGCCTCCGGATCCACTAATCCTTCTATTCAATTAGCTCCAGCTAACGATTATGGAATTACAGAAGTTGGTCCCAATGGACCAAGTGGACAAAATGGATGGGTTTTAACTAATGCTTTTTGTACAATAGGAAATCAGGTCCTACCTACAGGAACCGTTGAAATAGTTGCTGGCCAAACAACTACTTGTACTTTTACCAATGTTTTTCAATCCACAGCTACAGGAACCGGAGCACTTGTTGTAACCAAGAATACCTTTGATATAAATGAAAATGATATTTTTAACTTTTCTGGAAATGTAAGTGCTAATCCATTCACACTTCAAACAGTCAATGGTGTTAAGTCCAAAGTTTTCCTCTTTCTTACACCGGGAAGTTATACTGTTAATGAAACTTTAACAGCTTCTCAAATAGCCGCTGGTTGGCAAATGATAAGCAATGGTTGTCAAAGCGTATCTATAGCTGTTGGAGATATTAAAACCTGTGAAATCACCAACACCAAAACTGCTCCTACTACCACAACTCTTAGAGTTAATAAGGTGCTAATTCCATCTACAGATACAGGTAAGTTTAACCTAAGAATTGATGGTGCAACAGCTGGTACTGGAGCTAATGTTGGAAATGGTGGTACTACCGGAGCTGTAACTGTTATAGCTGGCTCACATACAGTTTCAGAAACAGCGGGGGCCGGCACAACATTAAGCAATTATACCTCTGTTATTTCAGGAGATTGCGCCTCAAACGGAAATATCACTTTAGCAACAGGAGATAATAAAGTTTGTACAATTACTAATACTCTCAATGGAACACCTCCACCTCCACCGCCACCCGCTGGAACCATTGTTATTAGAAAAGAGACTAGCGGAGGCACCGGCATTGAAACATTTAATTTTAATATGATAAATAATAGTACAGGCGCGGTTTCTATATCAACAAGCATTCTGGCAAACCAAACACAATCAGGAACCTACAATCACTATGGCCAAACTGGAAATATTTATCCTGCTATAGGGACAAGCTATTCAATTATTGAGACAAATGCAAATCAATTTGGGTGGACACTTGATTCTGTTTCTTGTTCTCCGGTTGCCGGTACTCCCGCTACTAATGGTATTAACATTTCAATTAATTCAGAGCAATCAACAACTTGCACTTTTAGAAATAGTCACCCTCCTGGAACTGCCCAATTAAAGGTAATAAAACTCTTGCAACCTTCTTCAGTTCAAAGTACTTTTCACATTAAAGTTGATGGGACACCAATTAAACCAAGTGTTGCATATACTACAGATCCTTATGAATTTTTAAACGGCAGTCAAAGTAATTATGTGACAGTCACATCCGGTCCGCATCAACTAACAGAATCACTTGTTGATTATAGCCCTTTTGCCAGTCCGCCTGTTTCAAGTATCAACGATTTTGATCCAACATTTAGCTGTAGTGGTGGTGTGACAATTAATAATCAGGGCAACTTTAATTTAACAGCGGGTCAGCAAACCACCTGTGTCATTACTAATAAGTATAGTCCTAAATTTACTTCAATTGAAGTAAAAAAAATAACCACTGGCGGAGATGACACATTTGACTTTACGGCCTCTGCAACTCCGCTAGCCCCTATAAACTTTAGTATTACAACTACAAACGGATCAGGAAACCATACTATCCCAAATGCACCATTCGGTACATGGAAAATAACTGAAGATTTGGGTTCCCTGCCAGATTGGAGTCTTACTAATGCTTCATGCGAAACTAATGGAAATCCAATAGGAAATAATGTTTCTCTGGGAGTTGAATCCATTTCAATTACCACCAACAGCCCAGTTAATTGCCAATTTGAAAACGACTATAGCCCAACCACAGGAGACATTGAGGTGACAAAAACCACAACAGGAGGAGATGATACATTTGAATTTATTGCTACAGCTTCTCCATTTGCACCAATAGATTTTCAAATAACAACTATTGGCGGAACTGGAACATATCTTTTAGATAATTTAGATAGTTCAGCAATGTGGAAAATTATAGAAGACCCAACCCTAATGCCAGTTGATTGGAGTTTTGACACAGCCACTTGCGACATCGCAGGGTCCTCAACTGGCACTCAAATAACAGATGGTATAAAGGATGTGGAAGTACAGATTAGTGTCACCACAGAGTGCGAGTTTACAAATATCTATTCTCCTGCAACGCTTGAGGTACAAAAGATTCTTATTCCAAGCACAGACACGGGTACTTTTAACCTGCAAATTAATAGCATTACAGAGGGTACAGGGGCTGATGTTGGAGATGGAGGAACAACGGGCCCAATTGCTTTAAATCCCGGAAACTATATTGTCGGAGAGCAACCGGGGATTGGAACTGACCTGCTTGACTATTCAACCGAAATAGGAGGGGATTGTGACCCATTTGGAAATGTGATACTAGGATCAGGAGAACAAAAAATTTGTACAATTACTAATACAAGAGCCAGTGGAATTGAGGTAAAAAAGATTTCAAATGGTGGAGACAAAATATTTGGATTCATTGCCACCTCTCCTCCTTTGGCACCAATTCCATTTTACATTGCAACTACAAGCGGACAGGGCACCTACATTTTAGAAAATGCTTTTTCGGGAATATGGCAGATTGAAGAGCAGGCAATTCCAGCAGGATGGACACAGGTTTCAAACGGCTGTTCTTCTGTGACTGTTTTACCGGGAGAACTTGCAACTTGTCAGATTGTAAATAACTGCAATTCAGGAAGCTGTTATTCCAGTGGTGAAACATATGGGCAAAAAGAAGTTCCGCCAACATGAACGCCACCGGGATTCTAAATAAAGATATTGATAGTTTTAAAATTTAAAAGGTCGTTATTATAAAATAAGATAAAATTATATGTCAAAAGTAATATTAATAGGAATAATAATTTTAGTAGTAGTTATTATTATTGTGTTGGCCGTTTATCTTTTAGGGGGAACAAATTCTGGATTATTAGGAAACCCAGGTAGTTTTGATGTTCAGGGCGTTAAGGTTCAAATAACAACCCAAGGCTCAGGTACTGAATTAAAGGATGGTGACACAGCTGTAATTAACTACAATGGAACACTGATAGATGGGAGCAAATTTGACTCAAGCTACGACAGAGGCACTCCACTAACTTTTGTTTTGGGGTCAGGACAATTAATTAAAGGAATGGATTTTGGAGTAAAAGGAATGAAAGTTGGAGAGAAACGAAAAATCACAATTCCACCTGAACTGGCCTATGGAGAAAGAGGCATTCCACCCGTAATACCACCAAACTCAACTTTAATTTTCGAGGTTGAGCTTATGTCATTTGCACCAGGGAAATAAGCAAATTTAAACAAAAAAACTGTCCTTATATTTTTAAGGCAGTTTTTTTTGTGGTAAAATTACCGTAATGTTAAATATAATAGATAAATTTCTAAACCGCATCACAATGTACAGACTCGTAATATACTGCCTGACTTTTTTGCTGTCACTAGGATTTGTCTTGTCATTTTTTGGCACATTGGGATTTTCACCATTTAGCTTTTTAGTATCATCTATAATAATTTTTACCTCTTGTATTACTTTAAATTACTTATTTGAAATTATATTTAGAGCCCCCTTAAACCCTGAATCAACATACATCACCTCACTTATACTTTGTTTAATCATTGGCCCAGAAAACTCATTTAAGGGTTATTTTTTTCTTTTACTAATATGTTTTATTGCAATTTCATCAAAATATTTAATTGCAATAAATAAAAAACATATATTTAATCCAGCTGGCTTTGCAGTGGCCATATTGGCATTGTTTTCTTTATATTACCCAAGCTGGTGGATAGGTAGTAGCGTAATGTTTTTTCCAGTTTTAATTACTGGCCTATTAATTACAAGAAAAATACAAAGATTTGACCTAGTGCTAAGCTTTATTGGAATTTACATCTTAACTTCAATTGGAAGCATTACTAGCCAGGCGCAGTTTTTAAAATTAATTACCAACCTTTTTGTTTATTCTCCAATTTTGTTTTTTGTTTTTGTAATGTTGCCTGAACCATCAACCACTCCCCCTAAAAGGCTAAATCGGGTAATTTATGGGGCTTTGGTAGCTCTCCTTATTGCTCCGTTTTTTCATGTTGGACAAATTTACTTTAGCTTAGAATTAGCCCTTGTCTTGGCGAACATTTTTTCTTTTTTGGTAAGTCCCAAGATAAAAACTAATTTAATAGTAAAAGAGAAAAATAGTATTGCGAAAAACACACTCGAATTTTCCTTTTTACCAGAAAAAAATTTTAATTTTAAACCAGGTCAATATATGGAGTGGACTATAGGACACAAAAAATATGACAGCAGGGGAGTGAGAAGATATTTTACAATTACATCTTCGCCAACTGAAGATTTAATAAAAGTTGCAGTAAAATTTTATGAAAAACCAAGCACATTTAAGAAAAACTTGCTCTCACTTAATATTGGGGACAAAATTTTAGCCTCCCAACTTTCAGGAGAATTTGTTTTACCTCAAGACAAAACAAAAAAACTTGTTTTTATTGCCGGAGGAATCGGAATCACGCCCTTTCGCAGTATGATTAAGTATTTAATTGATAAGAATGAAAAGAGAGACATTTCTGTTTTTTATTCAGCGCAAAACTATGATGATTTAAGTTACAAAGAAATTTTTGAAGAAGCTGAAAGAAAGT
Source organism: Candidatus Staskawiczbacteria bacterium (assembly GCA_016866675.1). Classification (GTDB taxonomy): domain Bacteria; phylum Patescibacteriota; class Minisyncoccia; order Minisyncoccales; family Staskawiczbacteraceae; genus VGLO01. Next base: position 13,997 of record VGLO01000010.1, on the reverse strand, counting down.
TAGGTATTAAAACTATATATATATTAAACAGTAAAGAAAAAAATCCCCCTGATTTTAAACACGAATCGGGCTTGCTTAATGTTGATATAATAAAAAAAGCTGTTCCTAATTTTAAAGATTGCCTGTTTTACATTTCTGGGCCAAAAGGAATGATTGATTCTTTTAATGAATCACTAAAGACTTTAAAAGTATCTAGATTTAATATAAAAACAGATTTTTTTCCCGGATACGCTTAATGAAATTGTTGACATAGTCTTGATAAACTATATAATAAAAAAATGTAATTAATAAATATATATGAATAAAAATATTGTAATTGTTCTAATACTAGTTTTAGCTCTCTTAGTTGGTGGTTATTTTTTGTTTGTCGGAAACACTCAGGTTCCAGTACAAGACAATAATCAAACAAATAACGAACCAATAAATAATCCCGATAATACCCCAAAAGAGGATGATACAATTCCAGAAAATTCTACTACGACCAAAACCTATGAAATAATTTATACAGATAATGGTTATTCACCAAATGAAATTAATATTAAAGTAGGCGACACTGTCACATTTAAAAATGAGAGCTCAAGGAATGTTTGGACTGCCTCTGCGATGCATCCAAGCCATACTGTATATGCTGGAACATCACTACAACAGCATTGCTCACAGGAAACAAATGAAGCATTTGACGAATGCAAGGACTCAAAACCCGGGGAATCTTGGTCTTTCACATTTAAAAAAGCTGGTACATGGGGATATCACAATCACTCATTTGCCAATCATTTTGGAAAAATAATAGTTGAATAATTTCTTAGAATAAAAATAAAAAGCCCGTAGGGGCTTTTTATTTTCTCTGCCATTTACTTTTTTAGTCATTTGTATTATAATATTCTTTCGTATGATAAATATTCGAAATATTGCAATTATTGCTCACGTTGACCATGGAAAAACCACTCTTGTGGACGCTCTTTTGCATCAATCAAAAACTCAAATGAAAAAGGAAGTTGCCAGTCAGGAAATGATTATGGATAGCAACGAGCTTGAAAAAGAAAGAGGAATTACAATTTTTTCTAAAAATGCTTCCGTTAAGTATGGTGAGACAAAGATAAATATTATTGATACTCCAGGGCACGCTGACTTTGGAGGCGAGGTAGAAAGAGTCTTAAATATGGCCGATGGATGCTTGCTTTTAATTGACGCAAAAGAGGGGCCGATGCCTCAGACAAGATTTGTTTTGAAAAAAGCCTTGCAAATGGGTCACAAAATTATTGTTGTTGTAAATAAAATTGACAAGCCCGATGCAAGACCGCAGTTTGCACTAGAGAAAACATTTGAATTATTTCTTGAGCTAGGAGCTGGGGATCAGTCCTTTGATTTTCCAGTAATTTACGCATCAGGACGAGCCGGAAAAGCCGGCCTTGAGCCAGATATCTCAAAAATGACTGATATTAATCCCGTTTTTGAGGCAATTTTAAAGCATATTCCTTCACCAATTGCCGATTCTTCAAAACCACTCCAGATGTTGGTCACATCAATTGCTTCTGATGACTTTAAGGGAAGAATTGCTATTGGTAGAATTTATAATGGAGTAATAAAGGCAAATCAAGATATAACACACATTACCAGAGACGGTCAGCAAAAAAAGATTAAAATAACTTCTCTTATGACTTTTGCTGGACTAGGTAAAATTGAAGCCAGTGAGGCTTCAGCAGGTGATATTGTAGCTGTTTCTGGAATTTTAGATGTAAATATTGGAGAAACAATTGCTGACCCAGTTAACCCAGAGCAACTACCTTTAATTAATATTGAGGAACCAACTATTAAAATGACATTTATGGTCAATGATTCGCCTTTTGCAGGAAAGGAGGGTGATTTTTGTACATCAAGACAAATAAGAGAGAGATTGTTTAGTGAATTAGAAACAGATGTTGCTTTAAAAGTCCAAGAAAACGAAAATGGTACATGGACTGTTTCAGGAAGAGGGGAATTACATTTGGCTATTTTAATTGAAAGACTAAGAAGAGAAGGTTACGAATTTGCAGTTTCACGACCACAGGTAATAGTAAGGCAAGTTAATGGTAAAACCATGGTTCCTTATGAAAAAGTTTTTATTGAGGTGCCAGAACAATACCACGGAGTTGTAATTCAAAAATTTGGAAGCAGAAGAGGAGAATTAAAAGAAATGACTAGCAATAATAATGTGGTTTTCTTGGAATTTATTATTCCAACAAAAGGATTATTTGGGTACAGATCAGAGTTTTTGACAGATACTAAGGGATTAGGAATTATAAATACAAGTTTTTACCAATACATGGAAGACCCAGGAAACTGGAAAGAAAGACTTAATGGATCGTTAGTGGCACACGAAACAGGAAAAACTAATTTATATGGATTAATCAATGTACAGGATAGGGGAGTACTGTTTTTTGGCCCTGCTGTTGATATTTACGAAGGACAGGTAGTGGGAAAAAACTCAAGACCAGAGGATATAAGAGTTAATGTATGCAAAACAAAGCAATTGAGTAATATGAGGTCAAAAGGAGAGGGTTCAGACGAGCATTTTGACACACCAAAAGAAATGGATTTAGAGGATGCCTTAGAATATATTGGAGATGACGAATTAGTAGAAGTGACTCCAAAGAATGTCAGAATAAGAAAAATATATTTAACAGAAGCTGATGCAAAAAGAAATAAAAAGTAAAAAAGAGGGGAGTATCTCCTCTTTTTTTTATAAAATGCTACAATATAACAATATAATTAATATCAATTAAAAAAATGGCAACAATAAATTTTTTATCACAATTATGGGGATTTGCGTTTATATTTTCTTCATTGGCGCTTTTAATAAATACAAAACTTGTAAATGAAGTCTTTGACATTGCTGAGGATAGAAAGATTTTCACGCTATTTGGATTCATTGGTTCAATTTTTGGAATTTTCTTAATACTCACATATAGTGTTTGGGACAATGTATGGCACTCACTTGTTTCCTTAATTCATATAATACCTTTGGCAAAGGGAATTATGATTTTATTTTTCCCAAAAGCAACTCATAGACTAATTCATTCAGCAAAAAAAAGTGGCTGGTTATCTCTAATTTTACTTGTTTTGATAATTATTGGTTGTTTCTTGGTATACGCGGGTTTTACACTATAGAATGAATAAAACTATTATATTTGGTGGGGGGTGTTTCTGGTGCACGGAAGCCGTCTTTAAAATGTTAAAGGGCGTAATTTCTGTTGAATCAGGGTACTCTGGCGGAGAAAAGGAAAACCCAACATACGAAGATGTTTCAAGTGGCAATACAGGACACGCCGAAGTTATAAAAATAGAATATGATTCAGAAATAATCCCACTAGAAAATCTTTTGACTGTATTCTTTGTGACGCATGATCCTACGACAAAGAATAGACAGGGAAGTGATGTGGGGGAGCAGTACCGGTCAATTATTTTATACGAAGATGAGGAGCAAAATTTATTATGCGACAAGTTTATAGAAGTATTAAATAAGTCGAGTAAAAACGGCCCTAATATTGCCACAGAAGTAAAAAAGTTAGAAAAGTTTTACCCAGCCGAAGAATACCACAAAAATTACTACGAAAACAACAAAAATCAATCTTACTGCCAAGTTGTTATAAATCCTAAATTAGATAAAGTAAAAGAAAAGTTTGCTAATTTGCTAAAAAGTAATGGCTAAAGAAAATATAAAGGAGGAAGATTTAAAATTAAAGCTTACCAAGGAGCAGTATCATGTCCTGAGGGAGAAGGGGACGGAAAGGCCTTTTACCGGAAAGTACGTGCATAGGGGCGACAATGGAACCTATATGTGTATGGTTTGTGACAACCCTCTTTTCACATCAGATGCTCAATTTGATTCAGGCACAGGCTGGCCAAGCTTTGATAAAACCATTGAAGGGTCGGTGAAATATCAAGACGACCACGGAGCAACTGAAATAGTTTGTTCAAAGTGCAATTCTCATTTAGGCCACGTCTTTAACGATGGACCAACAGAAACCGGAAAAAGATACTGCATTAATTCTGTCTGCCTGGATCTAAAAAAGAAATGATTCTAATTATTATAAAACTATTTTTACTGGCTTTTGCAATAAATCTCATTTATGAGTTATTGCACAGCGTTTTATACAAAACATGTATAGAAATGACCGTAAAAAAGTACGTTCCACTAATTTTTAAAGCTTCCATTGTTGACGCAGTCTGGATTACAATTTTTTATGTAATTACTTTTTTTATTTTTAAAAACGAAAACCCTCTAAAAAATTATTACCAGCTTGGATTATTTTTTTCCATTAGTATTGTGTGGGCTTATTTTTGGGAAATATATTCAACAAAACACAAGCGCTGGGAATACTCAAATCAGATGCCTATATTTTTAAAAGCGGGCGTCACACCCTTAATTCAACTATACATAACTGGCATTATTGCTTTTTTTATAATTTTTTTAGTTTAATTTAGAAAAACCTCAAACCTAGTCAACAAGACTCGGTTTGAGGTCTGGGCTAGAGCTATATTGAGGGGGTACAAAATAGCTCATAGTAAAATATTAACACTAAAAATATATAGGTCAACTTAATAGAAAACTGCGTAAAATAATTTTGCCCAAAGTTGATTTTTTTGTAAAATATGATATAGTTCTAAAGTATGTTCTTTGATTTTCTGTTTTTTTTAGGGGTAGACAATGCACAGAGAATTGCAAAATTTGATAGAAGAAATTGCTAATAGTTGGCCTATCAATGATGATGTTTATCCTGAATTAAAAGACAAAAAACTTGGCTGTAGATCTCTATTTGCAAGCGAACACATTCAGTTGCACTTATGTGGAACTATGGGCAAAATTGCGAGTATAATAGAACCAAAAGATCATGCAGGAGGCATAGTAAACCGTTTTCAGCTTACAAGACTAATTGCCAAATCATTCGTTGAAATACTGCGAATGGCAGAAATAAACGGATTTGATGCGAGTTCTCTTATTCTAGGCGAAGACCTTCAGGGCACAATGAACTTTTGGAGTGAAAAAGCCCCTATCACCCCAGAAATCTACATTGCTCTTAAAAATATTGAGCAAGACAATTTAAAGCATAAAGAATTTCTCATTGCTTTTAATAGGGCTCGCCAGGCAATGGGGGATTTAGACAGGATACTTGAAATGAGATATGTGACGAATAATATAACTTGGTTTAATGCCAAGCAACCCATTCTGAATATATTCATTGCTATTTTAAGAATGGCTGATATTCATGGCTACAACGCTCAAACACTCATTGAGACATCTAGTGAGAAAATATACTTAAGCAAGAGAAAAGCTACCAGAGACGACTAAAGTCTCACAGAAAAAATCAAAAACAAAAAGCTCGCAAAAAAATGCGGGCTATTTTTTTAGCAAGGAAATAAAATTTTAAAATTTCCACATTATTAATTATCACTCTTGACACTAGTTTGACAATTTGTATAATAGGTTTATGGAATTAACAAATCGTCAGCAAAAAATTTTAAATTCACTAATTAGTGAATACATTAATTCAGCTGAGCCTGTTAGCTCTCAGATTTTAAAGGAGAAATTTGATTTTGATTGCTCTGGAGCAACAATTAGAAATGACTTGCAGGATTTAACAAAAGAGGGGTATATCACACAACCACATACTTCAGCAGGAAGAATACCAACAGAAAAGGGTTATAAATTTTTTATAGAAATTACTTTTTCTGGAAATCAGGATATTTTTCCTAATTTCATAATAAAGGAAATTGAGGAAACAAAAAAAATTATTGAAAGAGAACTTCAAATGGCAAGAGAGTTGGCAAAATCATTAGAGGAAATACACTCAATGCTTCATCTTTCTCATCACTTAGAAGAAGATTCATTATTTGAAATTTTAAAGATTGTAGGGCCATCAAGAATAAGCTATAAAAAGAATATTAATGTAATGAGGGAATTATTAGAAGAATTTGAAAATTTGTAAATGAAGAGGGGGCGATCGCGTGCATGATGCGCGAATCGCCCCCTTTGTAGGGCACAAGGTGCCCCATATGTGGTTCCCAATCGCAGGACGCGTGTCGCTTCCTTAAGGAAGCGACTGAAATAGAGGAAACCACTTTGTCGTGATTTGGGTGAGTTTTCTTATCAGTCGGGGAATTGCGTACCCCTTCACCAATCTTACGACTCCGGACCCATAACGAGGTTCTAGCGACCACCCCGGATTGGACCATTGTTGTCATAGGGCAGGTCAATCAGACGCCCTTTCTACTTGCGAAGCATTGGACCTCCTTTTGCCGTTATATGCCCCTCAAGAATAAATACATGTTAGCATAGCATTAAAACCTTGTCAATATATATCCAATAATATTAATAAATTGTCAAATGACAGAAGAAAACACAATTAATAGCGAAAACATTCAAAATTTAGAAGAAATTCAAAAAAAGTCAGAGGAGTATTTGAATAATTGGAAGAGGGCAGTGGCTGATATGGCAAATTATAGGAAAGGTGAAGTAGAAAGAGCGGGGCACTTAATAAAATATGCAAAAGAAGATATTTTTTTAGGTATTTTACCAATTTTAGATAGTATAGGCTTAGCAGAAAACCACATGCCAGAGGAAATAAAAAGCAATGAATGGACAAAAGGATTTATGCAAATTAAAAAACAAATTGAAGAATTTTTAAAAAAGGAGGATATTGAAGAAATAAAATCAGTCGGCGATAAATTTAATCCAGAAACTATGGAGGCAGTCAGCGAAGCAAATAGCGAAGAGCAAGTAGAATCTGGTACGGTAGTGGAAGAATTACAAAAAGGTTATAAAATAGGTGATAAATTATTAAGACCCGCCAGAGTGAGGGTCACCAAGTAATATAAAAGATGAACAAAGAACAGCAACAAATCAATATCAATTTAGACCCAAATATTTACTTTATAACCATGGTAAATATGATGTATAACGAAGAGGGGTTTAACTTCTTAATTACATCAGGGAATCAAGGCAGGCAGTTTACGGCAACTCCAAAGCATGCCAAAAGAATATCTATGCTTTTAGAAAAACAGATTAAGGAATACGAAAAACAGTTTGGTGAAATAAAAACCCAACTTCCGGAAATACCAAAACAGAGCCAAGAAGAAAATAAAATCGGCTTTTAAAAAATAATTAAAATAATCCAAATAATGTAGATTTTCAATTTTTCATTTTCAATGTTTAAAAATTAATTCATTGAAAATTGATCTAAAATTGAAAATTGTAAATTGAAAATTATGTCAAAAATATTAGGTATAGACTTGGGTACAACCAATTCTGCAATGTCAGTTGTAGAAAATGGTGAGCCAAAAATTATTGAAAATAAAGAGGGAGCACGCACAACTCCTTCAATTGTAGCAATCTCTAAAGCAGGAGAGCGAGTAGTTGGTGTTTTGGCCAAGCGCCAAGCTGTCACAAACCCACACAACACTATTTTTTCCGTCAAAAGATTAATTGGAAGAAAATTTTCTGATGCTGAAGTTCAAAAAGACAGGAAAAACCTACCTTATGAAATTAGGGAATCTTCAGACGGTGGCGTAGATGTTAAAATGGGCGATAGGTGGTTAAACCCTGCTGAAATTTCTGCCATGATTTTACAAAAACTAAAAGCTGATGCAGAAGCTAAACTTGGTGAAACAATTACAGAGGCAATTATTACCGTACCAGCCTACTTTGATGATTCCCAAAGAAAAGCAACTAAAATTGCAGGAGAGATTGCCGGATTTGATGTAAAGCGTGTAATTAACGAGCCAACGGCGGCGGCTTTAGCATACGGACTCAATAAAAAGAAAGATGAAAAAATTATTGTCTATGACTTTGGAGGAGGAACATTTGATATTTCTATTTTAGATGTTGGGGCCGATACCATTGAAGTAAAGGCAACCGGAGGAGACACACACCTTGGAGGAGATGATTTTGACCAGAAGCTAATGGAATGGATTGTCAGTGAATTTAAAAAAGATAACGGAATTGATTTACAAAAAGATAATTTAGCTTTGCAAAGAATTAAAGAATCAGCTGAAAAAGCAAAAATTGAGTTATCCAGCTCAATGGAAACAGAAATTAATTTACCGTTTATTACCTCTGGGTCAGATGGACCAAAGCATTTGCTATACAAGATAAGCAGAGCTCAATTTGAGTCTCTGGTTAACAACTACATTGAAAAATCAATTGATTTGGTTAAGCAAACGTTAAAAGAGGCTAACTTAGAAGCCAATCAGATTAATGAAGTGGTTATGGTGGGAGGACAAACAAGAATGCCAAAGATTATTGAAGAAGTAAAAAAGCTTTTTGGTAAAGAGCCAAATAAAGAGGTAAATCCAGATGAGGTTGTAGCAATTGGAGCAGCTACTCAGGGGGGAATTATGCAAGGAAATGTAAAAGACGTTTTACTTTTGGATGTGACTCCATTGTCGCTTGGAATTGAAACAATGGGATCAGTAAACACTATTTTAATACCAAAAAACACAACTGTACCAACAGCAAAAACACAAATCTTTTCAACAGCCGCTGATAGTCAGCCTTCCGTTGAAATTCATGTATTGCAAGGAGAAAGACCAATGGCTAGTGACAACAAAACGCTTGGCAGGTTTATGCTTGATGGAATTCCGCCAGCTCCACGAGGAACTCCGCAAATTGAAGTATCTTTTGATATCGATGCTAATGGAATTTTAAATGTTTCAGCCAAAGACAAGGCAACAGGGAAGTCCCAATCAATTAAAATTGAGGGGTCAGGCGGAATTTCAAAAGAAGAAGTTGAAAAAATGAAAAAAGATGCAGAAATTCATGCCGCTGAAGATAAAAAGAAACAAGAATCTATTGAGGCAAAGAATTTAGCTGAGCAAGTAATTTATACGTCAGAAAAAACCTTAAAGGATGCAGGAGACAAGGTAAATGTAGATATGAAAAAAGATGCAGAGTCTAAAATTACAGTATTGAAGGATGCACAGAAAACTGATAATGTAGAAGAAATAAAAGCAAAAACAAAAGAGTTGTCAGATGTGATGTCCCGATTGATGCAAGACATCAATCGAGGATCCGCGACTCCTCCGGAGTCGGGACAAAATAACTCTGAAAAGAAAGATGAGCCCAACCCTTCGACAGGCTCAGGGCAGGAAGCTGACGAAGGAGAATTTAAGGAGAAGAAATAGTCTAAAAATTTTATATATAATAAAGCAAGTTATCCAGCGTAAATGAAGCCACAATGTATTTATATTTCAGCTTCATTTCCGAGGTGAATTTCCTCGCTTTACTCCACAAATTCATGGATTATTATGAAGTCTTAGGTGTTGCAAAGACGGCAACTCCAGACGAGATAAAAAAAGCCTTCCACAGATTGGCTCATAAGTACCACCCAGACAAAGGTGGAGATGAAAAGAAATTCAAAGAGATAAATGAAGCGTATCAGGTGCTTTCAGATGCAAAAAAACGCCAACAGTATGATCAATTTGGTCAAGGATTTGAGAATATGGGATCTGGAGGAGGGGGTGACTTTAATTGGTCATGGCAGAATCAAAACGCTAATTTTGACTTTGAGGACCTAGGAGATGTTTTTGAAAACTTTTTTAGCTTTGGAGGAGGAGCCAGAAGAACAACTAAAAAAGATATTAAGAGAGGAGGAGATGTTCAGGTTGACTTGGAAATTTCTTTGGAAGAAACATTAAAGCCTATTAACAAAAAGATTAACTTATCAAAACAATCTGTTTGCCACAGATGCCATGGCAATGGAGCTGAACCAAGCACAAAAATTAAGGAATGCGTTTTGTGCAGAGGACAAGGCCAAGTACAGGAAGTAAAAAGAACTATATTAGGATCTTACACTGCTTTTACTGTTTGTCCTGATTGTAATGGAGATGGAACAAAACCTGAAAAAATTTGTAATGTTTGTAGAGGAGAGGGCAGAGCAAAGAAAAATGAAGAAGTTGAATTTACGATACCTTCTGGAATAGATACCAATCAAATAATAGAACTTCCAGGAAAAGGTGAGGCCGGAAAGAGAGGTGGCTCATCTGGCGACCTTTATGTGAGAGTTTTTATTAAAAAGCACCCGTTATTTGTGAGAAAGGCTGATGATATATTTGTGTCACAAGAAATTTCTTATTCACAAGCAATTCTAGGAGATGAAATTGAAGTGCCAACACTAGAAAAAACAAGTATACTATTAAAAGTCCCACAGGGTACTGAATCTGGAAAAGTATTAAGAGTTGCAGGAAAAGGAATCCCACACTTTGGAACAAATAATAGGGGAAACATGTTTGTTGAACTAAAAATAAAAACTCCAAAAAAGATAACCAAGCATCAAAAACAACTCCTAGAAGAACTTCAGAAAGAAGGATTATAAAAACAGCCCATTAATTGGGCTGTTTTTTTATTGTGCCTCCACCAGGACTCGAACCTGGAACCAAGTGCTTAAAAGGCACCTGCTCTGCCAATTGAGCTATGGAGGCTCATTAGTATATTAGAATATTACACCATAAAAATAATATTGTAAATATTGCAAGAATTTGTTTTTTAATTGAAAAAAAACTTTATAAGCGTTAAAATACCTAAAATCTATTGCTTTTTATGATTCTATTTTTAAAATCTTTAATATTAGATATTAGGTTTTTAATTATCCCCAAAATTAACCCCTATTACAAGTTGGAATTTATATTAAAAAAATATTATACTATTTCAAAAAACTATACTATTGGCTTTACTGCTGGAAAATCCCATGTAAATATTTTAGGAGAAAGCTTTTTTTATAATGATAAATTTGAACCAGCTTTTTTGCAAAATATTTATGTTGATCATGCATTTCTTGCTAAGTTTATAAAACCTGATTCAGTTATTATTGATATTGGTGCAAATATTGGTCAATTTAATTTTTTTTGCAAAAAATTCATTAAGGCTTATAGAGTATATAGCTTTGAGCCGATAAAAAGTACCTTTGAGGTATTAAAGCAAAATAGTCCTAATTATGTCTATAACTTGGCTATTTCAAGCCAAAGAGATATGACAATGTACATATCAAAAGAGACAAGTCTTTTGAATTCAGCCATGCAAAGTGATATTGATGCCAAAAAAGAAATGGTGCGTACAATTGGACTTGATGAAGTTGAAGAAATTAAAAATGAGAAATCTATTGATTTACTTAAAATAGATACTGAGGGGACTGAATTGGATGTTTTAAAAACAGGAATACATGTGCTAAAAAAATCAAAATATATTCTTGTTGAGGCTAGTGCCAATAGAAAATCTTTAGGAAATGTTATTGAATTAATAACATTTCTAAGTACTAACATACCTAGCATAAGGATTGTTGAAATTGGAAGAAAATACATTAACAAAGATAAAACTATTGGGGCATTTGATGTTTTATTTTTTAATGAAACCACCAATTATTGAATATTTTTTTTCAATTAAAAACCTACGTATGTGCTTTTTTTTATTGATTGAAAAAAACCATGATAAAAGCTAGAATGACACAATATATTCTCTCTAACCAACTAAGTTATGATAATAAGTTTTCTAAAGGATAAATTTATAAAAGATAGTTTTATATATCTTATAGGCTCACTACTTGTAGGGGTAATGGGATATGCTTTTCATTTTTTAATATCCAGACATCTTTCAGTTTATGAATATGGAGAACTACAAAGTCTTATTGCTATTTATTCAATTCTTGCAATACTTGGGTCAGCTTTATCCTATCTTGTTGTAAAATATTCTTCTGTAATTGCAAAAAACAGGGACTATAAATCAAACAGAGAATTTATAAAGTTTATAACAAGTCATACAATAAGAATATCATTTTTTATTTTTGCCTGTTTAGTCTTTACTTCACCAATATTATTTAACTTCTTAAATCTTAATAGTTTTTTGGGACTATTTTTAATAATTTTGGCTTCATATATAGGCTTACTTAGTAGTGTTTATATGGGAAACTTGGCTGGTTGGGAGGATTTTTTGTCACTAAATATATCCTCTGTCCTGGGGGCACTTACTAAGTTGGTCTTTGGATTTTTTATTGCAGTAATTTTTATCAAAGCCCATATGGTTGTAATAGCAATTTTAATTGCTTCAATATCATCACTTTTGGCCTCTTATTACTTGGCAAAAAAAAGAATTTTAAGTAAAAATTCAACAGAAATTAAAAAAGATTGGAAAGAATATTTTCCCAATATTAACTTTAAAAAAATAATTGTTCCCACATTTGTTTTTTCATCTTTAATTGCCCTAATACTAAATTTTGATGTTTTACTAGTAAAAATATTTACAAGTACCGAGATTACTGGATATTTTGGAGCATTAAGTATAATAGGCAAGGCAATTTTCTGGATAAACTCAATTATTATTGCTATTGCACTTCCTAAAATATACTCATCTAACTCAAAAAAATCACCTTGGGATGTAATTTTAAAGCCATATAGAATTATCTTGTCAGTTGGAATTTTAGGTATAATTTTCTGTTTATTTTTTTCAGAATATATAGTTTTTGTTTCTTTTGGACAAAAATATGTAGAGTTTTCTAGCCTTCTGTGGAATTTTGCTTTAATGGCACTACTTTTATCTTTGCTATCATTAGAGTCTAATGTTGCATACGCAAGCCATAAATTTAAGATATCTTACATTTTAGCTTTTACACTTTTTATAATGACGCTTGGAGTTTATCTTTTTCATAATGATATTAAGAGTATAATTTGGTCAATAAATATTTCTTTTACATTTGGCTATATATCAGCCTTTATAATGAATCATGTGTCAATCAAACCACTAAACACAAAATATAAACCAGAGTTTAATTTATTTGGCACAATAATTAATGACTGATAAAAAAATCATATCTATAATTGTTCCTATCTATAATGAGGAAGATAATATTCCTCTACTTTATAATAATTTAACATCCACCTTGAAAAATATAGGATACAATTACGAAATTATCTTTATTAATGATGGAAGTACCGACAAAAGCTCAGTTATTTTAGAAGAAATTTCTCACAATGATCAACAAATAAGATATTTAGAATTTTCAAGAAATTTTGGTAAAGAGTCTGCTACGTCAGCTGGCCTACACATCATGCGGGGCAACTCAGCCATAATTATTGATGCCGATCTTCAGCACCCCATAGAATTAATTCCTGATTTTATTCAAAAATGGGAAATGGGAGCAGAGATGGTTATTGGCATAAGAAATAAAAATGTAGGAGAAAGTCTCATCAAAAAAATAGGATCAAGTGCTTTTTATACCCTAATTAACTTAATGGGTGACACAAAAATTACCCCACAAGCAACTGATTTTAGGTTAATTGATAGAAAGGTTATTGATGAATTCAATAAATTTACTGAGAGACAGCGTATTACAAGAGGAATTTTGGATTGGATGGGCTTTAAAAAGGACTACATACAATTTGATGCAAATATTAGAAATGCAGGAAAGGCTAAATATGGTTTTTTAAAAAAACTTAAGCTAACTGCATCTTCTTTTGTGACCCACAGTATGATTCCATTAAAATTAGCTGGATACTTGGGTATATTTATTACATTTTTCTCGGTTTTACTAGGAATTTTTATTATTATAGAAAAATATATTTTAAACGATCCCTTGGGTTTGAAGTTTTCTGGAATTGCAATACTGGCGGTTTTTATACTATTTTTAATGGGTATTTTACTTATTTGCCTTGGTTTAATAGCTTTGTATATTGGAAATATACAAATTGAAGTAACAAACAGACCTCTTTATGTAATAAAAAAGAGTAAAAATATTTAAATGAAAATTCTTTGGCTTACCTTCAAAGACCTAAAAAATCCAACCTCTGGTGGAGCAGAAAAAGTTAATGAAGGACTTATAAAAAAACTTTCAGATGAAGGTCATGAGGTAATACTTTTAGTGGCTGGATTTAAAGACTGTCAAAATGAGGAAATTATTGATGGTTACAAGATAATAAGACTTGGAAATAAATGGACTGTTTATTGGCTGGCTTTTATGTACTATAAAAAAAACTTA
>VGLO01000009.1 GCA_016866675.1 Candidatus Staskawiczbacteria bacterium | reverse complement strand
TTAGGACAAGTTATAATGACTCTCTCCTTTATATAAGACGGGGACTGCGTTTATATTAGTCTACGATTTTGAGTATGTCAAATTTCTCCTTTTTTGATTTTAGACCTAATGTCTTCAACATAACCATTAAAGTAATGTAGATTATGAAAAGTAATTAATTTTAACGCAGTTAGCTCCCCTGCTTTTAATAAATGGCAAACATAATCTTTTCTATAATTTAAACAAACATTGCAAACGCATCCTTTATCTAAAGGCTCTCTTTTTTTTAAATATTTGCTCTGCTTTAAATTTATTTTTCCTTCAGACCCAAACAAAATTCCCCTTCTTGCATAATGAGTTGGGACAGTACAATCAAAAGTGTCCACCCCCGCCTTAATTATTTTCTCAATGTCTTCTAAATGTCCTATCCCCAATAAATGGCGTGGCTTTTTTTCGGGCAATTCACTTATTACCCAATTTAGCATTTTTGGCATCTCCTTTTTATTATCTCCAAATTCGCCACCTATTCCAAACCCATCAAAATTAAGCCCTCCGATAAACTTGGCTGACTCAATTCTTAAATCTTTAAACTTTCCCCCCTGCACAATTCCGAATAAGGATTGTTTGGTTTTTTTTTCTTTTAAACAAATTTTTGCCCACCTGTGAGTTTTTTCTAATGATTTTTTTGTGTATTCATAATCAGCAATGGGTGAAGTACACTCATCAAAAGCAAAAATAATGTCAGCCCCTAACTTTTCTTGAATTTTAATTGATTCTTTTGGCCCAATAAATAATTTTTTACCATCAATAGGAGAATTAAAATAAACTCCGTCTTCGGTAATTTTAACTGACTTTGGATTGTTCCCCCTTTTAATTGACTGGCCACTTTGAGCTTTTAGAATCTTCCCTGTGCCAAAATCTCTGCCAAAACCCAGAGAAAAAACTTGAAAACCCCCAGAATCAGTCATTAATGGTTTCTTCCAATTCATAAATTCATGTAATCCTCCGGCCTTTTCAACAAATTTTTCAGAAGGCTTTAAATGCAAATGAAATGTGTTAGAAATTAAAATTTGAGAATTTGTTTCTTGGACTTCTTTGCTGTCTAGAGTTTTAACAACAGCTTGGGTTGCCACTGGAACCAAACAAGGAGTCTCAACGACTCCATGACTGGTTTCTATAAGTCCTAGTCTTGCATTACTTTTTTTTGATTTTTTTAGTATTTTAAAATTCAAGGTTGTAAAATTTCATCCACTTCCCCATCTATAGAAATCACTACGCTTTGGACAGTTGCAAATTGTTTTAGAGTTTTTTCTATTTGCTCTCTTATACCTAAAACTCGGCAAGATCCAGCAACATTTTCATCTAATTCTTTACTAAAGTCAACTTTTGCTACTCCATTTTCTATTATTAAGCTTTGAATTTTAACTCCAGAGTTTATATTTGTAAAATATTCTGTATTTTCCTTTATATAGGGCCCTATTAATAATTCTTCAAGAGCGGATCTAGCCGGAGTCTGTGTTTTTTGGACGATTCTTTTTATTTCAGAAACATTTTCACACTCATCTTCTCCGTATTTTCCAAAAAATACAGAAACCTGCATAGTTTCCATTTTTGGCAACTTTATAGGCAATACAAAAGTTTTATTTCTTTCTTCTTCTCCGCTTGGGTTTTCATTATAAAATATAAGTTTTCCATTTTGCTCTTTTTGAGAAACAAAGCTCAAAGTGGTCTCAAAATTAATTACTTCTTGCATCCATTCTCCCTTGGCTTTTAAAATCCCAGAAGCCAATTCATTTCCGTCTTCGTCTTCAAGTTTTACTGTCCCAACCTGTCCTTCAAACCCAATCCAGCCTCCACCATTTACTACTCCCACAACCCCAAGAGGAGAAGAAATTACTTCTTCTGCCTTTGGATAAAAAACAGAAATTCCTTCAATTTGAACAGGCGGTTGGTTTCCTGTATTTTGTTTGCTTGAAAAAAAACTCATTACAGAAAAAAAGACCAGCGCAGAAAGACACAATACTATAGAAAAAATTAAATATAATCGCTTCATGTTGTAATTTTTAATTGTTTTACTTATATTACTATACTAATCTCAATATCACTTAAAATCAATTGCTTTATAATTTATATGTTTTACTAACAAATTAATTACAAAAAAAGTTGACACTGCATAGATAAAAGGTGATAATCAAAAAAAGACATAAGTCGTGTAATTCAAAAGACTCTTTAAGTGAGTCTGCACAAATTAAAACGGCTAGTCAACAAGGTCGTTTTAATTCAATGAGCAAAGAGTGTTAAACCCAGCCCCTTGGGCTATGAAATTTTCTAAGTTTAAGGGACTGGGTTATATCATTAACTTTGTTCATTCATATAATGTTTAATAGAGATAATAACAGTAGAGGAGGAGGATTTGCTCCCCGTCAAATGGTAAAGGGAAATTGGAAATGTTCTGATTGCGGAAAAGAAATTACAGAACTTCCTTTTGAGCCAGCCCCAGATAGACCAATTTATTGCAGAGATTGCTGGTCAAAAAACAGACCTCCAAGACAAAACAGATACTAGAAAAAAAATAGCGCTGATGTAAAAATTGGCGCTGTTTTTTTAAAAAAATTTTATTATTTTAAAAAAGATGTTAACATTATAAATGTTTTAGTTTTATAAAATTTAAATATAAATATGGCAAACGGGCAAACCGAAAAAAATAATTTAACAAATACTGAAAAACCAAAAAGAAAATTTTTATTCATCAGCTGGGAAAGTTTATCTGGAGATTTGGCGTGGCAAATTAAGAAAGAAGGACACGAAGTAAAAGTTTTTATAAAAAATGAGGGAAATGACAAAGATAAAGATGTTTATGAAGGTTTTTTAGATAAAGTTGATGACTGGAAAAAACACACCGATTGGGCAGATGTAATAGTTTTTGACGACATTGGTTTTGGGAAAGAAGCCGATGCATTAAGAAAATCAGGCAAAGCTGTTGTTGGAGGAAGTACCTATACAGACAGACTTGAAGACGACAGAGAATTTGGACAAGCTGAAATGAAAAGATTGGGAATGCTAACTTTAGCATCATTTGATTTTGATAATTACGACACAGCTCTTGAATTTATTAAAAATAATCCGGGCAGATATGTTTATAAACCCTCTGGCTTTGTGCCAAGCGACTGGAGAGGCCTTTTATTTATTGCAAAAGAAGAAGATGGAAAAGATTTGTACGAAGTCTTACAGCAAAACAAATCTATAATCAGCAAAAAAATAAAACAATTTCAGCTTCAAAAATTTGTGTCTGGAGTTGAGGTTGGGATGTCAGCTTTTTTTAACGGAAACGAATTTATTACTCCAATACTAATTGCTTTTGAACACAAAAGGCTTTTCCCGGGGGAATTAGGGCCCATGACAGGAGAAATGGGAACATCCATGTTTTGGGCAGAACCAAACAAACTTTTTAAAGAAACTACCGGCAGAATGGCAGAAGATTTAAAAAAATCTGGGTATGTTGGTTATATAGATATAAATTGCATAGTTAATGGTAGAGGAATTTATCCTTTGGAATTCACATGCAGATTTGGCTATCCCACAATATCAATTCAGCAAGAAGGAGTTTTAAGTGAATGGGGTGAATTTCTATATGAAATAAGCAACAACCGCCCTTTTAACCTAAAAACTAAAAAAGGGTTTCAGGTTGGCATTGTATGTGTGACTCCCCCTTTTCCATATGACGATCCCAGCGAAATGGAATTATATAAAGACCTTTCAATTTTATTTAAAAAACCAAACATTGATGGGATACATCTAGGAGATGTAAAAATTGTTGATAATATATGGAGAGTTGCCGGCTCTAGCGGATATGTTTTAATTGTGACGGGGCACGGCACAACAATGGAAGAAGCAAGAAAACAGGCATACAGCAGAATAGATAACATAATACTGCTTAATATGATTTATCGTACCGACATTGGGGCCTCGTGGGGGGAAGATTCAGATAAACTGCAAACTTGGGGATATTTATACTAAACAAAAAACGGCGCAGCTACGCCGTTTTTTGTTTGTCTATTATTTCTATTTCCTCTCTAATTTCATCCAAAGCCAAGCAACATAAATGGCTGATAGACCCACTAAAATATAAATTAAGCGAGACAATGGGCCTCCAAAAATCATTTCAACCACATTTGTCATTCCTAACCCAATCAACCCCCAATTTAACCCTCCTATTACTACCAAAACTAATGCAATAATATCTACAACGTTTAGTTTTTGCATAATTTCACAATATAATTAGTTTAAAATCGACCTTTGTCAAAAAATTATAACTCTTACTTAATTATAACAAAAAAACAGGTTGTAAATAACCTGCTGTGGATAAGTAAGGGAATGAAGTGATATGAAATTTATCTACATTTTACCTGATACATCAAACTGTTGAACCTGTGCTCTATTGAGAATAATTTCTTGTATTTGTTTGGCAATTTTTTCTTCTAGCGCCGGTAAAATAATTTTATGAATATCGCTAGGGTGCTTTTCACCAGGGTGAATTTCTTGCTGTTCACTTCCGGATATTGTCACCATTACGTCACTCACTCCAATAATTTGAGCAATAAGGCTTCTTTCAATCTTAATGTCTTGAATATACCTATATGGTATCCCCACCTGCTCTACTGCGATTAAACCTCTTTGCATCTTTAAATTTTTATCACCTAAAACAATTTCGTATCTTGTATATTCTAGCCAGCCCAAAAAAAATGATATTAAAGAAAAGAATAATAAAATAACAAAATACCCAAAAAATAAATAGAGCGCTAAATTAGTATATTCACTAGAAACATACTGCAGATAAAACAAACCAACAAACAAAAATATCAACATAAATATTACAAAAAAGGATCTTCTCAAAACCAGCATTGCGAGAGTCTTTTTTCCTAGCGGATAATATCTTTTAATATTTTCTTCCATAATTAATTATACTTCTTAAAAAATTAAAATAAAATAACGATACTGGCAGTTTTTAAACTCTTTAGAATCATTTAAACTATTATATTGTAAACATTTGATTTATTATTCCCTTCTTTGAGGCATCAATAACTGGCGAAGTATGTATTAAAGCGTAAGATCCATCATCATTCTTTTTTTCAATCTTCACATAATACTTTCCTCTAGGGACCAGGCAATAGTATCGCCCGTATTTATCAGCCACCTTAGTGCTTACCTCAACATTGGTTGTTGGAGAGACCACTCTAATAATTGCGAAAGATAAAGGCGTGCCCGTTGCCTTATCTTTTATATAGCCTGATGATTTTGGACCAAGACCAAAAATATTCATTATGCCTCTAAAAACTATCAAAACAATGTATAGACAGAATATAACTGCATTATAGGGTCGAGGCACAAGAAAGAGCATTAATATAGACATTGAAAGACCTATAATAAACGCCGCATTTGAAATTTTCCTGATAATGATGTCCCACATTGAGTAAAACTTCATAAAGTTTTTACCCTTTTTGGCAAATTCATTCCAGTCAAAATTTACAGGATCTAATGGAATATTTTTCTTAATTACTTGCCCACTTTCAACTTCAATTTTTTCTCCAAAATAAAGACTACTATAAACTTCATCCCCAAAACTACCTATCTTTTTAGACGGAAAAGCGTAGTTAGTTTTTTGGGCTTCTATATAATAAACTCCAGGTGGCATTAAAAACCCATACCTTCCGTCAATATCTGTAATTGCAGAAGAAATTTCTTTTCCTCTTGAGTTTTTTAGCGTCACATAAGCTGGGTCCAAAGGTCTTTTTGTCACAGAATCGTAAACAACACCCCAAGGTAAATTTTTCTTTCTAATTCCCATTAGACTCATTAATAATCCCCATAACCTTAGTGGTATAAGAAATACTTCAGCAATACTAAAAGAAGGAGTAGCAACTATAGCAGAAGCAATAATACCGGTCGCCGTGATCGTTTTAACTGATGTAGATCCAACTGGAGTTTCAACTATTTTTTTTGTGTTTTCAAAAATATTACCTATTACCTCTGAAGACTTTATATTTTTAACTACATTCGTAATAGATTTTTCAATAGCAACGGCCACTTTATCTGCACTATTCAAGATTAACTGTAATCCATTATCAATATTGTCATTAGGGTTTTCTGTTGGTAAAACATCAATCTCCTTTGGCAACACCTCTGATTCCAAAACGCTAAAAGATATTGAATTAGAAACTCCACCTCCTGGAGATGGATTTAAAACAACAACATCATAAGATCCTGCATTATTAATATCGGCACTGTTTATTTGGGCTACAACCTGCGTAATTGAAACAAAATTTGTTGGTTTATTTTGATTATTAAACTTTACCTGAGAACCAGAAACAAAGTTAGTTCCAATAACTGTTAAAGAAAAACCACCTCCACCCATTTCTGCATTAGTTGGAGATATTGAACTAATAGTTGGAGCAGGATTTGTAGCAGTAAAAATTACAGTATTTGAAGGAGTCCCGGTTGTTGCTGAAAAAACAGATAAAGGCCCGAGAAATAAAAATAGTAAAAAAAATTTAAATACAACTCTCATTAAAATATATTGATTAAACTTATTTAATCCCTAATTTATTCTTTACTCTTTCAATGATTGCATCAATATGCATATCTGATTTTACAATATAATCAGCCCCAACCGCCACATTCATTACCTCGCTAATGTGCTGCGGATCTCGTAAGTTAGTTAAAAATATCATTTGAGAACTAATTCCATCTTCTTTCATTTTTTTTGCCATTTCAATGCCATTCATTCTTGGAAGTAAAATATCAATTAAAACCAAATCTGGCTTTTCCTTTTTTACTATCTCCAATCCCTCTTCCCCGTCAACCGCAAAAAAAACAGCAATATCTTTTATGTTAAAACTCTGCCTCAAAAGCCATAAGAAATCTTTGTCATCTTCCACAATAAGAACTTTTTTACTTGAGTTTTCCATATTTTATTTTAATTCCTCTTTAATAACATCAACCAACTGTGTTGGAGTGATATTTGCCTTTGTCACAATTTTGTCCGGCCTTACAACAATCTCTCCAAAATCAACATCGCTTTGATTTGTTAGTATAAAAACTTTTATATCCTTTGAGGATTCATTAGTCTTAATTTCCTTTAAAATATCCAACCCGTTCATATCAGGTAGTATTAGGTCAAGCAAAATAATATCTGGAGTATTTCCACCATCTTTACCTATTAATTTTACGGCTTTTATAATATCTTGACCCATTGAAAAAACTTCAACATCCAGGTCTGATTTTTCCATTATGGCTTTATAAATGTCTGAAATTGCAGAATCATCTTCCACTAAAAAAACTTTTTTGTTCATATTTTTTATTTAAAAGGATTAATATAATTTGACCCAAAAGGACTATTAAATGCACTTTCTCCTTCTTTTCTTTTTACTATAACATTTTTAAGAGCCTCTTCCCTAAATATCACCAATGAATCACTGGTAGTTGGCTCGCTTACTTGAACTAAGAATACATAATTATAAAATAAAACCTCTCCTAACACTATAGCTGACAAAATAAATATTAGAATAAACAAGAAAGCATCCCTAGCTACTACCCAAAGAATCTTTTTAATTAAATCAACAAATCCTGATAAAATCTTTCCGTAGTCAAACATCATTTTATTAGTAAAATTCATGTTCTACTTTTTTAAGGGTTGAATTATAATCACCGCTTCAACCAATGAGCTATCTTTTTCTGTTGTTATCTTGCTCATTGATAACTTATTCATTTTCAATAAATAGGGTCCTGATTCAATCTTTTGAGACAATATAATCACATTCTGAAAAGAACCTTGAGCGCTCACCTGAAAATTTGTAATTGATGAGTTTGATTTAGATGAATCCTTAACAAGGCTAATATCAAGGTTAACGTCAAGATCCAAAGCAATATCTTCTAAAAACTCAATAAAGCTAACTGGATCTGAAAAATCAACGAATGACCTACTAATTTCATCTAAGTCATCTTGATAACTTTCAATAACTTCGTAAAAATAATCTAGTTCTTGGCTTTGATTATACAAAAGAGCAGATTGTTGCTTATCAGACATAATTTCTGAAGAAGTTTTCTTAAAATCTAAAAACAAAGGATAAATTAAAAATATAATAAGCATTAGGCATATTAATATTGAGACTGACAGTATTAAATATATTTTATTTTGTATTTTCATAAAACCTATTGCCCTACTCAACTACCTCAAAGCTCAGGTAAAAACTTACATTTGACGGCTTAACCAAGCTGTCTGGTGGCAAATTAACATTATTAACATTACTTGCTTTCTCAATGTTATTTTTAAATATAATTAAATCATCTCTTGTCTTGCTTGTTCCATAAATACTAACTTTAATTTTTAAATCAGATTCAGACCTATCTAAAGATAAACTATCAAAAACTATAGCTGATGACCTATCAATATCAAGTACTTTCTTTAATATTGGTGACAAATATTTATTCCGCTTATAAAAGATATCTGCCTTTAAAATATTTGAATTATGGTCACGCAATGACTCTAGAAGAGAAGAAAACTCTCTTGTGTGGTATCTATCTTCAGCGTTTTTTAGAATTTCTTTTTGGTAATCAACTTTTTGGAGAATATAAAACTTTAGCGCAAACAAAACTAAAGCAAGACATATTAAAAAAATTACCGTAATACTTGCTAAAACTATTATTAGGTTTTTATTTTTTTCAAAAAGAAGATTTTGTTTTTCTGTGTCAGGAAGAAGATTAATCATGTTTCTAAATTTTACTTGTTATCACTATAACTATTTAAGTAAGTATCTGACACACCTCTTAAAGCAGAACCTATAGCTGTTGTAAAAGATAGCGCCCTTTTCTCTGGAAAAAATTTGTATTTCTTAGATATATTAAAAAATGGATCTCCTATTTCGGTTTTAATTCCAAGCTCTTTGAATAAAAAATCTCCTATTCCATTTAAGTTTGACCCCCCGCCACATAGTATTATTTTTTCTATATTGGAATTTGCAGGAAAATAGTCATGAGAAGAATGTCCCTTGTAAAAATCAATGTATTTTTTAATTTCAATAGATAACTTCTTAATAATTGGTCTTAAAATCTCAAATGTATCATTATTTTTTGGATCAAATCCGTTTTTAAACTTAATTTTTTCAGCCTGATTAAAACTTAATCCCATTTTTTGGGAAATAGCCTCTGTTAATTGAGTTGAGGAAATAGAAAGTGTGACAGTAAAGCGAATTGAGTTTTCTGCATATATTATAAGACTGGTTTTTGTCTCACCAAAATCAACAAAGATTACGGGATTTTCCATTTTACCGTTTTTAGTAAAGGCTCTTACGATTGCTTGGGATTCAACCTCTAAAATACAGGGCGTAAGTCCAGCTTTTTTAAAACAAGAAATATAAGAATCCACTATTGGCTTTGGCATCACATTAATTAAAATATCTAAATGATTTGGATTTTTTTCTTTAGTCTCAATTACTTGAAAATCGATATAAACCTTGTTAATTGGCAGGGGTATATAATTTTCAGCTTCAAATGGAACTGCGAGCCTTAGCTCTTTTTCTGACATTCTAGGCATTTGTATTACTTGCGAAAAAGATTTCTCCTCTGGTAAAGAAACAACTACATATTCTGTATCTAGTCTTTTGCCATTTACATTTTTGGAGGCTTCCACAATAATTTTTGCCAATGAATCCTCATTTTGAATAACCCCCTCCTTTACTATACCAGCAGGTATATCAACATCATTATAGGAAACCAACCTAAAACTACTTCCCCTTTTTTGAAGTTTTACAATTCTTAAAGACAAATCATTAATATCAATTCCAAATATTTCTGGTTTTACATTTAAAAATTTAAACATTTTTCTTTAGTATAACATAAATATCACTTGATAATTGTATAGGTTCCCCTAATAAATTCCCATGATCCTCCAGGTCCTGAGGTAAAATTTAAGTCACTTAAACCTGTTTCATATTCAACGATAGCATTGTTATTAAGCTTTACCTTATATCCAGTTATTTCTTTAGCGCGTACATTATTTTTCAGTTCGACACCCCCAGCGCTTGCATAAAATATTGCCCCAGTTGCATTATTATCTACCACAATAGCGTTATTTGCAGTATTTGTTGATAATACCAAAATATAACTCTGCTCCTGACCTGATCCATTAAGTGATGCATTATTTTTCGTTTCAACTTTACCGTCAGACAGCACTATTCCACCAAGACTTCCATAAGAACTATCTAACTCAATCGTAGAGTTATTATCAAAAAGAATATTCCCTACCACATATATTGTACCTGTTATTACAAGTGTTGAATTATTACTTATGGTCAACTTGCCGGTAATTTTTTTGGGACCCAATATCACACTTTGATTATTGGTAATAGTATAATCCCCTGTTATTATTCCTCCGTTTTCTGCATCGCTCTTCCATGTGTCAATTTGAGACTGTAAAATAGGTAGTGGCTGATTTTGAATTTCAGCAGACTGTGTTGAGATTGACCCAGTGACCGTACAAGTGCGCGTGCCACCGTTAACATAGGTCAAGTTTCCCTTGATTTTAGCTGGAGACAAACAACTATAAGAAATTGTGTCCTCATTGACAGTGATATCATCAACGCTATGCCCATTTCCTGCCACTATTAAGTCATTGGTTATTGTACCGAGGCCACCAAAAACATTTCCGTTGGAAAATACATTACCTATCACTTTACTGCCATTATTCATCTCTAATCCTCCTTCTCCTACATGAACTCCATAGTTAAATGAAACCGCATCAGAGGATATGCCCGTTTGGAAACTAACGCTTCTTACTATTGCAGGATTCTCTTTGTTGGGAATATAACCCATTACCGTAATTTCTTTTTCACTAACACCGACATTTTCCACAACAATATCAATATCTCCATTTCCAAAAGCAGTATTTAATTCTCCATTATAATTTTGCTCATTATTTAATTTCCAAATTGCCAATTCAGCTCCAGCTTCAGCAATATGTAGACCCTGCTCCTTATAAACTGAATTTCTGCTTGATAAAACTTGAGATCCTGTATACATTAAAACGGCACCCAGCATAAAACTAATTACAGTTATAAGAATAATAATTAGAAGCATTATTTGGCCCCTTTGCGATGTAGCCACAAATAATCCATCTAACCCTAATTTTTTTAAAAAAAGTACTTTCATTTTTTAATAGTTTCTCAAAAATGACTTAGAAGAAAGTGTAATAGACCTTTGTTGACCAGATTGACCCTTTTTAATTGAAATCGAAGTTGTTATTTTTTTGACTAAAGAATAATCTGCATTGTCATAAGTAAAAGAAAAGTTTTCTGGGTCAATATAAATTGTTAGTGTCTTTATTCCCGCTTCTCTGTCACTAATTGAGTCTGGGAATATCTCTCTGGCTAATGCCTGATCCGATAAATAATAAACAACATAATCATATGTGTTTTCAATAATTTTATTTGACGAATCAATTGACGGCAATTGCAAAACAAGAGTTTGTGATCCCGTGGAGTAAATATCATAACTAGCAGACACTCTACGAGCAGATCTGACAAAATTATCTATATCGTCTAAAGAAATCCTAGCGTCATTTCCTACATCCAGTTGTGAAACCTGACTATTATATATCCAAAAGTGTTTTACAGACAAATAACCCAGAAAACCAACTACAAGAAAAAGTATAGCTGAAACAACAAGCACCTCTATTAATGTAAACCCTTTATTATTCATATTTTAATTAGGATTAATTCCTGTGCCTGAAGCTAAAGTTCTTAATACAACTGATTTGGCAACTCCATCATTCCAATTTACTGTCACAACCATCTCTTTTAATCCTTCATATTCAGCATAATCATTAACTGTAAAACTCCCACTGCCAGACGGAATTTCATCAATAAGCAAATCAGAAATTACTCCTGAAGAAGGCAGGCTGGAAAAGTCTGTAGACCTTAACTCCTCCATTTGTTTATTGGCAACATGATAGGCAATGTTTTCGTATTTTTGATTCTTGCTTATTGATAACAAGCCAAACTCCATAATTAAAAGACTAAATAAAATCAAAATCAAAAACATTCCAACAAGAACTTCTACTAAAGAAAATCCACTCTGCTTGTTAAAATTAAATTTGGGAAAATAAAACATTTTACTGGCTTATTGATTGCAAAGAAGAATACATTGGCTCAATAATTGAAAAAGCAAATATTCCAACGCCCAAACCCAAAACAATTATAAGCATTGGCTCAATTAATATTGATAGTCGCTCTACCGCTGAAATTGCTTCTTGCTCATAAAAATCTGCTAATTTTTTTAAAATTGTAGAGCTTTTTCCTGTTTCCTCCCCAATTTCAACCATTTCTGTCACACCAAAAGGAAATATATCCTGATGATCTTTTAGAGCAACTGAAAGCTTTAATCCTTTCCTAATTTTTTCACCTGCATCAATAGCAGCACTTTTAAAATAGTTATTATCAACCGTTTTTGAAGCAATTTCCAAAGCCCTTAGCATTGGCACCCCAGCTGACATCATCGAGCTTAGTGACCTTATTAGAAAAGCTGAATTACTTTTTTTAACAATTGGAGAAATTACGGGAATCCTTAGTAAAGACGTATCAAGAAGTGCCTTACCCAGCTTTGTTTTAATTGCAAAGTAAGCAGAAGTTATAAATAAAATAATTCCCAAAATTGCAACGTACCATTTTTGAGCCAAGAAATCTCCAATACCAATAATAATTTTAGTATAAATTGGCACATCAACATTGAGTGACTCAAAAAATACTTTTAAATTTGGAATTACAAAGGCCACCATAACAACCCCAACAATCATCATTACTAAAACTATAATTGCAGGATAAATCATCGCATTTTTTATCTTTGATTTTAACTCGTGTTCTTTTTGAAGTTGCAGAGATAAAATTTCAAAAATTTCCTCAAGTGTTCCAGACTCCTCTCCAACCTTTATCATATTCACAAATAAGTCAGGAAAAATATTATGATACTTTGAAAGTGCATCAGAAAGGTTTTCACCTTTATTCACCCTTTTTTCAATGTCTGCTAACGCTTTTTTTAAAGTTGGATGCTTTGTTTGTTTTGCCAAAACCTCAAGACTCTTAACCAAAGATAATCCCGTTGAAAACATCACACCAAGATTACGAATCAACATTATTTTTTCTCCTAAAGAAACAGGAAAAAATGAAAAAGAAGTATTAAAAGAAATTTTCTTTTTTCCTTCTTCAGGGACCGATCTAATCAAAATCAACCCTTTTGATTTTATAATTTTTGCCAATTGATACTCATCTTGTGCATTCAAATTACCAGATTCAGTTTCTCCATCAAATGATTTTGCTGTGTAAAAATAATTGGGCATAAAAAATTTAGTGCTTGGCTACTTTTTTAATCAATGATAACTCTTAATACTTCCTCAATTGAGGTCAACCCTTTAACCGCCTTAATAAAACCGTCTTCAACCATTGTTTTCATTCCATTTTCAATTGCTTTAGCTTTAATGTCTTTTGATGATGACTTGCTTACTATTAACTGCTTAATAGATTCATCTACAGATAAAATTTCAAATATTCCAATCCTCCCCTTATATCCACTAGAAGAATCTAGGCCTGTACAACTCAACATCTTCTAGGGTGGCTTTTGGTTTTACAAGTTTTTCTTCCTTGAGCAAGTTTAAAATTCTTTCCATATTGCAGTATTTTGACAAGTTTGATATAACAGCATCGCTTAACTTGTACTTTTCTTTTCCTCCACCAATCTTTCTAACCAATCTTTGAGCCACAATTACATTTAAAGTTGAAGAAACCAAAAATGGCTCAACCCCCATATCCAAAAGCCTTGGTATGGCTCCCGGAGCGTCTGTGGTGTGCAATGTTGATAAAACTTGGTGACCTGTCAAAGCTGCGTTAATTGCAAGAGAAGCTGTTTCATTATCTCTTATTTCTCCAACCATAATAATATCAGGGTCCTGCCTAACCAAAGACCTTAATCCCGCTGCAAAAGTAAGACCGATTTTAGCATTAACCTGCGTCTGATTTATTCGTGGCATTCTATATTCTATTGGGTCCTCAACAGTAGAAATATTAACATCTGGAGTATTTAAAATTTCCATCATAGAGTAAAGGGTTGTGGTTTTTCCAGATCCCGTGGGACCTGTAATCAAAATCATTCCTGTTGGCTTTTCTAAGTTATTCTTAATAATTTCTAAATATTTACCAGAAAAACCCAAGCCTTCCAATGTTTGAGCTTTTGTTCCCTCCGCCAAAAGTCTCATAACAATTTTTTCTCCATTAAAAACAGGTAAAACAGAAACTCTCACAGAGTATTTATAATCCTCTGTTTCAACTTTAAATCTACCGTCTTGAGGAAGCCTATGCTCATCAAGCTTTAAGTTTGACAAAACTTTTATTCTAGCAACTATTCCAAGAGCAGAAGATGCCGGCAAATTCATCACGTCATTTAATATGCCATCTATACGAAACCTCACAACAACCTCTTTCTCTAAAGGCTCAATATGAACATCTGAAGCTTTTTGCAGTATTGCGTGCTTCATTAAAGTATCAACAATACTTATTATTGGAAGCTCTTTTGATGCTTTTATTAAATCCTCTTGACCAATTTGTTCTTCTTTTTTTGCTTTAGTGCTTAATATATCTCCAAATTCAACATCGAGTGTTTTTTCGTACTGACTTAAAGCATTTTTTATTCCCTCTGGAGTTGCTAATCTTGGCAAAATTTTCAAAAATGGATCTGTTTTTTTAATAAACTCAATTGTTCTCAAATCCTCTGGATCAAGCATAGCCACCTCCAAACTACTATCTCTCTTGCGAAAGGCAATAATATTATGAGCTCTGGCAATTTGCTCTGGGATTATATTTAAAACTTCTTGAGGAATAATTTCTTTTTCGATATTAACAAATGGTATTCCCTGTAAATACGCCTGAAACTTTGTAAGTTTTTCTTGCTCAATTAATTTTTCTGAAACTAAAACTTCTCCAATATCTTTATTAGTTTCTTGGCTTTTTTTAAAAGCCCTGTCAAAATCTTTCTGGTTAATTAATTCAGCATCTAATAAGAATTTTTTGAGTCTCTCTGGCTCAACATTCATAAAAATAATATATTTATTATTATACCATTTTGCAAACTAAAAAGCCCCGCTTATTTTCCACAGCAGGGCCCTAGTATTGTTAATTTTTTAAATCTGTTTTTGTTTGGCTTGGTTTTATGCCATTTTCACTGCCAACCGGCAACTCAATGTAAAATATTGAGCCTTTTCCATTACCTTCAGATTCAACCCATACTTTTCCTTTGTGAGCTTTAATAATTTGACCTGCTAAATACAATCCCACTCCACTGCCAATTGAGGTCACTCTCTTTGCGGCTTCAGTCCTTTCAAACATATCTTCAAAAATTGTAGAAAGTTTTTCTTTTGGAATTCCAATTCCGGTATCAGAAATAATAATTCTTACTGCACCATTATCTTGAATCTTAATGGTCACCCCACCTCTCTCTGTATACTTTACTGCATTATCTACAATATTAAAAATTGCTGCTTTTAGTTTTTCTCTGTCAGCTGAAATTGTAAAAACTTTTTCTGGTTGCACAAGTTTTACATAAACACCCTTTGATTCTGCCTTAAACTGCAACTCTCCCACAATTTCATTTACCAAAGTTAAAACATCCACTCCCGGTTTTAGGGCAACAACGCCCTTACCAAGCTGAAATTGAGCCATATCCAAAAAATTATTTACCATTCTTATCATTCCTTGGGTCAACCCCTGAAACTTGAATAAAACTTCTGTTGTTTTTTTGTTTTGCTTGCCAAAAAATCCTTTCAACAATAAATCTGTATATCCCATCATAGAAGTTAAAGGAGTTCTTAAATTATGTTGGGTCACCATCAAAAACTGATCCTTAAACTTATCAATCTTTTCAATTTCTTCTTTTGCCCTCTTTTCAATAACGTAAGCATTTTCTAACTTCACAGCCATTTTTTCTATCTCTTCTCTCTGTTCTACCTCTCTTAAAACTCCCCTAATTAAAAGTACTCCAAATGCCAGAATTAAAATTAAAACTCCACTTCTATAAACAGTTATTAAAAAACTGTCAGCTAGTAAAATTTCAAAAAAACTTAAAACAGATAAGGCAAAAACTAAAATTGCGCTACCAGCTACCCTTATATTAAAAAGCTTATTTCTTATAATCGCATATGAAGTAGAAAGTATAAATGGAAAAATAAATAAAGATCCAAAGGGAGCGAGCCTGGTATTATGAAAAACTACCGGCATCACAAGATTAAATGCCACATGAAGCAGAAAAGTAATTGAAATCCCATACAAAATAATTTTAAAATTTGCTTTTTCCAAGCCACTGGCTTTAACTAACTTTTTCCAAAGAATATAAATTGAATAAAATATCAAAAAAACCACAGTGATGCCAAACAAAATAATTCCTGGCTCATTACTAACACTTCCTATGCCACCATCTGGCGAAAAAGAATTAATTTTACTAAAAACAAATGGTGATAATGTAAGTAAAGACACAATAATTACAATGGGTAAAATAAGAAGGGAATAAATTTTAGAAAACTTTATATTTGATTCTGGAAAAGTATAAAACAAATTAAAAAGAAAAAAACAGTACCAGACTGCAAAAAAAATGTGGCCTCTCAAGACCCAAATTGCAAAACCCTCAGGAATACTCTGAAATGTAAGATAATTTAAAACACCCCAAGGCATTGTGGATGCTGTAAAAAAAAGAAAAGCCTTATTAGTAGCGCTTTTCCTGTTGCTTAAAAAAATTGTAGAACCAAGAACTCCATTGGCTGCTAAAGCCAATCCCACAAATAATAAAGAAAAGTTTTGATAAGTCATTAAAAATTAATTACTTCCACAATATTCTTGGAGCCCTCTTAATAGAACTAGCTCCCGGTGGTTCGCTATACCCTATTCTAAAGCTAAAAGTTGGAATTTCCTTTGGATTATTAAAAATATTAAGAATATTTTGGTAAGCCTTATTTATAAAATCAACCTGATCTTTACTAAATTCAGAAACATTTTCCTTTTTTAATCGTTGCCCAATATATAGCAAACCAGCTGAAACGGGCTGGAAACTCAAACCTAAAGATGTGACTTTTAACCAAAACAATTGAAGAACTCGTCCTGTGAAAATAAAGTCTTCTGGCAAGTCACTGTCTGCAAAAACAAGACCAATAGCTGAACAATTATTGTAAAGCCTCTCTCTTTGCTTTCCCGCCTTTTGAGATATCTTAATTTTACTCAATATTTTAAGAAAATTCCAATTGCTGAAAAAGTTTTTGAATAAAAACTTCATCACAGGAGACAACTCTTTTGTTCCAACATACAACCCTTCACCTTTTTCTGCCTCTTCCTTTCTAGTCCAACTAACTTTTGCAAAAAAGGCTTTATGTATATCAAAATTTTCAAAAATTAAACGGTCTGCCATACTAAGAGATCTAGAAAGCTCACTTATTGTATTTTTATCTTCAGTTAAAATTATTTTTATTCCAAAGTCATCAAGATATTCAAAAAATTTGTAAATTTCTTTTCTGTCATTGTCCTTTAGGATTACTTTCTCAAATGGTTTTCTATTTGTAGTCCTTTTTAAAATATAAGGGTATAAATTATTGTGTTTATATTTTGCACTGCTCTCTTGAAGATAAATTACTGAAACTAAATTTCTATCTTCTTTGTTTGGAAAAATTTCAACATTACCCTTGTATCCTTTTTCAGAAGCTACAATTAAAATGTTTTCAATTAAGGCTCCGTGAGCTATAAAAGATCCTCTCTGCTGATAGTTGAATAAAAATTTATCACTATTTGGAAGATTAAATATTGATATTTTGTTTTCTGAAACCTCAAACCTCCAAGGCTGAGAATTATTACCCGATGGAGCGTTAACTGCAATATTTATTATTTCTTCAATAGTTTTTTTATCAATCATTTTTTATAATATCTTCAAAATTAAAAATACTGCGACCGCTTGGCACCTTTTCTCCTAAAGCAATTTTTCTTGCAATAAATACTGCTAGTCCAGAGGCTACAGTCACAGTGCTCATTAATTGCGGTCTACCAGACAAAGTTTTACCAATCTCTTTTAATGAATCCTTCACTTTTTCAGGAATATTTTGAGACCCCACAATACTAACTACATACTTATTCACCTCTTCTTTTGAAACTTTTTTAGACAAAATATCTTCTATGTCCTTTTCGTCAACCAATCCGTTAAAAATTTTTACTTCAGGCTCCAAATCATATCTTTCAACATCAATCATTACAGAATCTCCTATACTTGTAAGCATAACAACTGGAATTTTAAGCTCTTGTGCCTCTTTTCTAATTAAAATTTTCATTTCCAAGTCATCAATAATTTCAAAGACTATTTTTGCACCATCAAGAAAGTTGTAAACATTTTCTTTATTAAGACCTTCACTAAATTGAGTAATATTAATATATGGGTCTATCTCATAAAGTTGCCTTGAGAGAATATCAATTTTTTTCTCCCCCACATCAGACAACTTAGCTCGTACTCTATTTAAATTTGTTGTCTCTAAAGCGTCAAAGTCTGCAAGTTTAATATTTTTGGTAAATCCATTATATAAAAGAGTTGTAGCAATATTTGAACCAACCGAAAGTCCTGCTACTGCAATAGTAAAATTAGAAAGTTTTTCCTGCTCTTCTGAAGTAATAATATTTCTATTCCTATTTGTCTTCAAAAAGTCATTATCTTTTTCTGAAATAGTATGCAAAAGCGTATTGCTCCAGGGGTAATAAACCCAATCACCATCAATTAAATCTAATGTTTTTTTACTGCTTTTATTTTGTGATTTTTTAAAACTTAAAATCTCCTCTTTTTGTTGATAATATATATCAAAAACCTTAACTTCGGGTTTATCCTTTAGCTTTTGCACCTCCTCTTTTCCATAGCTCCCCTCCCTTAAAATAACTGGCTCAAGTTTCATTATATTATTTAAATTATTTTTTAACCCATTTTTGCTTTGTGCCTATCTTAAAATGTTCTGAGTCCTCATAATTCCAAAAAACAAGTTTTGGGTCTGCCTTACTTTTTAAGTAATCAGATAATTCTCTAAATTCTGAATTCTTAAGGCGAAGATTATAAATAATTTTCTTGAGCAACTGATTCTTTACAAGATGCGGTATTCTTTCAACGCTCTTTTTAAGCTCAAAATTTATTTCCAAGTACTGGTCCTGCTTCTTGCTAAGCTTAGTGACAAGAGTAAACTTTCCTGTTAAAAATTCAGAGAATGGCTCTTCTAAAACAGTTTCTCTTATTATTTCAGGATAAATTTGTAAACCATACAATGTCACAGAAAAATCATTTCTTTCAAATACAAAAACAAAAGGCAATTGATTTAGAGATTCTAAAATTCCAGCGTTTTTGGCTTCTTTTAGAATATCAATATTGTGTTTTTTTAAAATTTCATTAATTTCTTTATATGTGTACACGCCTCCATGGTCTCCAACACTATATCTTATTAAAGGAATAGAATTGTTTCCTGTAAGAACAATATTACCATTTACTGCCTCAAAATTTACAAACATTGGATTAAATTGAGCCAAAGTTGGAGTTTTATTTATTGAGCCAAAAATATCTTGAAAAAGTAATGTATTTTTAATACAGATTCGCCTAATCAAAATACTAAGAGGTGTTTCATAAGCCATAGCCCCAATATCGGCTGTGCCATAAATATTCATTGTATCAAGATAAACATTTTTAATCTTTGATTTTTCTGCAAGATAATCTCTAAAGCTTTCTGTAAAGGCTTCTGCTGCAAAAAGAAGTCTTAAATTAAATTTATTCAAATTAACACCACTAAGAGGGGCCTCATCAATAATATCTTTTATAAAAGGTGGGTATCCAACTAAAATTACATTTTTAAAATGAGGAGATAAATTTTTAAGTATATTAAATATTTCTTTTTTGTTTATTCCAGGAGTAATTATAGACAATGGATAGTTTAATCTTATTGAGGCCATCTCAAAAGCTTTGTATGTTATTAATCCCCCAATCCATATACCCATTC
>VGLO01000008.1 GCA_016866675.1 Candidatus Staskawiczbacteria bacterium | reverse complement strand
GCAGTAAATATATGAAAGAAAGAAAAGAGAATAACAATTATCTTTTTTGATTGAATATATTTAATGCGACCGAGTGCAATGATATGTGATTTTGGTTCACATATCATAAACGAAGGAAGCAGTAAATATATGAAAGAAAGAAAAGAGAATAACAATTATCTTTTTTGATTGAATATATTTAATGCGACCGAGTGCAATGATATGTGATTTTGGTTCACATATCATAAACGAAGGAAGCAGTAAATGTGACACATTGTATTTTATAAGACCAAGAGCTATGATGCATGAGCTTAATCTAATTGTCATAAAAACATATGAAAAACAATGTTCTAAATTTTAGTGAAAATACCCAAAAATACATTTTTTGGAGTACATGTTTTATATTACTTCTACCGGTAATATTACTCCCTCCTTCTTTTCAGCCATCTGACTGGACAAGATCAATTCTCCTTAAAATTGCCTTAATATTTTTATTTTCTCTCATTTTATTTAAATTTTTCTACAAGAAGGAATTCTCTATTGAAATTCCAAGTTTTAGAAATCCTGTTTACTTTCCAATCACAGCTCTTTTGGGATTTTTAGCAGTAGTCACTACATCAACCATATTCTCAGTTGATCGACACTTT
Source organism: Candidatus Staskawiczbacteria bacterium (assembly GCA_016866675.1). Taxonomy (GTDB): domain Bacteria; phylum Patescibacteriota; class Minisyncoccia; order Minisyncoccales; family Staskawiczbacteraceae; genus VGLO01. The sequence continues at coordinate 24,634 of VGLO01000008.1, read as the reverse complement.
AGTTTTTTTGGCTCTCCTGTAAGATCGGGTGGTTTATTAAATATATTGTTCTTGTTTTTGTTTTCTTTATTTTTGGCTACTTTTATAAAAAATGAAAACTACTGGCATAGATTTATTAAAATTAACTTTATATCTGGTGTTGTTGTAAGCCTTATAGGTTTTGTACAATACTTTGGCTTTTTAAAAAGTATTTTTATTGTATGGGAGGCAGGAGGGCCTCCCTCAATTGTTGGAAATTCCACATTTTTAGCAATTTACATGATTTTTTTAACTTTCTCTTCGTTTTACTACTTTCTTAATGTAGAAACCAATAGGCAAAGAATATTATACCTTTGCTTGTCTATACTTTTTCTTCTTACAATAATAATTTCAGGATCTAGAGCTACTTACATTGGCATATTGATTGCCTTTGCCTTTTACTTTTTTTTCTTGCCAACAAAATATATTTCTTTTCACAAAGAGCAATTTAAGTGGCTAGACTTAGAAAAGTTCAAGTTGCTAAAAATAGTGACTGTACTTGTTATTGTCTTGGGATTAATTGGCGTAATATATGTTAATTTAAATCCTGTCTTGCCTAAATTCATTGAAGGTAATCCCAAAATTTCACATTTTGTAAAAAATAGACTTTCTATCCCAATTGTTTTAAGAGACATAACCGGAGCTCGTTTTTCAGCTTGGAAAATAACTTGGCAATCAATAAAAGAAAAACCACTTTTGGGTTGGGGCCCAGAAAACTCATACATTGGATTTGAAAAATATTACGACCCAACTCTACCGCCCGGACTCCAAAAACTATGGTGGGATAGACCCCACAATATATTTTTACAAATATGGTCTGAATCCGGAATCATAGCCCTTGTACTTTATATTGGATTCTGGGCTACGTTGTTTTGGAGACTTCAGAAACTAAAAAAGCAAAATCCAGATAAAAAAGCAGTTTTTGCTAGTCATGGATTGCAGGCAATGGTGATTGCTTATTTAGTAGTATTATTTTTTCAATTTGATGGGTTCACAACATATCTTATTTCTTTCTTTTTCATTGGTTATTCCTTTTTTCTTATTTCCTCATACCAAAAAACTGAGACAATTATTTTTTATCCACCAATAAAAATTACCACATTTAAAAAAATACTTATTGCTCTATTTTTTTTGTTAATGATTCTATTTATTTGGTTTTGGAACATAGGGCCTTTATACTTTAATGAAAAGTTATCGCACATTGAAAGCATTAATTGTGTAAAAAAAATGGACTACATAGACGACATAAATCCAGAAAAGTTTGGCATTATAAAATCTTTTGGTGCCCTAAAATACTCAGACTTTGTAAAACAGTGTATTTCTGTTAAGCCTCAAAAAGAGTTAGAATATTCAACTAAATCTCTTAATTATTTAAAGGAGGCATTAAAAATTCAGCCTTATTTTTCAAGAACTTTGCTATTTATGGGAAGTTTTACCAATGTGATTGCAGCAAGAGAGAAAAGTCCAGAAATTAAAAATAATCTGATAATTGAGGCAAGAAGTTATTTAGAAAAGGGCATGGAATTAAGTCCTAAAAGACAGGAATTTTTAATTGAGATGGAAAAAAACCACCTTATAGCCACAGATTATGAAATGATGAAGAAGGTAGCAAATGACTGCATATTAATTGACGACGCTAATGGTGCCTGCTACTGGTATCTTGGAATAGCACAAATATTTTTAGGAGATCAAATAAATGGTAGAAAAAGTATTGCCCTTTCTCAAGAGAAAGGTTATTTGGGACCAAACATCGCATACAAACAGTTGGCTGTAGCTTATATGAGTCAAAATAATTGGCAAGAGGCTCTCTTGGCTTATAAGATAGTCACTCCACCATCATCAGAATTATTCCCTAGTGAAGCAGCAAGTTATCATGCCACATTAGCCTATCTATATAGTAAAGCAGGAAACTATGTCGAAGCAAGTAAAGAAGCTTTAGAGGTTTTTAAAATACAGCCCGACAATCAAGAGACTATACAATTTTTAGCAACTTTACTTAACCTAGAACCAAATAGCATAGAATTACATAAAAATCTTGCTTATGTTTATAAAAAAACTGGAGACAATACAAAATACCAAAAGGAGCTTTTATTTATAGAGAATGGATATAATAGTCTTATTTTTCGCTACCCAAATGATTCTACTCAGCGTTTTAATTTAGCCTATTCCTACAAACAGTTAGAGGAAAATGAAAAAGCAACCTATGAATTAATTAAAATTTCAAAACTATTTCCAGATCAAAGGCCTAAGGCAGAAGAAGTTGTAAAATCTATGGGAGGACACCTCTGGTCAATATATGTTATTGAGATGAGTAAGTAAGAAGTTTTAATAATCAAAAAGCCCCTTTCGGGGCTTTTTGATTCCATTAAACTAAATTAATTAGTGTAAGGGACTCATACAATACTAGTTTGTATGATTTTGTGTTCCGATGACATTAAACAAGTAACTGTTTGACCAGTCTCCTGTTCCTGCTGTTGTTGAAGCAGAGTGAGCCACCGCTGATTCATCAGACCAAATCAAGTTTGCATTTTGAGCTGAAGCGTTAGCTGAAGCTGAAGAATACAACTTTAATATTCCAGTCAAGGTAGTTCCTACGTTAATGTAGTTATATCCTGCTGTCTGGTGGGCTGAATCTCTTGTGAATCCAAAGGATACACTGTCAGTAGCTGAAGCTGTAGATACTGTTGCTGTAGTATTAAATCCTTGAGGAACTCCAGTCAACAAATATGTTGTTGATGTTCCTGCTGGGATTGAATCTTCAGTAGAGCCTGCCCAAGTAACAATAACTTGGCTTGTGCTTTCTGAGATTCCATTAGTACTTGTAGCTGTAGCACCTGTATCTTCCTCTACGATAGTTACAGAGCTAGTAATATCAACTCCGTCCTTTAGAAGTTTTAATGATTCAACTTCTAATGTATCGTTGTTTCCACCTCCATCAGACCAGTTTACTGCAAGCTTGAATTGCTTAACATTAACTGGACCTTGTGAAGGAGCTGTTACCTTAAACTTATACAAGTCCTTTGTTCCACCATTGATAATGGCAGTGGTTGGCAAAACTACTTGTTCTAAAGTAGGAACGGCTCTGAATACATATGTTTCGTTTCCTGTTCTTGTGTTTGTGTCTGTTGTTACAGTTCCTTGTGGGTTACTGTACTTAACATAAGTTAAGGCAGCTACCGCATTCACGTTTGTTGAAGATGCATCAGATGATGGTACTGCCAAGTTCCAGTATAGATCAACTCTCTTTGAAGTTGAAGCTGGAATTGCAATATTCAATCCAGTGAAGTTAAAGTAGCTGTTTGTGTTGTCGTAAGCAACTGTCTTTATTGTGGCTCCTGTTGCGCTATCTTTCAAAGTTGCTGAAGAAATAGGCAATGAGCTTCCAGTTGTAAACCTCAATTCAGTAGCTGTATAGTTTTGGTAAGAAGAAGTTAACTTAAATCTTCCTGCTAATACAGTCTGGTTTCCAGAAACTACTTGATTTTGAGGAGTACTATCAAAGGCTGTTGCAAATGTTCCAGATGTGTAAGTTAAATCTTGACCTGAAACGGCTGAAGAGTCTGCTGTGACAGCAGAGCTTCCAGTTGTTCCATCGATATCAACTGTAACTGTACCTGTTCCTGAAGACATTGAGCTTGAAACATCCATGTAAACCATTACATCAATTGTTGTTCCAGCTGGTAATGTGTAATTGATAGACCATGAATTTGAAGCTGCAACTGTTGCTTTAGTAGTAGTTGTTTGTGTTCCATACTTTACATACAAGTTTGTTGCATAATCAGAAACTTCGTCAACCGCAACGTTAATTGCAGTCAAGTTAACTGCTTCTGATGTAGCTGCTGTCAATGTGTAGTGAGCAACTTTGTAGTCAGTTAATGGAGCAACAACTGCGTGATTAGTGTAAGCTGTGTACTTTGATAATGTCAAAGAACCTTGAGCTACAGTTAATGCATTTGCATCAACATCTCCTGAAGGAACATCGATTGTTGCTGCAGAAACTAATCCTGTTGCATTGTTATTGCTTGATCCACCCTCCAATCTTACTTGGATTGTAGTACCAGAAGTAACGTTGTTTGTGCCGTCATTGTCAAAAATGTCAGCTCTTACTTCTAATGTTACTGGGCTTCCAGGTTCTACAATCAATGATGAACCTAGGTTAAATGTTGTTTGAGCTGTCGCTGAACCGTTGTCATGCAAAGTTGAAGTGCTTCCAATCTGCACGCCATTGGCGAACAATGCTCCATTTCTCAATGAAGCTACAGTTGAAGTGCTAACTACTGCTGAAACATAAAGAGTTTCAACCTTTACTTTTTCACCGGCTGCTTTTAATTCAAACTTTGCCAATGTTACTCCGTTTGCTCCGTCAACAATATCTCCCGATGGAGAATCTGACTTCTTTGTGACTGTCAAAGTTCCAGAGTTAATTGACTGTTGTCCAGATGCTCTTTTGCTGAATGTTGTGCTGTTTGCCTGTGCTAATACATTTGCTGCGTATTGTGTATCAACAAATGTTGCATCAGACACGCTCCACAAGTTTGTTGTGAAGTTTAAGCTTGAACCTCCGATAACGTCAGCTAAAACTTTTATAATTCTTGTTCCTGTTTCCAATCTCTTTGGAGAAGAAGACAAGTCAAAAGTTACTGTTCTTTCTGCTAAGCTATTAACAGATAGATTTTGAGCTGTTCCAACTTGAACTCCGTCAATATATAGTTTGAAGTTCTTCAAGTCTGTGTCTTTTGCACTTCCTGTTATTCTAAAAGTCATTCTCTTTAGATCCACCGCTCTTGTTGTAATAGTAGTGCTATTTTGCCAAACAGTGTATCCATCTTGTGGATCAATTGAAGCTGCTGCTGGAGTTGTTGTTGTATTAAAGTTAACTCCTGCCAATGTTCCAGTCGCAATTGTTTGCAAGTTTCCTGACAAAGGATATGATCCTTTTACAGAGCTTGCATTTGTTGTGACACTTGATGCTGAAACTACTTGCATTCCAACTGTTTCTGAAGCTGTTCCATCAATATCAGACAATACGCTAATAACTACAGAACCTCCAGCTGGGACTGTAAACAATCCAGTTGAATTATTGAAGCTAATTATTGTTTCTGAAACTGCTGCTCCATCTGTTAACCTATTTACTCCGTTGAATAAATATGTGTTTGTTACAGAAGCGTCAGCTGAAACTCCAGTTCTCTTCAATTTTAATCCTGTTACATTAACTGATGCATTGTCTCCATTTAGGAAAACTAATTTCAACATTGGGTGCAATGCTGAAGCATCAACAACTGTTCCAGTTGCTGGATTATCAGATGCTAATTGCACTGTTAACCCTGCTCCTGTTGGAACTGGTGTTGTTGGTGTTGTTGGTGTTGTTGGTGTTGAAGAACCTCCTAACCAAGCATTTAATTCTGCTCTAGTCAAAGGACCTACCTGACTTGCAGAATATCCGAATTTAGCTACTTGGAATTTTTGAACAGCTACTAAAGTCAAAGGACCAAATGTAGTTGTTTCATTTCCCATTGAACCTGCTCCTGATAGAGCAACCTTGTATCCCAACGCATTCATTATAGCTTGCATGCACTTAACATCTGAACCTGTAGAACCTACTGCTAGGTTTCTTGAAAATGTTACGCCTACACAAGCTGCAGGAACTGTTGATGGGCTACTTGGTGCAGAGCTCAATTGAGATTGTAGAGCTGAAATCTGTGCCAATAAAGCACTGATTTGAGCTTGTAATTCCTCAGTTGTCACTGCGCCGGCGGCTGCAGGAGCAATCATTGCAACCGTAGTTAAAGCAACTGCGGCTGTTACAATTGTTTTTCTTATATTCATTTTATTCTTTATTTTTTATGGTTTATCTTCCTTTTAAAAAAATAAAAGGATAGATATTAATTATTTTTTACCCTATTTAAATTAAAATCTAGAAGATTTGAATTTAATTTCAGGTGACCTTTAATTAACATCGGCCGACCAATTGAATCTAATTAAATCCCAGATATTCGTGGGAACTCGCAGCGCGAGCTTTGCCTTAATAATTTCGCGGTTTTACGTAATAACAACGAAGTTGATTCGTCAAATCTCACTCCGCGAACAATTTAATTAGATAACGACTTGGAAACTGTCTAGAAAATCCGTATTCGCGTTATTTTCAATATTTTCGGCTCTAAATTTATAATAGCTCGTCAACTTATACAATGTATAAACTTTCTTGCTCTTCTAAATTTTCGCTCGAAAATATTGAACATTCCATCGAAAGAGATTCTCTAGACAGTTTCCTTAAATTTTAATATTAAACAGAATAGCAACTATGCTATCCCGCCCTTTAAGCTGTCACAGACAGCGCAAAGGGCGAGATAACTCGCCTAAAATTAATTATCTTGATTTATTGCGCTATTGAGCAAAAGAATGCTTTCTAACGCACTAGTATAATTTTGCTCATTATAAGACTCTTTTATTACCAATAATGATTCCTCTTGGCTATTAGTTAAAGATGTCTTCTCCAAATCTTTTATCATCTGTTCAACTATTGTTTTATAAAGATCATTTGAAGCTTCTTTTAAATCTCCTGCATCACTAATATCTAAATAAGTTTTGTTATTATTTATATCTAACGCAACCTCCTTTGCTAGCTTAGGATCTTTTTGTATCGCAATAGTTAAATCATTTGCCACATCTTTAATTTCTTTTATAGCCACAGATGTGTTTTCTGGAGACATCCTAACCGCCTCTGAAAGATTCTTTGATTTTTCTTTAAATTGTTCGACGCTATCTTTTATTGCAATCAGAGAAGCTGAAGAGTTTTTTGCAACATTTACATCATTGCCAGAAAAACTTCCATTCATAAAAAATAATGTCCCAACTGACATAACTATCAATAAAACTGCCATAGAATAAGCTATCCTCATATTAAAACCTATTCTCATTACATTTAGTAAAGCACTAATGTAATTTGTCCTAGCTGGCACAGTAGATGCATTACCACTACTGAAAATTTTACTCTTTGCAAAAACCGCCCAGTTTTCTCTTGGTTTTATTTCTTTCAATAGCTGGATTTTTAAAATGAGTTCTTTTTCGGTCATTACAGTGAAGACGATAAAAATTGATTTTTATTACAATTACGCTTGATCAACTAATTTATCTCTTAGAGAATTTAATCCCCTATGTATCATTACCCTAACAGTTCCTGCTGGCTTACTTAATATACTTGATATATCTTCTACTCCCATATCCTCAAGATAATGAAGAATTAGCACATCCTGATAGTCTTTTTTTAGTCCATGGATGGCTAATTTTACCGCTTCCATATCAGAGTTAATTACCGCCCTTTCATGTAAATTAGTCCTATGATCGGCAACTTCCTTAGTTAGCTCAGTTGAAACGGTGTTTATCCTAGACTTGCCTCTATAATGGTCTATGACCATGTTCCTTGCTATCTGGTACAAAAATGCTTTGACGTTTTGTATTCTCTCTGGTCCCTTTTGATAGGCCTCCCAACCACTTAAAAACACCCTTGAGGTAATATCTTCGGCAATCTCTTGTGAATTTACTTTCAAGTAAACAAACCTATATATTTTCTCAATATACTCATCATAAACTAAGCTAAATTGTTCTTGAAAATCATTCATTTTGCTAGATATACATATTAGGACAAAAATAGGACAAAATCAAGGGTATTAGGACAATTTCAATGTCCCACCCATACTACGCTGAAAAATGCGAAGTTTTTGAGTTCACCTTAATATCATTGACTTGGTTTGGGTTAATCTGATAAGAAACCTTGTTCCATTCACCTCGTCTAATGATTTTTGCCTTATTTAGAAGGTCATCCATATCCCTTCTTATAGTCCTTTTTGTTATATTTGGAATTTGTTTTATAATGTCTGCAACCTGCACATCGCCCTTATTTGATATAATCTTTAATATCTTTTCCTGCCTCTCTGAGATCTTACCAGGCTGGTCAATATTCTTTAATATAGATATCTCCTTTTTTAAATCTTCTCTGATTTTTGTCTGTTTTTTTGTATCTTCTTTTTTTGCCTCAACAGAGTCATTTAAATTAATTTTTGTGTTTAATTGATGACCGATTACTCCGACTGTTGCAGTTTTTATGGGCCTCATTTTAATTAAAAGTTCATCAAGCTCCTTATTAAGAATTAAGTAGTTAATTCCTCCAATCCATCCTTGATACTTACCTAATTGAAGATACCCTTTTAGAATTTCTATATCATCTGAAAGCTCAATTTTAACTCTTTCGTTTTTTAAAGAAGACCACCCGATAGACTCTGAAACCAACGCTAAATTTTCGAGTATTTTTAATGCTTTTTCTTTTGATTTACCCTTTAAGGGGTCGTTATCTGGAAAAAAATCGAGTAGCCTATAGGTTGAGTTTATTATCTTGATAAAATTATCATCCATAATCTTACAATTTTAACAAAAATAAAGACTGAAGTCAAAAAAGTTTCATTTTATGTTAAAATCTATTGATGAGTAAAAGAATAATTGCGCATTTGGATATGGATTCATTTTTTGCTTCAGTTGAGGAGGCCAACACTCCTTCGTTTTTAGGTAAACCAATTGTGGTGGGTTCTGACCCAGACAACGGGAGAGGTAGGGGCGTGGTTTCGACAGCCAACTACAGGGCAAGAGAATATGGCATAAAGTCCGCTTTACCAATATCTATTGCATGGAAATTATCAGAAGAAGCTAAAAAACAAGGTAAAGAAGGTGCAATATTTCTCCCAGTTGATTTTACTTTATACAATAAAGTTTCTTTAAATGTTTCACAAATTATTCTCAAATACTCATCTATTGTTGAGCAAGCCAGCATTGATGAATTTTATTTTGATTTGAGTTTCACTAATGATTTTAAAAAAGCCCAACAAATTTGCGAAAATATAAAACAGGAAATCAAAGAAAAAGAGCGTGTCACCTGTTCTATCGGAATAGGGCCTAATAGGCTAATATCTAAAATTTCTGCTGGGATTAAAAAGCCAGACGGACTTTTTATAGTACAGCCAGAAGATGTTAAGTTTTTTTTGGACCCCTTGCCAATTCGTGAGCTTCCCGGCATTGGCCCAAAAACAGAAGTGTTCTTAAACAAAAAAGAGATTTATAAAATTAAAGACTTGCTCAAATACTCAAAAGAACAATTAAGAGAAATGCTTGGCAAAAATGGCGAGAGCATTTTTAACAAAGCCCGGGGTATAGATAATAGTCCAGTGTCCCAGTTTCATCAAGTAAAATCAATTGGAGAGCAAACCACCTTTAATAAAAATTCATTAGAGCCTTTATTTATTCACAATACCTTAAAAAAACTTTCAGATAGCGTCTTGGAAAATTTCAAAAAAAGTGAGTTTTCAAAATTTAAAACCATTACCCTTACCGTAAGATTTGCTGATTTTCAAACAAAAACAACTTCTAAAAGTTTTAAACAAGGATTTACAAAGGAAAACAATAAAAAATTTGACTTAGAAGTTTTACGCCTTCTTCTACCCTATTTAGACAAAAGATCAAACCCGCAGTTAAAACCTCTGCGACTAGTTGGTATAAGAGTTGATAAATTTACCTAAAATTAAGAGAGTCTATAAAGTTGTTGAATTCCTTTTGTGAAAATTGCGGGCTATAAGCAAATGAGTAAAAAATGCTTGGGCTTTCTTCTGAAAGTCTAATGTCAAGTGCTTTATGAGTAAAATTACGCCAAGTTGGCTGACCCAAAAAATCTGGTACTTTAATTTTCTTTGAAATTGTATACAAAACCGTATCCTTTTCTAAAATCTTTTCCTTTTTTACGCCGATAATATCAACTGTATTTAAAGTTAAAAAATTATTTGCTTTAAAAAATGTAATGTAAAGTTGGGATTTTTCAATATTTGAGCTTCCTTCTAAATTTGGGTTATAAACATTTATAGCTCGAAGCGAAGACAGGTATTCAGTCTCAAAGCCAATAGGAATTTTTGCAGAAAAATTAAACTGTGGGTTAACTTCTGCAAAATCTATCTGTTTTACTTCCATTGGCTTTTCAAGCATTTGCGAAACACTAGGCATTCTATCTTTTGTAAATAAAAAATAAACAATAACGCCTAAAAACAGTAAAATAGCAAAAACTACCATTAAAATAACTCTCGCTTTAGTTAGTTTTTTCCCAAATATCATATTAGTAACTCCATAATAAATCTCCCTTATTGGTAGCAACCTTGATAATCTTTACTACTTCCTTGAAGAAATCTTCTCTTGTTTATTAAACCTTGGCAATAGTTTTGGAGTTTCAAAGGTAATTTTTGCATTATCCTCGTCAATTAGTACCCTACTTCCTGCTGAAATCTCACCTGAAACAATTTTACTTGATAATGGGTCCAATATTAGCCTTTGAATTACTCTCTTTAGGGGTCTGGCTCCCATATTTGTGTCAAATCCCTCCTTTAGTAAAAACTCCTTTGCCTTGTCTGAAATTTTAATTGTAATTTCTTTTATAGCTAATCTTTTTTCAACTTTTGACATCTCCAAATCCACAATGCTTTTAATTTGCAGTGATTTTAAGTAATTAAATATTACAATTTCATCAATTCTATTTAAGAATTCTGGGCGAAACTGATGCTTTAAAGACTCCATCATCTTGTCTTTAATTGACTCTCTTTCCTGCATTTCTTCTTTTGTGGCAAAACCAATAGAAGACATTTGGTTTATAAAGTCAGTGCCCACATTTGAGGTCATAATAATAATGGTGTTTTTAAATGAAACCATCCTTCCTTTTGAGTCTGTGAGTCTGCCGTCTTCAAAAATTTGCAACAAAATATTAAAAACATCTGGATGAGCTTTTTCAATTTCATCAAGTAAAATTACAGAATAAGGTCTTCTTTTTACTTTTTCTGTAAGTTGTCCTGCTTCCTCATAACCAACATATCCTGGAGGAGAGCCAATAATTTTTGAAACTGTGTGCTTTTCCATATATTCAGACATATCAAGTCTTATCATTGCCTTTTCGTCATCAAACAAAAATTCAGCAAGAGCTCTGGCCGTCTCTGTTTTACCAACCCCTGTGGGCCCCAAAAACAAGAATGAACCTAATGGCTTATTCTCTTCTGAAATACCAGCTCTTGCCCTGCGAATTGCCCGAGAAATAGCAGAAATTGCTTCGTCTTGGCCTATAACTCTTCTATTTAAAGTAGCCTCCATTGATTCTAACTTCTTTGCTTCTTCTGTAATTAATCTTGTGACGGGAATTCCAGTCCAGCGTGAAACTACTTTAGCAACCTCTTCTTCGGTCACCTCTTCTTTTAAGAAATGATGTGTTTTTTGCAGTCTTACAAGCTTTTGTTCAATTTGTTTTTGATCCTTCATTAACTGCGGTATTTTTCCGTATTTTATTTCAGCCACTTTTTCCAAATCAGCCTCTCTTTGAGCAATTTCTGTTTGGTAATACAAGGCATCAACTTGCTCTCTTATTTTTTTAATCTTATCAATAAGCTCCTTCTCTGCCTTCCACTTCGCAGACATTTCCCTTGTCTTTTCTTTTATTTCAGACAACTCTTTAGCAATTACCTTTAATCTTCTTTCAGAATCTTTTTCTTTTTTTAAAGCCTGTTTTTCAATTTCAAGTTTGGTAATTTCTTCTTCATATTTTTCCAGCTCTTGGGGTTCAGACTCAATTTCAAGTCTTAGTGCAGAGGCGGCCTCGTCCATTAAGTCAACTGCCTTGTCTGGCAAAAACCTGTCAGAAATATATCTTGAGCTTAACTCAACTGCACCTTTAATAGCTGAATCTTTTATTCTTACTCCGTGATGAACTTCGTATTTTTCCTTAATTCCTCTTAATATTGCTGTGGCGTCTTCAATGCTTGGCTCTTGCACATAAATAGGCTGGAATCTTCTTTCAAGAGCGCCGTCTTTTTCAATATATTTTTGATATTCTTTTAAAGTTGTAGCTCCAATTGCCCGCAATTCCCCTCTGGCCAATGCCGGTTTTAACAAGTTTGAGGCGTCAATTGCGCCCTCAGCAGCTCCAGCCCCAACCAATGTATGAAGCTCATCAATAAACAAAACATATCTTGTTGAAGCTCTGCTAATTTCTTTTAGCAAAGCCTTTATTCTTGTTTCAAATTCTCCTCTGTATTTGGTACCCGCAATAATAGCCCCCAAATCCAAAGATATTACTTCTTTATTTTTTAAGAATTCTGGTACATTTCCCCTTGCAATCCTCTGAGCAAATCCTTCAACAATAGCTGTTTTTCCTACTCCGGCTTCCCCAATTAAAACGGGATTATTTTTAGTCCTGCGAGAAATTATTTGCATTAACCTTCTTATTTCATTATCTCTGCCAATAATCGGGTCAATCTTTCCTTGAGAGGCAAGATTGGTTAGGTTTCTTGTATACTTTTCTATTACTTGATATTTGGATTCGGGTTCTGGGTCTGTAATTTTTTGGTCTCCCCTTATTTGGCTTAAAGTTTTAAAAACACTATTATAATCTAATTTTTGAGCTCCTAATCCAGCGCCGTGCAATAAAAATGTTTGTTTTTCTAAAATATCTTTTGCGATTGATTTTGTATCAAGCAGAGCCAAAAACAAATGTTCTACTGAAATAAATTCATCCTGCATTTTTATAGACTCTTGTCTGGCACGCTCTAAAACCTTTGCCATGTCTTGAGTTAGATAAAACTGGCCAAAAGTTGTAGGGGCCAACATCGGTTGAATTTTTGCAATTTGAGAATCTGTTTTCTTTTTTAAAACATCAATATCAATACCTATTTTTTGCAAAAGAGTAATAACAATTGAGTTCTCCTGTGAAAGTAAAACAAAAAGCAGGTGCAAAGCATCTATTTGCTGCTGCCCTTTTTCTTGAGCCAAGGATTGAGCTGATAAAATAGCATCTTGGGCCTTATTTGTGAAATTTGCTCCTCCTCCATTCATAATATTTTTATTTAATTATCAGTGTAAATACTAGTCTGATAACTCCAGTATAGAAAAATCAAAAGGAAAAATCAAGTTGACAATATTTTATATTTGTTATATAATTAGGGCAGTTATTTGAATTTCGCCCCTTCAGAAAAGGAGCCGTCATGGACCCCGGTGCGGAGGCAATTATGAGGCTATTTAGCCTCATTGTGGTAATGTATGCCTTCCTGCTAGTTGCTGGAATCCCTTCTGGCAACTCTGGCAAATGGGCAAACGGATTTGCCCGTTGGGTGGTTTTCCGCCTAACGGACCTGCTGGTATGGCTGGTCAGGCTCCCCTCCCAGATTTTATTTGGCAGTGGGAGCAAAAAGAAAAAGAAGAAGTGAGCAATGCTCACCCAAAGGCGTTCTACAAAGAACGCCTTTTCACTTGTATTTAATTTCTTTCTCCCAAAATCACAGTCAAACTAATTTCTGAACCATTTCTCATTACTTTTACTTCAACGCTGTCTTCTGGACTATATCTTGATATTATTTTTGACAATGAGTTTTCTTTTGTCACTTTTTCTTTTCCAAATTCCAAAATAATATCTCCCTCTTTAATTCCCGCCTTTTCAGCTGAAGAGTCTTTAGTAATAGCAATCTCGCCATTGTCCCCCTTGATTATTAGAGCCCCATAGTCAACAGACAACTCATAATCTTTTTTTACCTTATCATCAACCAAAAGATATCTTACGCCTAAAAAAGGATATGTTATTTTATTTGTTAAAACAACCTGATTAATATCTCTTTTGGCAATATTAATTGGAATTGCAAAGCCAATCGATTGAGCTCCTTGAGCCATTGCCACATTTACGCCAATAACTTCTCCCTTTAGATTAAGCAATGGTCCACCGGAGTTTCCGGGATTAATAGCCGCATCAGTTTGTATAATATCTTCTAATGTTTCAGAAAAACCAGCGCTCCCTGATGCAAAAACCGTCCTGCCTAAACCAGAAATTATTCCCACTGAAACAGTATTTCTAAATTCACCCAATGAGTTTCCAATTGCAATTGCGCCCTGCCCAATCTCAATACTGTTTGAATCACCAAGTTTTATAGCTGGAAACTTTTCTATTGAATTTATTTTCAGAATTGCCAAATCTTGCACAGGGTCTAAGGCCAAAACTTTAGCTGAATATTTTTTGCCATCATTTGTTAAAACAGTATATTCAGCTGACTTATCAAGGACAACATGCTTATTAGTTAAAACTAACCCATCTTCTGAAACAATAAACCCAGACCCAGCCCCCACCTGCTTTAATTCTGTCCCCCTTTGAACATACTGGGGTATTTGAAAATCAAACCCAGGAACATCTCCAAAAGGATTAATAAGTTGTTGCTCATACACAGGTAAGTTTTTGGAAATTACAATGCTAACCACAGAGGGTGAAGCAGATTTTACCGTGTCTATAATCGCTTGCTCGTAATCAACTCTTGATACATATTTTTCTGCAGGTTTTTCATCTACAACAAATTCACCCAGTTTTAATTCGTTTTTTGCTCTATTTAAAAATTCATTTGCCTGATTTTGCAGTAAATACCAAGAAACTTTACCTGTCACAAAAGCAAAAGCAACTATTATAATAACAGCAAAAAATGTTACCTTGAAAAAATTACTATTTATGATAGCAAGTATTTTTTCTTTTTGTTTTTTAAAATTTACTTTTGGGAGATCGTACATATTTATTTTTAAAATTAATTATTTAATTTAATATATAAATATACCAAAAATATTTCAAGATATTACTTATTTTTTAAATTTAAAAAGTTATTTTAAAAACAATGTTTTTGCTTTGTCCCATATTTCTGGTTGACCTTCTTTAGTCTTTAGCCAATACCACCATTCAGCTCCCCAAAAATAAAATGTACCTAGGCCTGTTTTTTTAGCATACCTTACATTTGAGTCAAATTGATTTTCATTCATTGTTTTTTGTTGTTCATTCAGCGAAGCTTCGTATATTGGCTTGCTCGCCCATGGCTCAGCCTGTAACTCAACACAGATTACTTCTTTACCAAAAAAGAGATTAACAAGTTTTGACTTATAGTAATATACTGCTGGAGGAATTGGATAAGTTCCATAAAAATTTGGTAAATTTATACCAAAACCAAAACTTTTTATATCAACCCATGCCTTTCTATACATTGTAGTTCCAACTATGTCGCCAATTTTTGAAGCTTCAAGCCACCAAGACAATTCACCGGAGTCAGATATGATAATTTTCCTTGTTGAATCCAATGATCTTACTAAATCAATCTCTTTTTTCAAAAAATCAACATCATCATAATACCATGAAGGACATTCTCCAAACTGCAATAAGGGTTCGTTTTCTACTTGCCAATAAATAATTGACTTACTATCTTTGTACCTATTAACAACCTCTGTCATATACTCAATAACTTCATCTTGCTGTTTTTGCTTTGTGAGACCCTGCACCCAATCTGGATCATGACATTCAGGCCATCTGCCAGTTTTCAATCCCAAAACATAAATAATATTTACATTATATTTTTCTGCCTGCTGAATCTGCCAGTCAATGTCATTAAAATAGTAATCATCTTTTTTACCTTCAACAAAATCCCACTGTGTGTGAAGTTTAATGTTTTTTGCACCCAAATCATTTATAATTGCCAAGTATGTTTCTTGCCAATCAAGACCCAAGGCTTCTGCCTGCATTTGAGAAAAATCAATCCCCCAATTCACATTTTTTCTATCAAACCCTACTCCATACATTAGGGTAATATAAAAAACAACAAGAAAAATTATTATCGAAATAACTATAAATATTGCTTTCTTGGCTTTAGTCATTAATTAGAAACTAAATTTTCTTTAAAATATTTAACTGAATTTTCCCAAGAATATCCCAATGCGTAATTTCGACAATTTTCCCTTGGAATATTTAAACACTTTATTGAAGCAATTTTTAAATCTTCATCTAAAAAACCTACCCCCTCTTTTACCAATTCATTTAAATCCATAACATTGTGAGCAGCAACAGGAAGACCACAGGCAAATGCTTCAACTATTGAAAGGGGAAAAATATCAGTTTTAGATGGAAATACAAAAACATCACACACAGATAAAAAATCTACCAACTCCTGACCCTTTCTATAACCTAAAAAAATATTTGTCTTCCCATATTTCTTTTCTAATTTATCTTTCATGGGCCCTCCACCAATAACAAGCTTTGTTCCAGGCAAATCAAGTTTTAAATATTCTTCTAAATTTTTTTCTCTAGAAATTCTTCCAAAATAAACAAACACTGGAGATTGTAATTTATATTGATTTTTTATATTAGAACTTTCATTCCTTTTAAATAATTCCAAGTCCACGCCTAGCGTCCATAAAGATAAGTGCAGGAAACCTCTTTTTTCTAAGTTTCTTTTTATACTCTCTGTAATCACCATTGTATTGTCACTTGCATTGTGGAACCACTTTAAATAAGCATACACAGATTTAAAAATTATGGGCAAACTTATTTTAATATAATGCTCTATGTAATACTGAAAATTGGTGTGATGTGAAGTTGTAAATTTAACGCCCTGCTTCAAGCAAACAGATCTGGCAGTAAACCCTATTGGTCCTTCTGTGAAAATATGAACAAAGTCTGGTTTTTCATCCCTGATAATTTTGTTAATTTTTGATTTTGTGAAAGTAGCAAATTTTATTTCAGGATAAATAGATAATGAATACGATTTAAAATCACCTGGATGGACTAAAATTACATTAAAATTATCTTTTTCGAGAAAATCCCTTACAACTTCAACACACCTGACAACTCCATTTACTTGAGGTTGCCAAGCATCTGTAAATAGTATTATTTTTTTTCTTAATTTATCCATTTTTTACAAAAGAAACAAAAGTCCCAATCCTATTATTATTAATATAATGGAAATTACTTTCCCTGTAATTGATTTTTTTGTAATATCTTCTTTTATTAACTTTGGAAATACTGCTGAAAACAACCATGTAATTATAAATAAGAAAACATATTGAATTACCCTAAGTACATTAATGATTGCAAGACTAGATATTGGGGCTAGATATATTGCATAATTTTGCAATATCCCACCCAATCCACCAGATAACTGCGCTAAAATAATAAATGGTATTGGTATTTTTTTACTTGAATTTCTTTTATATAAAACCTCATCCCTTATGCTTTTATCAAGAAATAATAGCAAAACAAATAGAAAATTAAAAATGCCTATCCAGATTATACCATTAAAAAATGTCTCGTAGTTAAAAACTAATTTAGTAAATATAAAGCTCAAACTAGTAACAAACGATGCAATAATAGCAGTTAATAATAATCCCTTTGTAAGATTAAGCTTTTTGTTTAAAGAAATTATCATACTGGCAATAATCAATATTAAAAATGCTAAAATATTATTTAATTTCAGTATCTCTGAGCCACTAATCAGCCAACTAAAAAATAGTATAAATAATGGTTGTGTTGATCCGGTAATTGGTATGACTCTTGAGACTTCATACTTTTCTATTGCATAGTACAAAAAGTACAATCCCAACATTACTGTTAGTGAAGTTAAAATAATCCAAAAAAAACTTTTAGTACTTGGAATTGAAATTCCAAAAAAGGGAATCAAAAAAACAGTTAAAACGCTTAAAATTCCAACATAAAAAATATATAGTTTAGGACTTTGAGCTTGCTTTAAAACAAGCTTATCACCGAAAGAAGCTATACTAAATAAAAAATAAGCTACAATTATTATAAAAAACCAAGAAATCATTTTATTCAGATATTATGCGCTCTATATTATATGTTCCCAAAGACTTAATCTCAATAAATCCTTGCATTGCCATCTCTGCAAAATCTCCAGAGTCTAGCAAATCAAAAATCCATTGGTCTGCGTATTTTGGGTTGTCGGCCTCTATGGCTGAGCCAATATGCAAAAGCCATTTTTTATTAAAGTCCTCTTGAGAGCCCAACGGTGGAGCAATCACTATGGGAATTCCAAGGCCAGAGTAAAAAGAAAGTTCTGAAGGTTTTGTCCATAAAATGTCTGTTGTCCTTAAAGCTTTGTTGAATTTTTCAAAATAGTCATTCATATTCTTTCCAGATAAAATATGTGCCCAACCATCAAGTTGCAATCCTTTAACATGGTTTTGAAAATACTCTCTTAACTCCTCCCTTACTCCAACCGAAATAATAACTCGTATTTTTTTATCTAAAATTTTATCTTTTAAGCTATTGATAATCTGAGCCCCAATTTCTTTTTGTGCCCCAGCCCCTCCTATTGAAAACATAATAGTTAGAGGATGATTGGGTAGTGACGGAAGCTCGCCTAAATAACTTTTTATTAGGGGTTTGTAAATTTTTCTATAATTTCCTTTTGGATCAAGATTTAAAATACGATACCCTAAATCCTTTTTTAAAATATCCATATTTTCTCCTCCTATGTTTTCTTTTGGTAAAGGATATCCGGTAGTAAATATATTTTCTTTTTTGACTCCATATTGTTGCAGTCTTTCTCTAGTCCAGGAATTAGGGACAAAATATTTAATATCACTTCTTTTGGGATGTAAAGAAACCCACGCCCTTGATATATCTGCATCACATATTACACAGTATATGTCTCCTGAGTAATCAAACTCTTCTGCCATAAAAGCAGGAGAAAAAAATGTAGAGATAATGGGTAGCCTATTTCTTTTTAATCTATTTACCAAATCCCTTCCCCACCCAGTTTTCATCAAAAAAAATGGTATTCTTTGATTTAGAGTTATTTTAGATAAATCTCTTTTTGGGTAATATCCCACAATTCTTTGAAAATGATCAAAAACGGCCCAAACTTTTTCACCTACAAAGGGCACGCTTCTGAAACGAGAAATAAATTCATATGAAAGCCTCCCATAATACCAGAGCTTTTTATCTCTTTGAGGTATTCCTTCATAATGGTTAGCATTTATGACTTTGTAATTTGGAGACAAAAACTTCAGAGGATATGCAGTCCTTTGATGTCCATAACCCATATCTACGGTTATAATCCAAGCCTTTTTTTCTTTTTTAATAAAATCTTCCATTTGAGTAGATTATACCTTTTTTTCTATTATTTTTAAATAATTTTCTTTAGCTTTCTGTTTAACCAAAAAATTAATCCTCCTGCTAACAAGTAGTATATTAAAACCCAAGCAAATGGCATATTTTCAAATGGAAGCCTTGCCCAGCTCTTGTAAAAAATATCTGCAACTTTTAAAATATAAAAAACAATTATCTGACACGGCAAAGAAAAAACCCATCCAATAAAACTTGAGAAAATTCCAAAAAATGCAGACAAAAACCCAAATAGCATAAGTGGTGGTATAAACGGTAAAATCAAGAGGTTTGTAATAGGAGAAATTAAAGAAAGTGAGCCAAAATTATAAATAATTATTGGAATAGTTAAAATTTGAGCAGAAATTGTCACAAAAATAATTTCTCTTAAATTGTTTAATTTCTTGTAAAAAATATCAATTATTCTTGATTCTGATTTTGTAGTAAATTTAAAAAGAATATCTAACAAAGGATTAAAGTGTATTATTCCTAATACCGCTAAAAAAGAAAGCTGGAAACCAACGTCATAAATTAACAAAAAAGGATTCAGCAAGAGCATTACAGTAGCCGACAAAACAACTGTTCTTGAAGATGTGTTTTGTCGTCCAAAAAACTCAGCCAACAACAATATACTTGCCATAATTGCCGCCCTAACTCCAGAGGCAGGGAACCCAACCAAAGCAGTATAAAACCAAAGAATAACAAATGACAAGTAAAGAGATTGCTGTCTCCAAAAGCCCAAAAAAAGCATCAGAGACATTAAAATTGAGCTTAGTATTACAATATTAAGTCCAGAAATTGCTGTAAGATGGCTCAGTCCAGCAGAGCTAAACTTATCTTTTGTTTCCTGACTCATTGACTTGTTGTCTCCCAATATTATTCCTTTTACTAAAGCCCCACTCTCACCTTCAAATCTAGAATTAATTGATTTGCTAAACTTGTCCTTTATAAATAATATTTTTTCGTATAAATAAGAAAAAATATTATACTCATGCTCTTTTGAAATAACTTCTACTTTAGGAAAACCCATAACAGAATATATTTTTTCTTTTATTAAGTAATTTTTGTAATTAAACCCATCAAAAACTTCCGGTGTTTTTAATTTGCCAGTTATTCTTACCTTGTCTAAATAACTAACAATAGGCCTTGAATTTGCAGAAACCAAAACAATGCTTTTTGTTTTATCTATCTTTACTCTTAAATTCTGATGGTTTTGCCTAATATCTGGCTCTTCTACAACTACCCCCGTTAAGACAACCACATCCTCCCTATTATTTAACTTTCTCACTAAGTCACCCTCTATCTCTAATAAAGAAACCTGCCCCCTTGATATACCCAAAGCAAAAAATAAGAAACAAAATCCAATTATCGCAAAATTTATTTTCTCAAATCTTTTTGGCAAAAAATATGTAAATACAAAAGATACGCCTAAAATTAAAATTCCCCACAAAAATATGTGGGGAATTTTAATTATTAAACTCGCAAAAATTCCTAGTATTACAGATAAGCAAAAATAAAAAAGTTTTTTTGACGAGCTCATTTGCTAAGCAGCTTTCTTTTTTACAATTACATTAGTTTTTTCTACAGGTTCTAAACCAATTCCTTCCATCCTTCTATCTCTTTTATTATTTACTTTAAACTCTCTAAACATCATTTTTCTTATTTCTTCTATCTCGTTTGCCTCAAGTAATTCTTGCTTATCTTTAAAAATTAAAACCACGCCTTCCCAAGATTTTTTATCAATAAGTCCTTCTTTATGCAACCTTTCTATTAACTCTTTTTTATCACGCTCCAACTCATTTATCTCTCTCAAGTAATCTTTACTGATAATTTCAAATGTATCTGTTTTAGCAAAAGTTTCAATTTCTTTACTATCCTCGCTTTTATCCCAGAGATCTTCAAAACTTTCTTCTGGATTTAAAACCTCATCAGAAGGATCTAACTCATAATTATTATCATTTGTTTCTCTAATTTTTTCCATTTTAAAATTTAGTAGCAATTAAAGTCACCTTTAATTCTCCCTTTTTTAAAGTACTGTCTTTTATTGCCCCAAAAATTATTTTAGCTTTTTTATCGGCGTTTTCTGTAATAAATTTTCCAATTTCTTTTATCTCATTTAAAGTTGTATCGTTTCCTGAAACATTAAACAATATTCCCCTTGACCCCTTAATTGAAAAATCAAGTAGTGGTGAATTAATTGCCTGATTAGCTGATTCAATAGCCCTATTCTGACCACTGGCTTTTCCCATACCAAATAATGCTTTTCCTGAATTTTTCATAACTGATACTACAGAGGCAAAGTCAATATTGATTATGGCAGGAGCTAAAATTAAATCAGTTATTCCCAAAACCGCCTGTTTTAAAATATCATCACAAACCTCAAAAGCATTGGAAACAGTAGTTTTTTCATCAATTATTTTTAAAAGTTTATCGTTTTGGACAACTAGAAGAGAATCTACCTTACCCCTCAGGCTTTCCATTGCTTTCTTGGCAATTTGCCTTCTTTGCTCACCCTCAAAAGAAAATGGTGTTGTCACAATAGCTACGGTTAAAATTCCCATACTTTTTGCCAGCTCGCATATTATAGGCGAAGCCCCACTTCCTGTCCCCCCTCCCAATCCACAGGTAACAAAAACCATATCTGTTTTTTTAAGGGCTTGAATAATCTCTTCTTTATTTTCTAGTGCAGCTGCCTTTCCCAGGCCCTCATCCATACCTGCCCCCAAACCCTTTGTGATATTTTTTCCGATTAAAATCTTTTTTTGAGCCTTGCAAAAATGAAGCGCTTGAACATCTGTATTTAAAGCAACCAGTTCAACCCCCAAAACACCTGCGTTATTTATTCTTGAAACTGTATTGGAGCCTGACCCTCCAACTCCAAAAACTTTAATCTGGGGCATGCCTTTTGTTTGTAATTTAAAATCAGGTATTGAAAAGTTGTTTTCAAATTGTTTAACTACGTTTTTCATTTTATTAATTACGGTATAAAAACCCTAAACATTCTTCTGAATTTTGAAGACCATCTCTTCATAAATTCAAAAGACATTGAGTTTGAGCCCTCTTCGTAAAAATCAGGACTACTCATTACAAGGCCGGCAACAGTAGCCAGAGAAGGATCCTCTTGAAGCCCAATAATGTCTTTTGGATAACCAATCCTGCATGGAAGTTTTAATCTTTCTTTTGCTAAATCTTTAATGCGAGAAAGTTTTGCTCCTCCGCCCGTTAAAACAACTCCAGCGGGAAGCAATTCTTGGCGTCCAATTTTCTTTAGCTCTTTTTGCATTAAATCAAATATTTCAGAAACTCTTGGCTCAATAATATCAACCAGATTCTTTTTAGTAAATGAAACTGGCAGAGATGTAATAGGATCTGGTTTTTGGTTTTGAGCCAATTTACCTTTCAAAGATGATCCCTTCTTTTCTTTTTCTCCTTTTTCTGACAATATGCAACTTCCATATTGTTTTTTAATATCTTCAGCGGTTGCGATCTCTGTTTTTAAACCAATTGCTAAATCATGAGTCACATTTCCTGAACCCAATGGAAAAACGGCCAAATGAACTAAATCTCCCTCCTCAAAAACAGCTAGACTAGTTGTTGAAGCACCAATATCAATCAGAGCAACTCCGGCTTCTTTTTGTTCTCTTGTTAAAACAGACTCTGCTGCAGCCAACGGAGATGGAATAATATCATCAATTTGAAGTTTGGCAGAAAGAACGGCTTGGGTAAGATTTACAAAGTTTTGTTGAAAGTAGCAAAGCAAAAGGACTTTTGCTTGAAGCCTTACTCCACTTAAACCCAAGGGATGTTTTACACCTTTTTGATCATCAATAATAAACTCTTTTGGAAAAACATCTAATATTTCCTCATTTCTGGAAATATTAATTGCCCTTGTTGCTTGTAAAACCCTATCAATATCCTCTTGAGAAATTATATGATCTGCTCTTGAAACAGAAATCAAGCCGTCTGAAGGAGTCACATAAAGGTGACTACCGCCCATATTAACATAGACAGAATTTATTCTTCTTCCTATATCCCTTTCAGCTCCAGCTATTAAAGTTTGTATATTTCTTGAAGTCTCTTCTAAATTGGTGACCGAACCCTTTCTTAAACCAAAAGAAGGTATTGAGGAGTAAGACAAAACATTCCATTCGTTTCCTCTTTTTTCAGCAACCAAAACTTTAATAGAATTAGTCCCAATATCTAAACCCGTAATTATTTTTGCTCTTGCCATTAATTATATAACCTAGAATCTATAAACTAGAATCTAGAATAAAAACTTAAATTTTTAATAAATATTGATTCTGTTTTTGCTCCATAACTTCCTCGTCTTTTTCTGATCTCTCGTGGTCGTATCCTAAATTATGAAGAATGCCGTGGATTAACGATTTTGCTAACTCCCTTTTTAATTCATCTCCAGACGAGTTAGTTTTTTTAGCCACAACTTCAGGACAAATTACAACTTCCATAAAATCTTTCTCAAAACCCATTTTTGACCCAAAACTCAAAACATCTGTTGGCTTATCTTTGCCTCTATACTCTTTGTTTGATTTTTTAATTTCTTCAGGACCCACAAAAGCAATAGATAAATCCTCCAATTCTCTATTTTCGCCTTTTAAAACTAATTTTGCAACACCCAAAAAAAACCGTTTATCCACAGCAAATTTTGTTAAATTATTTATTTCAATCATTGTGCTATTATACAATAATTTAACCATAAAAAAAGCAGGGCGCACACCTTGCTATACACAACTAATCTCATACACTCTGCGGTTGGCTTTGAAAGGCAGATTAGGCACTTTTCTACATTGCCAAATAGTGAGTCGCACCTATCTCCGCAGAAACATTTTTTAGCATTTTCCCAATCCCGCATCCATTCTTTAATAAAATGTTCAACAAACTTGGGATCCTCAATTAATAAACGAATTTCTTCATCGTTTATAATAACAACCTCCAAAAGAGTTTAGTTTTATTCTACAATATTATCGGTAAATCAAAAACCGCCAGAAGGCGGTTTTTTTATTTTACTAAAAATTCTTTTACAATTTTTGAGACCTCTCCTCCATCTGCCTTGCCCTTTATCTTTGGATTTAAATCCGCCATCACTTTTCCCATATCCTTTATTTCTTTTGCTCCCACATTAGCCACTGACTCTTCAACTAATTTTATTAAGTCATCTCCAGATAATTGTTCTGGCAGATATTTTTGTATAATTTCAATTTCCTTTTTTTCTTTTTCTGCCAATTCAGGCCTCTCTCCTTTTTCATACAAAACAATTGCATCCTTTCTCTTTTTTATTTCAGAGGATACAGCAGAAATTAATTCATCTTCTGATAATTCTGATTTCTTACTTAAATCTTCTTCTAATAAGCTTGGCTCTCCTGCATGTGCAGGCAGGTCTTTTGATATTTTGTATCTCTTTTCTTTTTCTTTTGCATTTATATTAGACAAAACCATGCGCAGAATTTCAGAAACATCTTTCTTGCCTTCCTTCATAGCACTGATGGCATCTGATTGAATTTGTTGCTTTAACATAAATAATACGAATTCCACGAATACTAATTTGTAGTATTCGTATAAATTAGTAGATTAGGATTATATTATTTTGGTTTGCTTAACTTTTCTTGCTTTCTCTTTTCTTTT
>VGLO01000007.1 GCA_016866675.1 Candidatus Staskawiczbacteria bacterium | reverse complement strand
TTAACTCTTAGGGCATCCCAATCAAGCCAATTTTGTTTTGATTTTTTATCAACATCGATTGCCATTCCTCTTTCTTCTTCTAATCTTGCCATTGTATCAACCGGAACTTTTCCTTTTGACCATTCAGACCCTTGAAAATTATTATAACTGCCTCTTTCTTGAGCCAAATTTGCTGACTCATCAATCGCCATATAACTTATAAACTCAAAAACTTTATCAGCAAAGTCATAAGCATGAGGACTATCATAGGGAATTCCCAATTGCTCAATGGCATCTGAAAAACCCATTACGCCTAATCCAATGGCTCTATTTTCTTTGTCAGATCTTTCGGCTTCAGGTGCCGGCAACTTATTAATATCTATTAAGTCATCTAATTGCCTTACAGCTAATCTGGTTGACTCTTCTAGTTTTTGCCAGTCCATTTGCCTCTTTTTTAAATGAGCCACTAAATTCATTGAAGCTAAATTACAAACCGCAATATTATTTTTATCCTGAGGTAAACAAATTTCGGTACACAAGTTAGACATATGAATTGTGCCTGTATTATTATTTAAGGCCCTTAAATTTATTGAGTCTTTATATGTAAGCCATGGATGGGAGGTTGTTTGTAAGGCAACTAGTATTTGCCTGTATTGCTCCGTAGCAGGAACTTTCTTAAACATTCTCAACTTTCCTTCTTCGGCCATTTTAATATATTCGTTATATCGTGCTGAAAAGGCTTTACCGTATAGCTCATTTAAATCCGGCACCTCCTTTGGGTCAAACATATACCAGTCAGCTTTTGCCTCAACTCTCTTCATAAATTCATCTGACATAAAAACAGCAGTGTCAGCTGTTCTCATTCTCAAGTAGTCATCTCCTGCGTTATGTCGCCACTCAATAAAGTCTGGAAAATCATAGTGCCAGTTTTCCATATAAAAACACAACGCTCCCTTCTTTTTTCCTCCTCTTTGAATTGCGCGAATTGCTGTATCAATTATTTTTGCAAAAGGAGTGGGACCAGAAGAAGTTGTGTTATTAGATGAAAGAGGGGAGCCTGTTGCTCTTAATTTGGTGATTGAGGCTCCAATTCCTCCTGAAGCTTTACTCAGCAACATGACATCGGCCACCGACTTTGAAATATGGTTCATATCGTCATGAATTTCCAGCAAAAAACAATTTGAGAGGGCTGGATTCAAAGATCCAGAATTTATATTAGTAGATCCTCCGGCAATATACTCGTGGCTAGACATTTTTTCATAAAACTTTATCGCCCATTCAGTTGGATCTTTTTCATTGTAGGCAACCCCCATTGCAACTCTCATAAAAAAATATTGGGGAGTCTCAGCCGGTTTTTGATTTTTATCTTTTGCAGAATACCTATGTAGTAAACTTGAGAGCCCAGCGTAAATAAAAATTTCATCTCTTGAAATATCAAGAGCGTTAGCTAATCTTTGTAGGTCAAAGTTTTTTTCCATTCTTTCATCAAAAATCTTTTCAGCCACCATTCTTTTTACAAACTCTGGAAATTTTTCTTTGTGAATTTTGCCCAATAACTCTCTATCAGAACCATATTCTCCCAAAACCCTCTTGTAAACTGTTTTTAAAAGCAATCTAACTGCAATTTTATCATAGTCTGGGTCATCTTTTATATTCTCTACAGCTGCATTAATTGTTGCCAAATCTAATTCTTCTTCTGTAATGCCATCATATATAGTAATCTTCGTATCAGTTGCCACTTGAGTCACTTTGGCAATTGGGTCAATTAAACCAAAACTAGCCCTTTCAATTGACCTATTAATTCTATCAGCGTTAAAAGGCTCTCTTGTCCCATCTCTTCTTGTAATTGTAGTCTCCATTTATTTTATGAAAATTTAGATTTTAAACTTCGCAAGTTTTTTTTGCGAAGTTAATACATTTTACAAAATAAATAGAACTCGTGTCAAACAACCGTTTTCTCCATAGTAAAATTAACCTGTGGATAACTAAAAAATAATTATGCAAACAAAAAAATCTGACATTTTTATCAGATTTTTTGAATTTGAATTACAAGAAACTAATTAAAATTTATCACAAAACCGTACATACCCATAGAACATGTCCCATTCATTGAAGAACCTGCTTTTTGAGAAGGAATATCAATAATTGTTTCCCCTGAAGGAGGCAAATAACTCCTGTAATTGATTCCCGGAATGACAATAGCTGAAGAGCAATCAAAGGTTGCTTTAGTATTTAATTTTATAGTAGTTGGAATATCTGCCTTTGCGTTAGTAATTCTTGGAAAATATCCCCCTTTGGCTGTTATACTAATAATCTGTTTCCCATCAACAACGCTTACATTGCTTAAAAGCTGATTACTTTTTTCTTTGGGACTGTAATATTTTATAAAAAGCATCATTCCTATAAAAAAAGTGCATAAGACTATGATGATTACTAAGATTATTTTTGTTTTCATATAATTTTTAAATTTTTACTAAAAATTAAATAGTGGTGGTATAATGCCTGCTCCCGCAAAAGCACTTATTAAATTCAGTATAGCAAAAAATAAAACAATCAATCCTGCTGTCTTAAAAAATATTCCTGATTGTGTTTTTTTGTGAATCCCAACAGAACTAAAGCTTAGTAATAATAAAACTGGAAGCGTGCCAATGGCAAATGCAGTCATAATAAGAGCCCCCGTAAAAAAACTGCCTGTAGTCAGAGTGTAAATCTGCATTGACTGAGTAAATCCGCATGGTAAAAAAAATGTAACAACACCAACAAGCAGAGGCGTTAGCGTGTGATTAATATCTTTAAAACTATGCATTCTTTTGCCAATAAAGTGTGGCATTGTCGGTTGAATTTTTTTTGCCCATGGAAAAATATCCAATAAGTTAATTCCCAAAATAAACAGCACCAAAGCAACAGTTATACTTAAAATAAATGTTCCTGTTGCGCCAATTTTAAATACAGCTCCCAACGCACCAATAATTCCACCCAGAATAACAAAAGAAATCAATCGTCCTATGTGAAATAAAATCTGCGGCTGAAATTTGTCTCCATGCTTGGCAAAATTAGCCGATATAGAAAGAACCAATCCTCCAACAACAGCCATGCAGGTTGAAACTGAAGCAACAAGCCCAATAAGAAATGCTGTTCCATAATTGACATCTGAAGTTGTTATTAAATTAACCAGTCCAATCTTTTGCAAAATAATAAAAAATATTATAAAGCCCAAAGCCAATGGGACAGCAAACAAAAAGCCTCTCCATTTAGGATTGTGACTCTGAACATCTATTGAAAGCTCATAGCCATAAGGCTTTAAAACAACGCTCAAATCTTTGGCGATATCTTCTGGAGTTTTACTGCCAAAATCTCCGGTGACCTCAACGCTTAATTGCTTTAGTGATGCTTTCACATTAAAAACTCCCGGTAAATCGCTTAACTGACTTTCTGTAAGCACTACACAAGAAGCGCAATGCATTCCCTTAACATGAAACTTATATTTTTCCATATTATAGTTTTTTTAATTTAAGTCTAAGTGAATTTGCAACCACTGAAACACTTGAAAAAGCCATGGCCATTCCAGCAAAAACTGGGTTCAACAGCCATCCAAAAAATGGAAAGAATACACCTCCAGCCAAGGGAATCCCAACAATATTGTAAATAAATGCCCAGAAAAGATTTTGTTTTATTCCCCTCATCGTAAACTTTGATAATCTTATTGCTTTTACTATTTTTGAAACATCCCCATGAAGCAATGTAATTCCTGCAGTTTCTATAGCTACATCAGTGCCTGTTCCCATAGCAATACCAACATCAGCTTGAGCCAAAGCGGGAGCATCGTTAATGCCATCTCCGGCCATTGCTACTTTACACCCCTGCATCTGCAACTCTTTTATTTTTTTTAATTTATCTTCAGGAAGTACTTGTGCTATAACTTCATCAATACCTACCTCATTTGCAATGGCTTTGGCGGTATTCACATGATCTCCCGTAAGCATTATTACTTTAATACCCATTTTGTGGAGACTTTTTACGGCATCTTTAGCTTCTGATTTAATTGCATCAGCAACCAAAATAACACCCAACACTTCTTTATTATTTGCAAGAATAATTGGTGTTTTGCCTTGTGAAGCATCCTTTTCAATGCCTTTTTCGTCAAAGGACAATCCTAGTTCGCTGATTAATTTTGCATTACCGCTAAAATATTCCTCGCCCTCAATTGTTCCTTTAATTCCTTTCCCTTTTATAACTTCAAAATCTAATGCCTCAAGAGATGAAATATTTTTAAGCCTTACATACTCCAATATGGCATGTGCTATGGGATGCTCTGACTTTTTTTCCAGTGTAGCAAAAATGGATAATAGTTTTTCGTCAGAAAGTTTTGAACTATTTTTAAATCCAACTAATTCTGGTCTACCCTTAGTTATGGTGCCAGTTTTATCAACAACCACAGTATCAATGCTGTGAAGTTTTTCAAGAGTGGCAGCATCTTTAATTAGGATTCCCTCTTTTGCACCCTTCCCAACACCAACAATAATAGCTGTCGGTGTAGCTAATCCAAGAGCGCATGGACAGGCAATAACAAGAATGCCCACAAAAGAAACTAATCCATAAGAAACTGCTTGAGCAAAACCAAAATATGATGTACCGATAATAAGCCACGCACCCAAAGAAATAAATGAAAGCACCATAACAATTGGTACAAATACCGCCGAAATCTTATCAGCTAACGCCTGAATTGGAGCCCTACTTCCCTGTGCGTCCTGAACCATCTTTATAATATGAGCCAAAAGAGTTTCAGCGCCTACTTTTGTTGCCTTAAAGGTAAAAGCTCCTGTGGTATTTATGGTTCCAGCAACAACTTTATCATTTACTTTCTTTTCAACTGGTATTGGCTCTCCGCTGATCATTGATTCGTCAACAAACGAAACCCCTTCTGTGATGAATCCATCAACAGGTATTCTTGATCCGGGCTTTATAATTATATAGTCGCCGTGAACTACTTCCTTTATAGAAACTTCCTGCTCTTTGCCTTGTTTAACCACAGTTGCAGTTTTTGCTTGAAGATTAAGCAATTTTTCTATTGCATCTCCTGTCTTAATTTTGGCTTTTGCCTCAAGATATTTGCCAAGCGTAATAAAAGCAATAACTACTATGGTCACATCATAATAGGTGTGCTCAATATTCAAAAACGGCCTCAAAGTTTCTTCAAAGGTAGTAATAATAAAGCTGTACAAAAAGGCCACAGAGGTTCCAATACCAATCAAAGAGTCCATATTTGCTTTTCTAAACCTTAAAAAACGATAAAATCCCATTAGGTAAGGTTTGCCAATAACAAAGAGAGAATATGTAGCAAATATTGGCAGTAGGTGATGGAAGAACTCTACCAAAAATTCAGGCAGAGGATAGGCAAAATTAAACTGCACCAAAATATCCCATGTCATCAAAAAAATACTAAAAATAGCCAGTGGAGCAATGGAAATCAGATTGATTCTCATGCTTGAAACCTCTGCAAGTTTCTGATATTTTGACTGGCCAATGCCCGTGTGAGATGCATGCTCTTCTGCCGTCATTCCCATTTGTTCTGCGGTTTTAATATAGTGGCCGTCATGATTTAAAGGGTTTGTTGTAATGAAAGAATATCCAAGTGGTGCTATTTTTTCTGAAAGATTGTGAATATTTGTTTTTGATTCGTCAAAAAAAATTTTGGCGGTTTCTGTTCCAAAATTAGCCTCTACTGATTTGACTCCATCAACCTTCTTGAGAGTCTTTTCAATCAAAGAAGAACATGAAGCACAATGCATTCCTTTAATATTGTAGGTTTCGCTATGCATAATTTTATATGCTAAGTAAGAAAAAAACTAAAAATTTAATAGAAATCTTATTTTCTCTTTAGTTTATACACTTTTAAAATTTCTCCCTTGGCCTTGTCAGTTTCACCAGATTTTATCTGACTAATAACGCAATTCCCCAGATGATTCTCTAACAACATATCTTCCACATTAGAGAGACCCTGTTTCACCGCAGAAGTCTGTGTAATCACATCAATGCAATAAGTGTCTTTCTCAACCATTCTTTGAAGACCTCTAATTTGTCCTTCGATTAACTTAAGGCGTCTATTAATACTAATTTTATTTTTATCATTTGCGTTTTTCATTACTAAATGTTATACCCCTACTAGGGTATTGTCAAGTGTAATTAAAAACACCATTTAGGTGTATATTTAAAGACCATAAAATGCAGTTAATTTTGTGCTCTCGGTTGGAATCGAACCAACATCACGAACTCCGCAAGCTCGCATTCTATCCATTGAACTACGAGAGCCAATATAATCATTAATTTATTTCACTCTAACAAAAATGCCCTAATTTTCAAAGGGCATTTTTGCTTAAAATATTTTATTTTGTATTATCTTCATTCTTGATAATTACCTGATGCCAGTCATTATAATCATAAATATCTTGTAGAATTATTCCGCATATGAATCCAGCAAGGAAAGTTGGTAAGTAGAAAAAATCTAAAGCCCAGATTATTCCTAAAACCGCAATTCCCATAATCCAATGATGTAGGTGAACTTTCCACTTTCCATAATCTAAGAATATAGAATCTACTTTTCCAGTTTTTAGAAACACTATGCAGAAAATTTTACAAAGAACATAACCCACTATTATTCCCGCTGTAAATCTTATGGAATAATGCAGGGCTATGGGTAAAACGAGGGCCGGCAAAAGCATTTTTACCTTACTTCGTTTGTGAAGGGACGCGTCATATTCGCTATTACTCATGTTGTTTTCTATTTTACCAGTTAAATAGCCCTAAAATAGGCTAACCCAGGCCTTCAACCTAGATATAACTAGAGCAAAGGTCTGGGTTATTTAACTGGATTAATTTAATAACAAAACGACCAATATGATAAATCTACGCTACATGCAACTGTATTGATGATACTATTTTAAAGAACCCTAGTCAAGCCTTTGCAATATGAATAATGTATAGTTAAAATAGCAAAAAAATGACTTTTTAGACCCATAAAAACCATGCAGAGAATGATTATTATCTTAACTTTTCATCTATAAAATAATATTGTTTAAGAATTCAAAATTTGCTATTTGAGAAAGTTTTTGAGTAAAAACTAAAACTCCTAAAATAAGTAAAATAACACCAAAAATTATATTGATATATTTCAGCAGTCTTGCATATCGGTTAATAAAGTTTAATGCTTGACTTGTAAATGCTCCAACCAAAAGAAAAGGCAAACCAAGTCCCAAGGCATAAACAAGCAAAAGAAAAAATGCAGATCCGGGAGCGGTAGCCGCCAATCCCAAAATAATGCCCAGAGCCGGCCCAACACATGGAGTCCAACCAGATGCAAAGGCTAAACCAAATAAAAAAGATGTAAAGTAGCGAGATTTAAATTTTATTTTTACTCCAAATTTATACTCTTTTTCTAAAAAATAAACTTTTATTAGTCCAACTAAATATAATCCAAAGAATATGATTAAAACTCCGCCAATTCTGCCAAGCCAGATTTGAACATCGTAGGCAACAGATTCCAAAATAGTATTTAAAAGCACTCCTAAGGTAGCAAAAACAACTGAAAATCCAATAACAAAAAAGACACTGTTAATAAAAATCTCTTTTCTTTTTGATCTAGCATCCAAAGTGCTAGTTCCAGCCAAATAAGATAAAAAACCAGGAATTATGGGTAATATACAGGGAGCCAAAAAGGAAATTAACCCCCCTATAAATGCGCCAAATAAAAGTGGTAGTGTCATTTATTGATTTTTATTGATTTCCTCAAAATATCTTGCCTTATTCCAACTTTCAGGAGACTTTAAAACTCTTTCTCCATTTTTTAGCAATATTTTTGAGTGCTGATATGCAATCCCAAATTCTCTGGCTAAATCTCTTTCATCATTATCTGTCTGATTGTCATTGTAATTTACGCGAAATCCTATTACTTTATCTGTAGTCAACTCATTAAAAGCAGGGTAAAGAGAGTTATTTACCTCTTCTTTGCAAATAGGACACCAATTAGCATAAAAATACAAT
The DNA here is from genome assembly GCA_016866675.1 of Candidatus Staskawiczbacteria bacterium. GTDB lineage: Bacteria > Patescibacteriota > Minisyncoccia > Minisyncoccales > Staskawiczbacteraceae > VGLO01. The sequence goes on along the minus strand of VGLO01000007.1, from coordinate 18,448 downwards.
AAAACTAGCTTATCTGTTGCTAAAGCCTTTTGATAATCTTCTTTATTAAAATCTAGCAAAGGAGATGTGCCTCCCGCAAGCAACTCACCTTTATAGCCTTCTGCCATATTTTCTACCACCGTTTCGCTTAACTGGCTTTCATTCATCATAGAATCTTGGTTTTTTGCTGAATTTTTAGTAGATACAAAATAAAGAGCTCCTCCAATTATTATTACTAAAGCAATCGCTCCAATAATTATTGGCAGAACAAAACCTTTTTCAAAAAATACATTTTTTTTCATAATTTTTAATTTAATTAAGATTAAATTTTGTGCTCTCGGAGGGAATCGAACCCCCAATTATTCCTTAGGACGGAACCGTTATATCCATTTAACTACGAGAGCAATTTCAAGGTAATATTAGCCCAAAAATTGCTTGTTTGCAATTATTCTCTTAAATATGTACAATTATTAAAATAAATAAAAAATATGCTAAAAAATTCATCTCCGATTATAAAAATTGCCAAAAAAGTCTGCCCTGCCGTCATCACTGTTGTGGTTTCAAAAGATTTGCCCAAAGTAGAAGATTTTTATTCTTTTCCTTATGGCGGAAAAGAATATATTATGCCAATGATGGATAATAGGCAAAAAAATCACATGGAAAAAACCCAAATTGGGGGTGGGTCTGGATTTATAATCTCAAGAGACGGTTATGTAATTACTTCAAACCACGTTGTTGCAGACACAATAGCAGATTATACAGTTATAGTTGACCCAAAAAATAAATATTCAGCTAAAGTTTTATCAAGAAATCCCATCAATGATACTGCGGTCTTGAAAATTGAGGGCAGAAACTTTTCATATATTAATATGGCAGATTCAAATAAAATTCAACTAGGAGAAGAAGTGGTTGCTATTGGAAATCCTCTCGGAGAGTTTCACGACACATTATCTGCAGGAATAGTCTCTGGTTTATCAAGGTATATTACTGCTTTTGGCGGAATTGACCATCAAATGCAAAACCTAAGAGGCTTAATACAAACTGATGCGGCTATAAACCCCGGCAACTCCGGAGGACCACTAGTCAATATGAAAGGAGAAGTAATTGGTGTAAACACAGCCATGATAATGGGAGCTCAAAACATTGGCTTTGCAATTCCAATAAATTATGCCAAAAAAGATTTGGCAGAAGTTAAAAAATATGGAAAAATTGTTATGCCATTTTTGGGAGTAAAATATGTTTTACTTAATAAAGAAATGGCCAAAGCCAACAAACTTCCCGTTGAAAATGGAGCATTAGTTGTAAGAGAGCTATTGGGCGAAGATCCTGTAATAAAAGGGTCTTCAGCTGACAAAGCAGGTATAAAAGAGTTTGATATTATTTTAGAGTGCAATAACCAACCGATATCAATAGAAAATACATTGGCTCAAATAATGCAAAAGTGCGCAGTTGGACAGGAAACCGATTTTAAAGTTTTAAGAAACGGACAAGAAATGGTTTTGAAAGTAGTCTTAACTGAAAAATAACAAAAAACCGCTCTTAGTAATTGCCAAGCGGTTTTTTGTTTTATATGGGGCGATCGAGGAGATTCGAACTCCCGCTAGCGCTGCCACAGAGCGCTGTGCTAGGCCACTACACTACGACCGCCATATTTTTTGCCTCTCTTTAAGCTTGTGCCCTTGGAGGGAATCGAACCCCCATATACGCCTTAGAAGAGCGTTGTTCTATCCATTGAACTACAAGGGCAAACCCTGTCGGGGTGCTGAGAATCGAACTCAGGCTGTACGCTCCCAAAGCGCACGTACTACCATTATACGACACCCCGTGCAATTATGAATAAATAGTATCTGAAAATATTGAATTTGTCAAAGTACAATATGCATGATAAAATTCTTTAATAATGAACTCTTTTTTTTATAAATCAGCCGTACCATTTTACGTTTTTATAACCGGCGCCTGTGTGCTTGTTATTGAGATTGTTGCTATAAGAATCCTAGCACCATATTTTGGCAATACAATTTTTACGGTTTCTTCTGTATTAAGTGTTGTTTTGGCAGCGTTAAGCTTGGGATATTATGTGGGTGGCAAAACATCAGATAAATACCCAGATGAGAGATTTTTTTATGGCATTATTACAATAAGCGGTTTTCTTGTTATTTTGCTTCACTTAATGAGCTTGGTTTTCCTTCCAATATTTGGATATAAATTATCTATTACCCAAGGTCCATTAATTTCTTCTATTTTACTTTTCTTTTTTCAAAGCTTTTTACTTGGCATGCTTTCACCTTTTGCAATAAAATTGCAAAAGGAAAGATCTGAAAACTTGGGTATTGGAACGGTTTCTGGCCAAATTTTCTTTTGGTCAACACTAGGAAGCATATTTGGCAGTCTATCATCTGGCTTTTTATTAATTCCTAATTTTAATCTGGATGTAATCATTATCGGAGTTGGTTTTGTTTTAATTGCCTTAGGTTTATATGGAATATTTAAAGCAAAAATATGGCAAAAAATCTCTTTAATGCTTCTTTTGGCTGTTTGTTTTTTATTTTTTTCTAAATCTTTGGGATTGGCCTCAAGCAATAAAATTTTTATAAAAGACAGTGCATACCAAAAAATAATTATTTATGATGATATTTATAACGGAAAACCTACCAGATTTTTACAACAAGACAAAAATCCTTCATCTGCAATGTTTTTTGATTCAAAAGAGCTTCCGTACGAATACACAAAGTATTATGCACTTTACCAAATATTCAAAAAAGACATTAAAGAATCTTTAACAATTGGCGGGGGAGCCTACTCTGTTCCAAAAACTCTTTTAAATGAATTACCAGAGGCTAATATTGATATTGCAGAAATAGATCCTTTATTGTTTGAAGTTGGCAAAAAATACTTTAATGTACCAGCAGACAATCCAAGATTTAAAAATTTTGCAGAAGACGGCAGAAGATTCTTAAATGACACAAAAAAGCAATATGACTTTATATTCAGTGATGCCTATTCATCATTTTTTTCAACTCCAGAGCATTTAACTACAAAAGAATTCTTTGAGCTAACAAAAAGAAAGTTATCTGAAAATGGAGTATTCATTGCAAATGTAATTGGTAGCTTAAACGAGAAACCAGAATCATTTTTACTATCTGAAATAAAAACATTCAAAAGCGTATTTGAAAACAGTTATTTTTTTGCCGTGGATTCCATAGATTCAACAAAAGTTCAGAATATAATTTTTGTTGGATGGAATTCAGGCAAAAAAATAGATTTTAACAGTCCAGAGATAACAAAAAACAAAAATTATATTATTAGTAATCTGAAAAATAAAAAAATAGAATTGAGTAAAATAAATTTATCACCTTACCCTATTTTAACAGACAACTATGCCCCCGTGGACTATTTAATATCCAAGGAATTTACAAATCTAAAATAACTGGTATAATTCACATAATTTAAAATTCCACATTTTTCATTACAAAATGTGGCTCGCGGGTGTCGTATATCGGTATTACCTTAGCTTTCCAAGCTAATGAGAGGGGTTCGACTCCCCTCACCCGCTCAATAACAAAAAAGATCTTTGAAAGGAGTGATAATATGTCTTGGCTCTTTTCTCTTGAAAGTATTTTTCCTGAATTTCCGTGGGTACGAGAGGCCGACGAATGGCTTGCCTCAACGTTTCAAAAACCAATAGAACAACAGTTGGAAGAACGGGAAATCAAAAAGATACGGGCCTGGCCTAATTTCAATATTGCAGCAGGATATATCAGTTTAGAAAAGTTTGGCATTCTATTAGTAATAGATCGCGATCTCATTGACCACTTTTTGATGGGATACAACAAGGTTGAAGAGTTGATTTTTACTTTTGGCCACGAGATTGGCCATACCTTCCACCTCGATCTCACACAAACTCCGCCAGCAAATATTGGCCCAGAAAAAATATTCTACACTTCTTTTGAAAGACTATCAAGCGAAGAAGATATGCTATGTCAATCAGTAGAGCGATTCTGTGATGAATTTGCAGCTCGCTGGAGACAGGCTAACAGTCCATCAAAATTTAGGCAGTTCTTCTCAAAAAATAAGAACACCGATCTTCTTTCGGCAAAACATGACATTTCATAACCGCAGGTTCGCCCAGCGGTTTTTTTATTTTACAACGATTTGATTTTAATATAACATGATGATAGACTTGCCAATGAAATGCTGTCTACGTTAAATGCTCATTGTTAAAGGAGAGTCTCTATGCAATTACCCATGACTATGGGAAGACATCTACTAATTAGTCAAATGATGAAAGATTTCTACACAAGACACTACCTAGAACCAGACTACTTTGGTAAAATCATGTGGAGGTTAAGTCAACATGATAAAATCGGGATACAAAATCAAAATACTTTTATTGCCATGCTTTCTGCAGTAAAAAGAGAGTGCGGTATCTCCATTGAAGAATTGGGGTATTATTTTGACCCCGCTAGTGAACCGAGACTACATTCCCTCATTCAAGAGCCCGCCCCTTTTTAAAGGAGAGCTACATGAGAAAGTTAAGAGAATTTTTCAGAAAACTCTTTTTACTAAGGAAGGCTAAACCTAAACATAATCAATATAAGATTATTGCTGGATACTTATCAATTGAATATATTAGAGCTGGTGAAAAGATTATGCTTGAAATTCAACAACGCTCTACTCAAGTAGCGAAATAGGCATTGCCCCTGGTAGTGCTTTTTTATTAATTAAAAACCGCCTTTTTAGACGGTTTTTAATTTTACTTACCTTGCGAATTCAACTACTCTATTTTCTCTTATTACAGTCACCTTAATTTCTCCTGGATATTTTAGTTCTTCTTCAATGTTATGGGCAATTTGTTTTGCCATTTTTGTGGCTCCTAAATCATCCACCTTGTCTGATTTAACAAAAACTCTTATTTCTCTTCCCGCTTGAATTGCATAAGTTTTTTCAACTCCTTCAAACTTATTGGCAATATCTTCTAGAGCTTTTAGTCTCTGCAAGTAATTTTCTAGCGTATCTTTTCTTGCACCTGGGCGTGAGCCAGAAATTGAATCAGCCACTGTCACAATAATAGATTCAATACTATCGTGTGGATAATCTCCATGGTGGCTTCGCATTGCCTTTACTACCGCATCTGACTCGCCAAACTTTTCTAAAATTTTAATTCCAATTTCAATGTGAGACCCTTGGATTTGCTGGTCAATTGCTTTTCCAATATCATGGAAAAGACCTCCTCTTTTAGCAACCTGACTATTGGCTCCCAATTCTTCAGCAATAGTTTCAGCGATTAAAGCTACTTCCATTGAATGAAGTAATACGTTTTGACCATAAGAAGTCCTATAATAAAGCCTTCCTAAAATTTGAACTAATTTTTCATTTACTCCAATAAGTGCTAAGTCGTATAAGGTTTTTTCTCCAGCCTTTTTAATAACATCTGAAATTTCCGTGGTTGCTTCTGCTACCTTTTCTTCAATTTTGGCAGGTTGAATTCTTCCGTCAGCAATCAATTTATCTAAAGCAATCTTGGCAATTTGCCTTCTAATTGGGTTAAAACAAGAAATTACAACAGAGTCTGGAGTTTCATCAAGAATTAATTCAACACCAGTTAACTTTTCAAATGTTTTAATATTTCTTCCTTCTTTTCCAATAATTCTTCCTTTCAAATCTTCAGAAGGCAAAACAATTGTAGTTGTGCTAATTTCTTGAGTATGAGGAACGGCCGTCTTTTGAATGGCTAAGGTAATAATTTCTCTTGCCCTTGCCTGCAGTGTTTCCTTACCTTGCTCTTCCATTTTCTTCATTCTCTCTAAAATGTCTTTTTGGTAATCAATTTCAACCAAACTCAAAAGCTCTTTCTTTGCATCTTCCTTAGAAAGACTGGCGACTTTTTCAAGCTTTTCCTCTGCTTTTTCTCTTAACTTGTTTAGGTCTTCCTGCAACTCTTTTGCTTTTTCTATTTTTAACTGAAGATCTGTTTCCTTTTTATCAAAAGCGCCTATTTTTTCACTAAGTATTTTTTCTCTACCCAACAAAACCTCTTCTGCCTTTAAAAACTCTCTTCTTCTTTGGTCTACATCTCTTTGAGCTATTTCTACTATATGTGAGGCTTTTGCTTCTGAATCTTTTATTAACTTTGTGACTTCTTCTTTTGTCTGCTGAACTTTCTGCTCAAGCTTAGCTTCCAGTGTCCCCGCCCTCCTTCTTGCAATTATCTGCCTTACATAATAACCCAAAAAAGACCCTAACAATAAGGACACTATCACCAAAAAGAATATAAGCATTATATTTTGGAATGTCATTTATTTGATTGCCAATAACAACAAAACTCACCTAACATGGTGAGTCGTTTTTTTACAAAATATTTTCTTGGTTTAAACTATCTAGGCAGGTTTTATTTTGATTCTTTCATTGACCCTATTACTTCATCAATCAACCCATAATTCTTTGCTTCCTCGGCGGTCATATAAAAATCTCTATCTGTATCTTTTTCAACCCTATCTATTGGTTGTCCTGTGTGTCCTGCCAAAATTTGGTTCATTTTTGCCTTTATCTTGACGATTTGCTTTGCAGTAATATCAATATCTGAAGCTTGTCCTTGGAATCCGCCCATTACTTGATGAAGCATTATTTCAGCATTTGGTAAGGCAAATCTTTTGCCTTTTGTTCCAGCTGCTAAAATAATTGCTGCCATTGAAGCTGTCAATCCAATACAAATGGTAGAGACAGGGCATTTTAAATACTGCATCGTGTCGTAAATCGCAAGACCGGCGGTCACCGAACCGCCCGGGCTGTTTATATAAAGCTTAATATCTTTCTTGGGGTCTTTTGAAACAAGATATAGCATTTGAGCTATAATTACATTTGCATTCAAGTCATTTACTGGACCCGCCAAAAAAATAATACGCTCTTCTAAAAGCCTTGAAAATATATCATAGACGCGCTCACCGCGTTGTGATTTTTCAACAATAGTTGGTACTATTGGCATGTTAATTTTTTATACTTTATAACTTACTTTGAAAGGCTTTCAAGAAAAGTGAAAACTTTTTCATTGTAAATTGCACTTTTAGTATACTCTTTAAGTTGACCTATGTCAATTTTCTCTGCCTGCTCTTTTGAGTATTTTTTTATAAATTTATTCATCTCTTCTTCAATTTCTTCTCTTGAGACATCAATATTTTCAGCTTTTCCAATTTGCCTTAAAACTAGATAGTTTTTAATTCGCTTTTCAGCTTCTAACTTAAAATTTTTCTTTAAATCTTCTTCTGTTTTATTAACAGACTTTAAATAATCTTCAAAAGACATACTAAACTGATCTGCAACCTGATGCTTTAAATCGTGAAGCAATCTGTCTTTTTCAAGCTCTACCATTTTTTCTGGCAATTCAAACTTAATCTTTTCAGCAATCTTACTTAAAATTTCACCTCTCTTTTTTTGTTTTTCATTTTCATTTTTTTCAGCACCTATTCCTTCTTTTAAATTATTTTTTAAAGCAACCAATGTATCAAACATTCCAAGAGATTTTGCAAATTCATCATTCATTTCTGGCAATTCCATTTTTTGAACAGAAATCATTTTAACTTTAAAATTAGACTCTTTTCCTGAAAGATTATTTGGGGCGTTTTCTGGAAACCTTGCCAAAAACTCTTTTTGGTCTCCTGCTTTCATTCCTAGAATGTTATCCTCAAAATCTTTCATAAATCCTCCTTCTCCGATTGTAAACCTATCTTTTACGGGTTTCCCTTTATTTATATTTTCGTTTTCATATTCAATCTCAACAAAATCTTTTAATTCTGCTGATTTTTCAACTTGTGAAAATTTGGCTCGTGACTTTTGCAAATATTCCAAGGCCTCTTGAATTTCTTTTTCATCAACCAAAATTTCTTGTCCCTTAATTTTTAAAGCAATTTCCTTGTAATCTGGCAACTCAATATCTGGCAAAACAGATATTTTTACTGTGAACAAAAACGGGCTCCCTTTGGCCACTTTTTTAATTTTCACTTCCGGCTCTCCAATTGGCTCTAAACTATTTTCAATTACAAACTTTGAGTAGCTTTTTTTGACAGCTAAATCTCCTGCGTCCATTAGCAGATTTTCTGTGCCAACTTTTTTCTCAAGCAAATCATTTGGCACCTGCCCCTGCCTAAACCCGTCCATTTTTGTGTGGGATTTTAAACGCCCTAAAGCCTTTTCAATATATTCTTTAAATTCTTGCTCATCTAACTCAAACTCTATTTCTAACTCAGATTTTAGCAAATTCTTTATTTCTGTTTTCATAGTTATTTTTTATTTAGAATATAATTCTCTACTGCCTTAACATCAACTTTTTGATGGTCACCTGAAAGAAGTTTTTTATAATCTGCCAAGTACCTTGGCTCTACAACCGGTAGATTAAATCCATAAACATTGTGAAATTCAACTTCTTCTAACTTTGCAGGAAAACTTTTCCAAATGCTCTCATTGTCATCAAAAATTTTAACATTATATGCTCCTCCAATATCAATTTCTTGCCCGTAATATTCAAGTGTAATTAATTTTAAATCCCAGCGATTATTCTTATGTTGAGCTGGTCCATAAACTATATACTCTTTAACATCTGGCACCAATACATCTATTTTATCTTCTGGTATATCAATATCAATATCGTTTACTGGCCTTTTTGACCCGTAAATGTGAGCTGCAAAACCTCCTGATATTTGAAATGGGACTTTATGTTTTTTGAGTATGGGCAGTATCCACTTAAGAGCACTCTCTATTTTATCCATACCCTATAAAATATTATCAATTTTTGAGGCGAAAATAAAATCATTTAACGACAAGCCATTAATATGATGACTCCAGAGAGTGATTTCTACTTTATTATAGTGAATAACAATATCAGGGTGATGGCCTTCTTTTTCTGCAATGACAGCTACTTTATTTACAAATTCCATTGCTTTGACAAAGTCTGAAAATTTATATCTTGCTCTTATCATTACAGGCGGATTTTCCAATGATTCCCATTTGTCACTTAATTCCTGCATATGGTCATCAACTTGACCAGCATCAAATAATTTCATTTCATCGTGCGACAATATTTTTTGATTTATTAAATCTTCCATAAAATTATACTAATACGGCGGGCAAAAGCCCGCCGTAAATTTATTAAACTAAGAACGAAACGATTAAGAGGGCTACTATATTTAATACTTTAATCATTGGGTTAATAGCCGGGCCGGCTGTGTCTTTATAAGGGTCTCCAACAGTGTCTCCGGTGACGGCAGCTTGGTGAGCAAAAGACTTTTTGCCTCCGTGATGTCCCTCTTCAATGTATTTTTTAGCATTATCCCAAGCAGCTCCTCCGGTGGTCATAGAAATACCCACAAACAATCCTGTAATAATAGATCCGATTAATAATCCTCCCAATGCCTCAACTCCCAAAATCCAACCAACTAATATTGGAGCTACCACAGGAATTAAAGCAGGAATCATCATTTCTTTGATAGCGGCCTTAGTGACAATATCAACTGACTTACCGTATTCTGGTTTTGCTGTGCCTTCCATTAATCCTTTAATGTCCCTAAATTGTCTCCTTACCTCTTCAACAACAGCTCCTGCTGTTTTTCCCACAGCTCCCATTAAGAAACTAGCAAATAAATAAGGGAGAAGCCCTCCAATTAATAATCCCGCAATGACTTTTGGGTTGTCTAAAACAAAACTCACTCCAGTAGTTGAACCCATTAAGCTTGATACTTCTTGACTGTAGGCTGCAAACAAAACAAGGGCAGCCAAACCAGCTGAAGCAATAGCATAACCTTTTGTAACTGCCTTTGTAGTATTACCAACGGCGTCTAGTGGGTCGGTGATGTCTCTGATTTCTTTTGGCATCTCAGCCATTTCTGCAATTCCTCCTGCGTTGTCGGTAATTGGCCCATAGGCATCAACTCCAACAACAATTCCTGAAATTGAAAGCATTGCCATAACTGCTAAAGCCACTCCGTAAATTCCAGCCAACCAGAAGCAAATAATAGTTCCAATAGCAATTAATAAAACCGGAAATGCTGTTGACTGCATGCCAAGCCCCAATCCTCTAATAATGTTTGTCCCGTGTCCTGTTTGAGAAGCCTGCGCGATTGATCTCACTGGCATATACTTTTTTGAAGTGTAGTATTCTGTGATGACAAACATTCCTACAGCAATGACTAACCCAACTAAGGTTGAAAGGTAAAGACTCATGACTGAAATTTCTTGCCCTGCCATCATTTTTAAAATTAATGGGTAAAAACCAATAGCTGACAAAACCACTGAAATTCCCAAACCCTTATACATAGCTCCCATAATGCTTTTTGACTTTCCAAGTTTTACAAAGAAGCTACCAATAATAGAAGTTAAAATAGAAATCGCTCCCAAAAATAATGGAAGCAACACAAATTGAGGACTAGATGGATAAAGCAAAGCTCCTAAAATCATGGTGGCAACAGTTGTGACAGAATATGTTTCAAAAATGTCAGCAGCCATTCCAGCGCAATCTCCAACCATATCTCCAACTTGGTCTGCAATTACCGCTGGGTTTCTTGGATCATCCTCTGGAATTCCTTTTTCAACTTTTCCAACCAAGTCTGCTCCAACATCAGCGGCCTTAGTAAATATTCCTCCGCCAACTCTGGCAAAAACAGAAATTAAACTAGCTCCAAATCCCAAAGCAATCAATGCTTTAATATCTTTTGTAATTAAGTAGTATCCAGATACAGCCAACAATCCCAAGCTCACAACTAACAAGCCCGTCACTAATCCTCCTTTAAAAGCTAAGTCCAAGGCGTGGCCCAGTCCTTTTTTAGCGCCCTCTGCCACTCTTGTATTAGTTTGAGTTGAAGCCCACATTCCAATAAAGCCTGAAAGCCCAGATAAAACAGCTCCAATTAAAAATCCAAAAGCCATTACTGGCCCCATAAAAATCCATAAAACAACAAACAAGATAAAAGCAATTACAGACACTGTTTTGTACTGCCTTTTTAAATAAGCTGTAGCTCCTTCTTGAATAGCTTTTGTAATATTAATGGCTTTATCTTTTGCCACTGGAGATTTGTTTATTTTTTGAATTAAAAAATAAACAAAAACTATTGCAAACAACGAAACTATTATTGGAAAATATTCTACAAGCATTGCTTTAAGTTTCAATTTTCAATGACCAATTTTCAATTGATATTTTAACACTTTTGAAAATTGATTGATAATTGATAATTAGTTAATTGATAATTAAAATTACTTTTTATTCTTCTTTATCACTAACCTCTTCTGCCTCTTTTTTTTCTGTTTCATCTGCTTCTTCTTTTACTTCATCATCCTTTGGCTTGCCAGCAGACTTTATATCCACCTTCCATCCTGTTAAATTAGATGCTAATCTCACATTTCTTCCATCTTTTCCGATTGCAAGAGATAATTGGTCTTCTAAAACTAAAACCTCTGCTGTGTTTTTGTCTTTAATTATGACCTCTGAAACTTTAGCTGGAGATAAAGAGTTAGCAATATACTTATCTGGGTCATTTTCCCAAAGCACAACATCAATTTTTTCTCCGCCTAACTCGTTAATCACTGCCATAATTCTTGTGCCTCTTTGCCCAACACAAGATCCAATCGGATCAATTTTTTCATCATTTGAGGCAACGGCAATTTTTGTTCTATACCCTGGCTCTCTGGCAATTGATTTTATTACAACAACACCAGATGAAATTTCAGGCACTTCTAATTCAAACAATCTTGAAACCAACTTTGGATATGCTCGAGACAAAACAACAACAGAACCTCTTGAAGTGTCTTCTACTTTTAAAATGTAAAACTTCATTCTTTGTCCTTGTCTGTAAAATTCTCCTGGAATATATTCTTCTCTGTTTAAGATTCCCAAAGTTTTTCCAATATCAACTAAAACTGTATTACCCTCAATTCTCTGGACAACTCCTGAAATAATTTCTCCTTCCTTTGATTTGTACTCAGAGGCAATGACATCTTTTTCAGCTTCTCTGATTTTTTGCAAAATAACTTGTTTTGCAGTTTGAGCTGCGATTCTTCCATAATCTTGCTTTGAAACGAGTGGTATTTCTAATTCCTCTCCTAAATTAATATTTGAGTTTTTTTCCTTCGCCTCGTCAATCATTATGTGTTTTTCTGGATTGAAAACCACTTTCTTTTGTTCTTCTTCGCCCTCTCTATGTACTCCAAAATCTTCAGCTGGAGCCATCTTTTTTTCTTTAAGCTCTTCAATCTCTTCTTGAGTGTAAAGCATTGAGTCATCAACCACTAACTTTACCTGCCAAAACTTAGCATCTCCGGAGACCGGATTAAACTTGGCTTTTATTTTTTGGCCCTTTTGACCATAATCTTTTTTGTATGCAGTAGCCAAAGCCGCCTCCAGCGTCTCAATTATAGACTGCTCTGAAATTCCTCTAGCCTCTGCAATTTGGGACAATGCCCTTTGAAATGATTTTAAATCCATGATTTTACGTAGCGAAGCGAGTAAAGCGATTCGCGATGTTGGCTTGGTATATAATATACTTTATTGCCAACAGGAGCGACGTACTTTACTAGCTTACTAATTTTAAATAAAAAGTCTGCGGTCAGGCAGACAAATTAATTCAATCTTGTTGGTTTAAGTCTAACAGAGCTATCCACTAATGTCAACTATATATATGAGAAAAGACTTTCCGAGGAAAGTCTTTATGTATGGGTTGGGCGGTTGTTTTAAGGGTTTGGGGGAAGAAGGAGCTGTTTGAACTCGCTTTTTGAAAATCGAGATGATATTCAATAGCTTGTTCAAGTTAAGAATAGCAAATCATAGAGATGTGTCAATAGATAAACTGTGGATAAGTTATTTTCTCTTTTTTCCCTTTGATTCAGAAAATGTTTCTCTCTCAATAAACACAAAACGCCTTGAAGAAATTGTATGCATTAAAACAATACCTGCCCCAAATCCTGCTACACCCAAAGAAACAGATAGGGTGCCATATATAAATGCAAAGACTCCTGCAACAATAACCAAGAGTCCAACCGTGCTATGGTGGACATGGTAGCCAAAAAATAGCTGGTGTCTCCTATAATATCTATCGCGAAGCTTTTTATTTGTTTGTAGTATTAATTCAAAAATCCAGGTAGCCATTGTGCCTATTAAAAGATTTAGTAAAAAAAATCGAAATTAGACTCATGAAATTATTATATCCCAGAAACCGCGTTTTCAAAATATCTAATTTTTGCTTTGCTTGTTTTCTTATTTACCGCAATGCCAACCACATCAATTTGATAAGGATGCTCTTTTTTAAAATTATTTTTCATCCAGATTTCTGCCAGCTGACTTAATTTTTTCTGCTTTTTTAAATCAACTCTGTCCTCTGGAAAAAACCCGTCACTTTCCAAAATAGTCTTAACCTCAATAAAATGAATGATTTTTTCTGTGAAGATAAAAAACTTCTTCTTCTTTGCAATAATATCTATTTCTCCAAATTTTATTCTATGATTTCTAAACAGTATTTTATACCCTTTATTAACAAGATATTCACAGGCCAAATTCTCTCCATAATCTCCTAATTTTTTTGTGCTCATAATCTAATTATACAAAAAATAAATAAAAAAAGGAGCGCATGGTTCGCTCCATTTTTTTTATTTCTTAAGTCCATAATCTCTTGATATCATATTGTCAATTTGCTTCTGGATTTTTAGCATCCTGTGAAACATTAGACATTTAAATTCCATTTCTGAATTAGAATTATCTATACACTCTCTAAAGGCAATATTGATTTTGTCTTCTAGCCATATGGCTGTAGCCAAATGATAATCTATATAGTGAGGTGCTCTTCCCCATACAGTAATTTTTCTTGCTTTCTCAAGGTAGGCATTAAGTTCGCCCATGTTAGTCCATAACCATGGGTATCGATGATGTCCTCGAATATCTATGCAATAATAGTTTCGCAATCTTGATTCATAGCTTCTTACCAAATCTAAGGCCCTAACATCTTTTTTTAAATTTTGATATACCTGAAAGTTAATCTTTGACTTGTAATGCTCCTTAATTACTTTGATTCTTTTTATCACCTCTAAATTTTCGCTCTTAATTTTTGAAAGTTCCAAGTAAAGATTAAAATCAATTGCTTCTTTGAGTCTCTTTTGAGCATCTTGGCGATCTGAATACTTTTCGCTATCCAATTTCTTAATAAAAACTTCTGTATTTTTTTGACCCCCATGTGCAACAAGTGACAAAAAAAATGAGTACATCAACAATAAAACACCTATCGTAAACCAAAATCTTAAAGACATAAGATTATCTCCTTATGTTTACAAGGTGCAACTCCATTTATAACTTCGCTGTAAAAGTCATAAATGGAGCAACATTATTTGAAAAAGGGGCGCAGGTGACAAAGTCACACCTGCGCCCCTCGCAACCTCGCAAGCGCGAGGGTTGTTGGTGGGGGTGGAAAACACGCCCACGACAGCAGTCCCCAATAGAGACTCTGGCTTGGCTGCAATGTTTCCCACCCACCATATATGAGAGGTAATTAGCCTCTCTTAGATGGTTGGATCACCCCCTCCCGTGGTTTTGGTCATTGTTTGATCTCCATGGGTTCTGGCCTTTTGCGACGCCGGTAGACAGGTCGATCCCTCGACTCCTGCCAAACCTCAACGAGGATTGGCCCGTTGCTTTCTCGAAGATCCTTCTTCAAGTCTTCAGAGAACCTTAATAGGTCCTCCATAGAAGAGATAAATCCAGCGCGAATGCGCTGCACCACTCTTCCGTCCTGCAGAGTCAGTTCAAGCATCTCAATCCTCCTTGTCCATGAAGCTGAAACCGTGCAACAGGTTTTTTGGCCAGGCGATCCTCCAAAAGGGTGATATTTACAAACTGCCCAGATAATTTCTCGTTTTAAAGAAATTATCTGGGCAGTCTTTATTTATAAAAGAACCGTAATTTATTTATTTAACTGCGGATAAAGCTGTTTGTCAATGACTCTCTCAAAACATGTGACACCTGCTTGATGCTCCCAGTTTTGTGAAATTCCGTCAGCCAGATATGAATATTTTGGTCTTATTTGATTTTCACTACTCTCTAGATTGAAATCTGCACACAACTCAAAGGTTAAAGTCGAACCATCTTTAATACTATATTCGTAAGGCTGATTTTTTTGCGAATCCAGTGGGATAGAATAGCCAGATATTGGGTCCTCTAATTCAGAAAGAGCGCTAGGCAACTGCCCTTTTCTCTGCCAGTAATTAACAATTTGGTATTGTATACTTTGCAAATCGTTTATTTTTTGCTGATCAAACTGTAAAAGCCTTGCAGTTTGAGGAGATCCTACAATAAAAAACGAACCAATTACTGCAAACGCCACCACTAAACCTACAACAATTGCAAAATATTTTGCTGTTTTTGAGGGTGCCTCTCGCCTTACATCATCTAGATAGTACCAAAAGATTACTAAAGCAACAACCAAAATTGAGAGGGCCTTTAAGATGAATCTGACCGTTATTTCTCCTCCCAAAAAAGTATTAATGACACTTATTAAATCTCCAATAATTACAAGCGAGGCAACAAATAGAGTCAAATATATTAACCATTTTCTAACTTTTGATTCTCTAACTTGTGATTCTTTAGAATAAATTTTATTTAAAAACCATGAAACTAGCAGAAATATTGGAAAAACAATTATCAAAGAAGAAACTGCAAACCTTATTGGTCCAGAAAAACCGGCGTATGTATAACCGTAATCTAAAGCATCTGCAAAAAAATAATTAACATACTGCCAACATAATGTGACAAAACTTATAGCTGACCAATATAGTGTGACTATTACCAAAAGATGCAAAAAAACATCTCTTGGAAGATTTCTTTTTGGCAAATTTATATTGTTTTCCATAATATATGTGTTATTAATTTATTGTTTATTAATGGTATAATAAAAAGTAGATTGAGTAAAGGTCGTCAATATAAATTTCTAAAAAAATAAAACAATGGACGAACAACAAAAAGAAAAATTAATGGCCACCTGCTCATGCGGCTCTGGAAAAATGTATGGAGAGTGTTGCGGAAAAGATGAGTTATGTTTTTGCTGATCTGGCAAAATGGCAAAAGACTGTTGCATGGTATCTCCAGAAAACCATTAGTAAATAAGAAATAATAAATATAATAAAAAACACCCTTTTACATAGAAGGGTGTTTTTTTATTGCACTTAAGTCACCCAATATTTTTGCTTTGTCATCTCATCGTTTTTAATTTCCAGTTTTGATTTCTCTTCTTTTGATTTTTTAGCCACTTTTTCAAGATATTCTAAACTCATTTCTCCAAGTTTTCCAACCTGGCTTTCCAAAAAATCTTTTTTATTTTTATTTGGATCATCTAAAACATATCCCAGTAATATATCTAAAATATAACCTATTTTTGGACTAGGTTTTATTTTTAAAATATCCATTATATCTTTGCCGTCAATTTTGAGCATTTTTGCTGAAATTGGATCTTGAGAAACCTTGTCTATTATATACTTTAAATGTCTTAACTTATATGGTTCAGCTTTTGGGACACCAGACCCAATTCTATCAGCCTGCCTCACCTGCAACAATTCCTCCATGTTTTCTGCACCCATGTTTTTAACTAATCTTCTTACAGAAGATTCTGAAACTTCATCAACGTTATAGTAAAACAAATGATGTCTTACCAACTTTACAATTTTTTCAATATCTTTTTTGGGAAACTTTAATCTATTTAAAATTTCAAAAGTCATTTTAGCCCCAACAACCTCGTGGTTATAAAAAGTTGAGTCTTTGCCGTCTCCTTGCTTTACTCTTGGTTTTGCAATGTCGTGAAACAAAGAGGCAAGTCTCACATTCAAATTAAAATTTTTATTTGAGGTAAACTCCAGCGCCTTTATTGCATGCGTGTAGCAATCATATATATGATGTTTGTTTTGGCCAACTCCGTAGTTTTCCAAAAGCTCTGGCACAATAAATCCAAGCAAACCAAGATCTCTTAACAACTCAATTCCTTCTGAAGATCTATCTGACATTATTATTTTTACAAACTCATCTCTTATTCTTTCTTTTGAAACAGCTTCTAACCAAACGCTATTTTTTTTAATTGCTTCTTTTGTTTTTTCTTCAATTTTAAATCCTAAAACCGTAGCAAATCTAACGGCTCTCAACATTCTTAGCGCATCTTCCTCAAATCTTTCTTCTGGATTATTAACTGTTCTTATAATTTTACTTTTTAAATCTTTTTGGCCTAAAAACAAATCAATTATTTTGTTTTTGTTATCAACCTCCAAAGATAAATCCATGGCAATTGCGTTAACTGTAAAATCTCTTCTCTTTAAATCCTCGTCTAAAGTTTTAGCAAACCTAACCTCATCTGGATGCCTTTTATCAGAATACTTTGCATCAAGTCTATAAGTTGTCACCTCAACTTCTTCAATGCCTTTATTTTCACTGCCAGTTCTAACCGTGACAGTCAAAAAGTTATTTTCATAAAAGTTATCAGGAAAAACTGCTTGAATTTCTTCTGGCTTTGCGTTTGTTGTCACATCCCAATCCTTAGGATTTTTACCTAGCAAAAAATCCCTGACGCAACCGCCAACAATATACGCCTCAAAACCGGCGTCCTTTAAACTACTTATTATTTTTTTAACTTCGACTGGAATTGTCATTGTAGTAATACTATCGTAAAATCTACCTATTTTCAACGACAAATTTGTCCCAGTAGTAGAATCCTTCATATTCACTACAGAACTGCACCCCGTAGAGAATTTTGACTCACATACAAACCTGCGAAAGCAGGGCTGTAAAAATTCTTCTACGGGGTTTGCTCTTTTTCAATTTTATATGTATTATTAATGAAGTTTGCCCTCGTGGTGAAATGGATATCACGACAGGCTTCGAACCTGTTGTTGGGGGTTCGAGTCCCTCCGAGGGCACAGCTATGAATTATCAATTTCCAATTTTCAATAAAATTATGAAAAAGAGCATTGTCTTACTACTCACATTAACCGCTATAACTACTTTTTTAACACCGACAATAACAAATGCACAAACAACTCCTTCTTCAAGTTGGTGCACCACATCTGGAACTACTTGCTGTGATGAATCAAGTAGAGGAACAAGTGGATTAGTGCCATGCGGAAGAGAGCTTTCAAATTCTTGCACTTACACGAATCCTCCAACAATAACGAATGTACCGGGCGGTTCAGCTGGTAGGATCTTAACTAATTCTATGCTTTTAGGATACTCTATTTGCGTGACTGGACTTCAAAATGCATGCGACGCATTACCGAATACCACTGGTAATTTAGTTCCTGAGCCAAGTTCTTCTGCTACCGGTTTAACTTGCACTGGAATATGCACCGTAAATGTGCCCCCAACAACAATCACTACCCCCGGAGGTAACAATACGAGCCTTTGCTCTGAAGTTCCACCAGGATCGACAAATATTAGAGAATACGGAAAGACCCTTACTTGCAGGTGTGAGTT
>VGLO01000006.1 GCA_016866675.1 Candidatus Staskawiczbacteria bacterium | reverse complement strand
AATCAAGTAAAAATAGTGATGTGGGTTTAGATAGTAAAGATGTCCCCGTTGATAGTCAAAATGAAAAAAAATGAGAAACCATCAGATGATAAAAAGGGGATAATAAAACCCGGAGAAAAAGTTAAATTATGAATCAATAATATGGCAAAAAGCATTAAAGAATTTAATGTCAACCAAAAGCGCATCCTTGTAAGATGCGACTTTGATTTACCCTTAGATGAAAATGGTAATATTTTAGATGACTTTAGAATAAAAGAATCCTTGCCCACAATAAAATATTTATTAGAAAACAATGCCAAAGTTATCCTAATGGCACATGAGGGAAGGCCAAAGGGTCAGGTAATTGAGTCAATGAGGTTGACCGCAGTTAAAAAAAGTCTTGAGGGCTATTTAGGCTTTAATATTAAAAAAACAGATGATTGTATTGGTAAAGAAGTCAAAGAAGAAGTTTCAAAAATGAAAGAAGGGGAAGTTTTGCTTTTGGAAAACCTAAGGTTTCACAAAGAAGAAACAGATAATGACCCTGAGTTTGCCAAAAAGCTGGCTTCTTTGGCAGACGCATATGTAAACAATGCTTTTGCTAATTCACATAGAAGTCATGCCTCAATGGTTGCCATAACCAATTATTTACCATCATTTACTGGCCTTACCTTAGAAAAAGAAATAGAAATGTTAGATAAAATATCTAAAGATTTTAAAAAACCTTTGGTGGCTATTGTTGGCGGGGCTAAAATTGAAACCAAGGCAAAGTTTATTGAAGAAATGTCAAAGATAGCTGATGCTGTGATAATAAGCGGTTTAATTGAAAAAGAAATGATTGAAAAAGAAATGAAATTTGAAAACCAGCATAAGGTTGTAGCGCCAAAACATCATATTGGCGACCTAGACATTGACCAAGAAGCAATTGATATGTTTCGTGAAAAAATATTAACAGCAAAAACTATAATATGGAATGGGCCATTCGGAAAATTTGAGGACCATGTTCACAAAAAAGGAACCCTAGAAATTGCAAAGGCAATTGTGGAAAGCGGAGCGTTTGCTGTTGTTGGCGGTGATGAGACAGTTGAATTTTTACTAAGAGAAGGGTTATTATCTAGTTTCAGCCATGTTTCCACGGGGGGAGGGGCTATGCTGGCTTATTTAGCTGGTGAAAAGCTACCCGGGATTGTGGCTTTGAGTAATTAGTTTACTAATATGAAAATTAAAAACATAGAAAAGGCTTCAGATAGAATAAAAGAAGCCGTAAAAAATAATGAAAAGATTATTTTATACGGCGATTCAGACTGTGACGGAATTTGCTCGGTAGTAATTTTGGGTGAGGCAATTAAGAGTTTAGGTGGAAAAATTTCCACATTTGCTTTCCCAGACAGAGAACTTGATGGCTATGGTATGAATTTTAAGGCATTAGAATTTTTAAAGGGATATAGCCCTGCTCTTTTTATAACCATGGATTTGGGTATAGCTAACGTAAAAGAGGTTGAAAAAGCCAATGAAATGGGTTTTGAGGTGATTATTATTGACCATCATGAAGTTTTAGACCAAGTTCCCAATGCAAAAGTAATTGTTGACCCACAACAAAAAGATGACTTATCTGGTTACAACTATTTGTGTAATGCAGGGTTGACCTTTAAGGTTGCAGAAGAACTTTTGGGAGATAAAATGTCTGAAGGATTAAAAAATAATCTCTTGGAATTGGCCGCTTTGGCAACTATTTCTGATATGGTGCCACAAATTAGAGAGAACAAGGTATTTATTGAGCAAGGTTTAAGATCAATTAAAAATACATTTAGACCGGGATTGAGGGCTTTTTTAGATATTTTAGGAGAGGGGGAAGCAGCTGCTCAAGGATACCTAAAATTAATTTCTGCAATTAATTCAGCTGAATCTATTGATTTTAAAAACGAATCGTACGAGTTGTTAACCAGCTCAAGTAAGGAAAAATGCATGGAGTTGGCAGAAAGTTTAATATCAAGGACAAATTTAAAACAGCAGAAAATAAAACAAATTGCCCAAGAGGTTGAAAGAAGAATTTCAAAAAATCTTGGCGAGGCTATTATTTTTGAAGGTGATCCCGCATGGAAGTTAACTTTAGCTGGACCGGTCGCTTCAATTATTGCTTCAAAATACGAAAAGCCAACATTTATTTTCAGAAAAATGGATAATGAGTCAGCAGGGTCAGTTAGAAGTTTAAAAGAAGATGAAAGTTCGGTTGATGCCATGAAATCTTGTGCTGACATATTGCTAACCTATGGAGGTCATCCAAAAGCTTCTGGATTCAGGCTAAAAAATGAAAACTTAGAAAAGTTTAAGGAAGGATTAATCAATCATTTTGAAAAATTAAAATGAAAAAAATAATTATTTATACAGATGGGGGGAGTAGAGGGAATCCCGGCAAAGCTGCCATTGGGGTTATTTTTTGTAACGAAAAGGGAGAGGTTATAAAAAAGTTTGGTGAGTACTTGGGAGATAACTTAACAAATAATGAAGCTGAATACCAAGCGGTTATATTTGCTTTAAAAAAATTTAAATCGGTCTTTGGAAAATCAATTGCAAAAGTTAGCGAGGTTGAGGTAAGAAGCGACTCTGAATTATTGGTAAATCAGATGAGTGGAAAATATAAAATAGAAAATGAGAATATCCAAAAGTTTTTTATTGAAATTTGGAATTTAATGATTGATTTTCAAGGAGTAAAATTCAAAGCAATTCCTCGAGAAAAAAACAAAGAGGCAGATGCCATGGTAAATGAGGCGCTAGATGGATTGGGAAGTAGTCAGAAGTTATTTTAATTAATTGACAATAGTAATTTTAGATAGTATTATTTATATGGGTAAGCAAGGTGAGTGATTGCTCGAGGCGAAAGCTAAGAGAGGAAAGTCCGAACTCCCACTCCCGAAAGGGGTTAAAAAGGTAATGGCTAACGGCCATACGCAGTAATGCGCGAGGTGCGAACAGTGACGCCAAGGTCGAAAGACTAAGGTACCTGCAAAGGTAAGTCTGGTAGAAATGCCAGAATGAAACGGCTAAATCCTTACTGGGTGCAAGAACAAAGCAGAACATCAGGAATACATACTGATAATCTGTTAAAAGTAGTTCGCCAGAGCCAAAGAGTAATTTTTGGCCCAGATAGATAATCACACTTGCCTGCGCAAGCAGGTAAAACAGAATTCGGCTTATAGCCCTGCTTATCCAACAAAAAACCCGACTAAATTCGGTTTTTTTGTTGGTTGTAAAATGTCACAAAAAATACTAATATAATCCTATGGAATTAACCCCAAATAAAGAAAAAAATATTACCATTGAAGTTAATGGAAGAAAGTTTAACCGTTATCCCGTAAAGACAAAACTAATAACTCCAGAAGATAAAAATATTGTATCAATTGTTGAGGAGTATGTTAAAAAGTATCTTCAAGAAGGAGATATTGTTTTTATTTCAGAAAAAGCTGTTGCTATTACTCAAGGAAGGTCTTATCCAATTTCAGAAGTAAAGGCAGGTTGGCTAGCAAAAAATTTATCACGTTTTGTTATGAAGACTCCGGCAGGTATCGGATTAGGGAGTCCAGAAACAATGCAATTGGCAATTGAAGAGGTTGGTATGCTTAGAATTTTATTAGCCTCCTTTATAGGATTCTTCGGAAAAATATTTGGAATAAGAGGTTTGTTTTATATTATTGCAGGTCACAAGGCAAGATCAATTGATGGAGCAGTACCATATGCAATACCTCCATATAATACACATATTTCAAAGGGGCCAATTAATGCAGATAAAATTTCACAGGAAATTTCAAACAAGTTGAATTGTAGCGTAGCAATTGTTGATGCAAATGATATAGGAGTAAATATTTTGGGGTTTTATGGAGTAGACCTGTCTGCGCATGCAGATAAAAAATTAGTTGTAAAAATTATTAAAGACAATCCATTGGGCCAGTCAGATGAGCAAACACCTATAGGAATTATTAGGGAATTTACACAATGATAAATAAAATTCTCAATTCTCAGACAAAATCTGTATCTAAAGCTTCATTAATTCTTTTTGGATCTTATTTTTTATCTGCTATTCTAGGATTACTGAGGGACAGGCTTTTGGCCGGAAAGTTTGGAGCAGGGGATAGTTTGGATTCATATTATGCAGCTTTTGTTGTACCTGATTTTGTTGCTTTAATATTAATTTTTGGAGCAATTTCAGCTGCCATTATTCCAATATTCAGTTCATATTATGTAAAATCAAAAGAAGAAGCTTGGGAGTATACCACCGATCTGATTAATATCTTTATGGTTTTTCTAATTTTAGTTTCTGTTATTTTGATTATTTTTGCTCCTTTTGTAGTATCTCTCATTGCTCCCGGATTTTCAGAAGTAAAAAAAGTAGACACGGTTATGATGATGCGCATTATGTTTCTTAGTCCAATTATTTTGGGATTGAGTAATATAATTAGTGGTATTCTACAGGTATTCAAGCGTTTCTTGGTGACAGCTTTGGCTCCGGTAATGTATAATTTGGGAATTATTTTAGGCATCGTGTTTTTTGTGCCAACATTTGGATTGATTGGGCTTGCTTTTGGAGTTATTTTGGGAGGGTTATTACATCTGCTAATCCAGCTTCCTTCTTTTTTTAATTCAGGTTTTAAATATAAAGCAGTTTTTTCATTAAGGCATACTGGAGTGAGAAAAACTTTAAAACTCATGGTGCCAAGGTCAATTGGATTAGGAGCTGGACAGATAAATACAATATTTATAACTTCAATTGCTTCCACTTTGACCACGGGATCTGTGGCCGTTTTTAATTTGGCTAATAACCTATCTGCAATGTCCGTTAACGCAATTGCAGTTTCACTTTCTACAGCTATATTCCCGGCAATGTCTTTGGCCTTCTCTAAGGATGACGGTCAGGATTTTGAGAAAAAGTTTTCAGGAGCATTGCGTCATATTTTATTCTTGATTATTCCCTTGAGTGTCTTGATGTTTATTTTGAGAGCCCAAATTGTGAGAGTAATTTTAGGAGTGGGGAAGTTTGGCTGGTTAGATACGAGACTAACAGCGGCTTGTTTTGGTGTTTTTGCTATAGGACTTCTGGCTCAGGCTTTGGTATTAATATTATCTAAAACTTTTTATGCAGGTCATAATACAAGAATTCCAGCCATAGCCAGCATAGTGACAGTTGTTTTTAATATTTTATTGAGCTTTTTACTTGTTTGGCTACTTTCACTTAATGGTATATTCTTTAATGTTACGCAGTACTTGCTAAGACTCCAAGGAATTGAAGACATTAGGATTATTGGACTTGCATTAGCACTTTCTATTACCACTATTTTGGAAGCAGTTGTATTGCTTTACATGATATTCTGGAAATTTAAGAGCCTTAAATCAAAAAATATTGCCTCATCTTTTTATAAAATTTTGCTGTCTACTTTCTTGATGGGAGTTGCTACTTTTTTAATAAGACAAGGACTAATTATATTCAAAATTGTGCAGTTGCAGACTTTTTTGGGAGTTTTTTTGCAGTTGGCTGTCTCTGCTTTTTTTGGAGTAGCTTTCTATATTATTGTCTGCCACTTTTTAAAATCATCTGAGCTAAAAGACATCAAACAATTTTTTTCTAAAAATTAAACAAAAAAAGAGGCTTCTTCCTAAGGGAAGAAGCCTTTTATGACTTACCTTGATGAGACAAGGTTTTTTTCTTTTAATTTTTTGGCAAGTCTTTCAACCTGCCTTTTCAATGAATCCAATTCAAGACTGTTGTTTATTGTGAAATCAGCTATTCGGCCGATATTCTTTACGTGTCGGTTGGTGGGAAGATCTTCATTTTTGATGAACTGCTCGAGGCTAATGCTAGCTTCACCGGGTCTGGCGCGTTGCATTGCCCGCTGATGACGGATAGAGACATCGGCAGTCACATATACTAGCATGGCGCGATTGAAGCCTTCGATAATCTCGACATCCGGCCACAGTCTTACGCCATCCCATATCACAATGTCTGATTCTACTTGTTCAATGATGAGATTTCCCATGAGCCGACTCAAGGCTCCTGGTCCGCCGTTTTTTTGAAGCTGTTCAACCATTTTGTTGAAATTCTCTCGGCTGGGTTCAAGTCCCTTTTCGTTGAGCATTTCAAGAAGAACATCGCTTGAACTAAGAGTTATAATTTTACATCCGCTCATAGCTTCCAAAAAAATCTTAATAGATGTCCCCTTGCCAGCTGCTACATCTCCAATTAATCCCATGACAAACATGTAAACCTCCTTAAAAAGGCAAGTGAAAAAGAGCACAAATAATATGATACTATAAGGTGATTTTTAGTCAATAGTCATTGAATTTTAGGCATTTTCAGGGTAGTGTTAATCAAAATGTCACAAGAAAATATTAGAAATTTTTGCATTATTGCTCATATTGATCACGGTAAGTCAACTTTAGCTGACAGAATACTTGATATGACAAAAACAGTTGCCACAAGTAAAATTACGGCACAGTTTTTAGATTCAATGGAATTGGAAAAAGAAAAGGGAATTACCATAAAGTTAAAACCCGTAAGAATGCACTATGCTCACAAGGGTAGTCAGTACATTTTAAACTTGGTTGATACACCAGGTCATGTGGATTTTGCATATGAAGTTTCAAGGTCATTGGCTGCAGTTGAAGGAGCTATTTTACTTGTTGATGCTACTCAGGGCATACAGGCACAAACCTTGGCAAACATTGATTTGGCAAAGAGACAAAACTTGGTAATAATTCCTGTGGTAAATAAAATTGACATGCCCGCAGCCAAAATTGAAGAGTCCTGCCAGGAGTTAGCAAATATTTTGTCAATTAACTCAGATGAGGTAATAAAAATTTCAGCAAAGAGCGGATTAAATGTGGACCAAGTCTTAAGAGCGGTTGTAGAAAAAATACCTTCTCCAGAAGAAAAAAATAAGGAGGCCGACAAAAAACCTTTCAGGGCCTTAATATTTGATTCAACATACGATTCTTTTAAAGGAGTTTTGGCTTTAGTTAGAGTTGTTGATGGGTCAATCAAGGACCGAGAAAAAATTGAGCTTTTAGCTACAAAAACTCAAACAGAAGTAAAAGAGCTTGGATATTTACAGCCGTCAATTTTTCCTCAAGGCCAAATAAAAACTGGCGAGATTGGTTATATTGCAACAGGTATTAAGGAGCCCGGAAAGGTAAGAGTTGGTGACACAATTGCCAAAGTTCAGCCTCCAAATGCCCCTAAAATTGAGCCTTTGTCAGGTTATCAAGAACCAAATCCAATGGTTTTTGCTAGTTTTTATCCAGAAAACCCAGATGATTTTGAACAATTAAAAGTTGCATTGTCTAAGTTGAAATTACAAGATCCAGCTTTGGTTTATGAGGCAGAAATGAAAGAGGCCTTGGGAAGAGGATTTAGATGTGGCTTTTTGGGCACGCTTCATGTTGAAATTATTTCAGAAAGATTGGAAAGAGAGTTTAATTTGGGATTGGTAATTTCAACACCATCGGTTATCTATAAAATTTTTGATAAAAAAGGAAATGAGAGCCTTATATATTCGGCCTCTGATTGGCCAGATCCAAGTGGTATTGGTTCAATGGAAGAGCCATGGGTCATACTTGAGATAATTGCTCCATCAAGTTATTTGGGAAAATTAATGGAGGTATTAAAAGATGTTGGCGGAAATTATTTAGAAACAAATTATTTGTCTGCAGAGAGGGCAGTAATAAAATATGAGGCGCCCTTAAGAGCTATTGTTGCTAACTTATATGACAAAATAAAAAGTACTAGTCAGGGTTATGCATCTTTAAATTACACAATGATTGGGTATAGGCCCGCCGTATTAGTAAAAATGGAAATTTGGATTGCTGGCCGAGTCGAAGAAGCTTTTAGTAGAGTTGTAGAGGAGGGAGATGCTTATGAACAGGGAAAAAAGTTAGTTGAAAAATTAAAAGAAGCCTTGCCCACTCAGCAGTTTACGGTTGCTTTGCAGGCTGTAATTGGTGGAAAAATAATTGCCAGAGAAACCATTTCAGCCAGGAGAAAAGACGTTACCGGATACCTGTATGGAGGAGACAAATCAAGAAAGAAAAAACTTTTAGAAAAACAGAAAAAAGGAAAAGCATTAATGAAAGAAAAGGGAAGGGTGACCGTGCCATCAAAAACTTTCTTAGAAATATTTAGGTCTTAAGAATTATTGTAAATATGGATTATTTACAAGGTGAAAAGCGAGTTCTAGCCGTGTTTTTTTAATGCAAAAAATATTAGATATGTTATCGTAATCTTATGGTTCAAGATAAATACAGCGCCATTTGGGTGAGTCATTCATCAATCGGAGATTTTTTAAAATGTCCCCGTCTTTATTTTTTACGCAATATATACAAAAACGAGCGTAATAAGAAAATAAATTTAGTCAGCCAATCTCTTTCATTGGGAAGCGCAGTACACGAGGTTTTAGAAGGATTGCTAAATTACAAATCAGAAGAGAGGGCGTCACAACCGTTAGAAAAGCAATTTGAAGAAAGTTGGAAAAAGTTTCACGGAAAGGTGGGTGGTTTCAAATCTGAAGATCAGGAATTAGTGGTTAAAGAAAGTGGTAGGGCAATGATTATGAGTGTAGCAAAAAATATGGGACCTCTATTGAATAAAGCAGTAAAACTACCACCTCATGCAAATGATATGCCCCCAAATTTTTATTTATCTGAGGAGGAAAATATTATTTTATCAGGAAAAATTGATTGGTTAGAATATGTGCCACATGACAACAGTATAAGAATTATTGATTTCAAAACCGGCAAAAACGATGAAGATGAAAATTCTCTGCAATTGCCAATTTATACATTGCTTTTAAATGCTTTGCAAAAAAGGAAAGTTTCTGGGGCTTCCTATTGGTACATTGCAAGGAGTGATAAGCCAACAGAAGTTAAGTTGCCTCAAATTTCTGAGGCAAAAGAGAGGGTATTAGATGCTGCTTTAAAAGTAAAAGAAGCTAGAGTTAAGGGAGTATTTGAATGTCCACGTGGTTTGAATGGATGCTTTGCTTGTAGAGATTTTGAGAAAGTTTTAAAGGGTGAAGCCGAGCTTGTAAAGGTTGATGAATCAAGAAGGACTGAGTATTATCTAGTTTAAATGAATGTTGTTTTAGACTTGATAAAAACTTTAAATAGCAGAGATTTTGTTGAAGGATAAACATGATTTAATTCACAAGTCTGTTGGGTGGGCATTGAGAGAGGTTGGCAAAAAATCACAAGAAACAGAAATAGAATTTCTAGAAAAGCACTACAAAGTAATGCCAATAACTATGTTAAGATATGCAATTGAGAAGTTTCCAGATAAAAAAAGAATTTATTACTTAACAAAAAAATGAAAATTCACAGATTTATTATAAACAAAAATATTAGGGATGGTGTTTTGGAAATTGAGGACAAAGATTTAGTAAAGCAAATTAAAAGTGTTTTGCGTCTCAAAGAAGGGGACAAAGTTTTAATTTCTGATGGAAATATGAATGAAGCTCTAACAAAAATTATAAAAATAAAAGGAGATATTATTGAGGTTGAAATTGAAAAAATAGAATCTAACAAAAATGAGCCAAGTGCTAATGTGAGTCTTTTTTGCGCTGTTTTAAAAAGAGAAAACTTTGAGTTGGTAGTTCAAAAAGCAACAGAAGTTGGAGTAAAAGAAATTTTTCCTATCATAACCAATAGAACAGTGAAGACAGGTTTTAAAAAAGACAGACTGGAAAAAATTATAAAGGAGGCTTCAGAGCAGTCAGGCAGGGGAATTGTGCCAAAGTTGCATGAGCCAATAAAATTTGAGGAAGCCTTTGTAAAAGCAAAAGGCATGACTAATTTGTTTTTTGACTTGTATGGAAAAAAAATAGAAAACAAAAAATATAATAGAGAAGTTATTGGAATTTGGATTGGCCCTGAAGGGGGTTGGGAAAAGGATGAATTGGAATCAGCAAAAGAGAATGGCTTTGAAATTATGAGCTTAGGAGGCCTTACCTTAAGAGCTGAAACAGCTGCTATTGTAGTATCATATTTAGTAAACAATGGATAAGATGAATCAATTTTATTTCCGAGGATAGTGAAGATTATGCGCTAACCGTAGTTTGCGTATAATCAAGCAACGCAGGAAATACAGAGCTTGCTCTTTATTTTTTTTAAATTTTGTGTTAGAAATTACATATGCATCGCCCCTTGGAGGAGTAGTACCTCGGGAGTCTCATAAGCTCCAGACCTCCGTGCAATTCGGAGAGGGGCAACATAGTAATGTGATGATGCCGGGGTAGCTCAGTTGGTAAGAGCGTAGCACTCATAACGCTAAGGTCGTGGGTTCGATTCCCACCCTCGGCACATAACTTATTGCAATAAAATAGGGACCCATGGTGTAGCCCGGTTAACACGCCTCCCTGTCACGGAGGAGATCAGGGGTTCAAATCCCCTTGGGTCCGCAGTAAAAAAACCGCCATTAGCGGTTTTTTGGTTGGTGATTTTTGTGGTAATATAAAAAATATGGCTTGGTATTTTGTAGTATTCCTATTTTTATTATCCTGTTTTGTACTGTCTTGGGTTGGTTCTCGGTTAATAAAGTCTCTGATTAATATTGGCAGGTTTTTGCAGTGGAAAGAGTTTGTCATAACTTTTTTTGTGATGGCTTTTGCCACATCTCTTTCAAACTTTTTTGTTGACTTTAATGCTGCCTCGCGCGGTTTACCTGAAATTGCCCTTGGAGACATTATTGGAGGAAACTTAATTGACCTTACGCTTATCTTGGCAATAGCAATTTTTTTCACAAAAAAAGGAATTTCTGCTGAAAGTCATATGGTGCAGAGGTCGGCTATATTCACTACAGCCATTGCTATTTTGCCTTTATTTTTAATTGCTGATTCAAAACTTGAAAGAATTGATGGGGTTATTTTAATTTTTGCCTTTCTTTTTTATGTTTGGTGGGTATTTTCTGAAAAGTCTCGCTTTAGGAAAACTTATAATGGAAAACCAAAAGACATAAATTACAATTTTAATAATTTTGTAATAGATGTTTTTAAAATGATTTTATTTGCCATCCTTTTGCTTATGGCATCATTTTTTGTGGTGGATGCAGCAAAGTTTTTTGCAGAAAGTCTTGGTATGTCACTGGCGCTGGTTGGAATTTTAATTATAAGTTTAGGAAATACTTTTCCTGAAATGTATTTTTCTATAGTTTCAGCCAGAAAAAAAGAAAACTGGATGGTGCTGGGAGAGCTGATGGGTTCTGTTATAATTTGTTCAACTTTGGTTTTAGGACTGATTGCCATTTTTTTCCCGTTTGAGATTCATGATTTATCTGTATTTTTGACAGCCAGAGTATTTTTAATAATAGCTGCTTTATTTTCTCTTCTTTTCGTTATTACCGAAAAGAAAATTACCAAAAAAGAGGGTTTTTTCCTTCTCTTTATATATATAGCTTTTCTTATCACAGAAATTTTTATAAGTCGTTAAATGTCAACACGAAAATCAATTAATTATCCAAAAGTTAATCTGGGTGATGTTGTAAAATCTTTCTGGCAGGGAGTTAGTCCAAAAAAGTGGTGGCTTTTTACTGCAATTTTTTCTTTAGTTATTGGTAATGTGCTAATGGTTATTGCACCAATTTTTTACAAGAAATTTTTTGATGTTTTATTGTCTAGTGGGGAAAAAAGTTATTTAGCAGATGAACTATTTGGCATTATTGCTATAATCTCAATTATTTATTTTGTGGCCTGGATTTTTTGGAGAATAGGAGAATTTTCTTATAATTTTTATCAGCCATATACGATATCAAAATTAAAACAGCAGTCATATGACTACTTAATGGAGCACTCTTATTCTTTTTTTACAGGAAGTTTTGTTGGGTCTTTGGTTCAAAAAGTAAATAGATTTGCCAGATCATTTGAAAGAATATCAGATGAAATAGTATGGAATATTATTCCTTTAGTGGTAAGGATTATATCAATATTTATAGTTGTTTTTTTAATTAATAAATGGATGTCTTTATTAATTCTCGCATGGATAATTATTTTTTTACTTTTTAATATTATTTTTTCTCAATGGAAGTTAAAGTATGATTTAAAGTCAGCTGAAATTGATTCAAAGGCTACTGCTTACTTAGCAGATACAATTACTAATCAAAATACAATATCGCTTTTTACGGGAATTTTAAGAGAAAAATTAGGCTATAAAAAAGTCACGGGTGAGCAATCAAAATTAAAAAAGTTTACTTATAATTTAGATTCTATTCTTAATGCAGTACAGTCTTTTTTGGGATTTAGTATTGAATTGCTATTATTTTACTTTGCCATTAAGTACTGGAGTATGGGGATGATAACAGTGGGAGTATTTGCTTTGCTTCAGGCTTATGTAATAACTTTAATTGATCAGCTATGGGGATTTACCAGAATGGTGAGAGATTTTTATCAAAGCTATGCAGACGCTAAAGAAATGGTTGAAATAACAAAACTTCCTCACGAAATAAAAGATATAAAAGACGCAAGTGTAATAAATGTTTCTGAGGGTAGAATTGATTTTGAAGATTTAACTTTTAATTTTAACGAAACAAGAAAAGTTTTAGATAATATTAACTTGGTAATTAATAAGGGTGAAAAAGTTGCTCTTGTTGGTCCTTCGGGAGCAGGTAAAACAACATTTGTTAGATTACTTTTAAGGCTATACTCTCCAACATCAGGAAAGATATTAATTGACGGCCAAGACATTTCAAAAGTGACGCAAAACAGTTTAAGAGAGAATATTGCTATGGTGCCACAAGACCCACTTCTTTTTCATAGGACGTTAGCTGAAAACATAGCTTATGGAAAAAAAGATGCAACAATATATGAAATTAAAAAAGCCTCACAACTTGCCCATTGTGATGAATTTGTAAAAAATCTTCCACAGGGTTTTGAAACTTATGTTGGAGAGAGGGGGATTAAGCTTTCTGGAGGAGAGCGTCAGCGGGTTGCAATAGCGAGAGCCATTTTAAAAAATGCTCCAATTCTAATTTTAGATGAGGCTACATCAAGCTTGGACTCAAATTCTGAAATGTTAATTCAAGATGCTTTATCAACCTTAATGGAGGGCAAAACATCAATAGTCATTGCTCATAGACTTTCTACAATTCAAAAAATGGATAGAATTATTGTAATTGATGATGGAAAAATTATTGAAAAGGGCAATCATGTAGAGCTGTTAAAAAACAAAAAGAGTCTTTATCGTAAATTGTGGTCTTTGCAAGCAGGTGGTTTTATTGCAGAGCAAGATACGCAGCAGGAAGTCACTAAAAAAGAGGATGATATTGATGAGGAAGATGAGGTTTATCAAGGAGCAAAATTTGCAAGTTTTTAGTAGTTGTGTTAATTCTTAGTAATTATGATACAAGTTTATTTTTATGCTCTATTGAGCGTAGTTATAGTGAGTTTGGTTTCTCTAACTGGAGTTTTTTTACTTTCATTAAAAGAGAATTTACTGAAAAAATATATTTATATTTTTATTAGTTTGGCTGTTGGAGCTTTGTTGGGGGATGCATTTATTCACCTCATACCAGAAGTTTTTGAAGATTCTCTTGATCCGGCACTGACTGGTACTCTGATTATAGTTGGAATACTTTTATTTTTTTCTTTAGAAAAGTTTTTTCACTGGCATCATCATGGTGAAGATGCAAGCAAACCACATAAAATACACCCATTTGGCAAGTTAATCCTTATTTCAGACGGAGTTCATAATATAACAGATGGAATTATTATTGGCGCAAGTTTTCTTGTAAGTGTTCCAATTGGAATTGCAACAACATTGGCAGTTATATTACATGAAATTCCTCAAGAAATTGGAGATTTTGCTGTTTTAATTCATGCGGGCTACCCAAGGAAAAAGGCTTTGTGGCTTAATTTTTTGTCTGCACTAACATCAATTGTAGGAGTAGTTATTGCGCTTGTCATTGGTAGTATGGGAGATTACTTTAATTTCTGGATACTCTCAATTGTTGCTGGAGGCTTCATTTATATTGCGGTAGCAGACTTAATTCCAGAGCTTCATAAAACAAAGAATATAAAACACTCAATTGTGCAAATTGCAGTTGTGGTTGTAGGAATAATTTCAATGTTATTACTTACTTTTCTTGAGTAATGTAAAACTAAAATCTTTTGAAACAAGCCTCGTTTCAGGCTTGTTTTTTGGCTCAAAATTTGGTAAAATAGGGTATTAAATAATTCTCATGAATAAGGAAATTATCGTAGATAAAACAGAGGAAAAATCTCTTATTGAGTCGTTAAGTCAAAGGCAAGATATTAAGTCAGAAAGAATAAAAAGGCTTTTAGCTTTACCTGATTTAACTAAAAAAGAAGGTTCTCCAATTAAAATACTAGCTGATAAGGTAATGAATTTACCAAGATTCGCTAATTTTGATGTAATTGATTTACCAAGAATTGTAACTGTAAAAGACGAGTTTGATTTGCTTAACTCTCCAAAAGACCACCCT
Organism: Candidatus Staskawiczbacteria bacterium; assembly: GCA_016866675.1. Classification (GTDB taxonomy): domain Bacteria; phylum Patescibacteriota; class Minisyncoccia; order Minisyncoccales; family Staskawiczbacteraceae; genus VGLO01. Next base: position 12,032 of record VGLO01000006.1, on the reverse strand, counting down.
AGCCGAAAAGAAACAGATACTTTCTATATTGATGAAGAAAACCACTTAAGAACTCAAATGACTGTAATGTGGCCTTATTACTTAAGGCACGAAGGTATTATAGAAAAATTAGAAAAAGAGGGGGAGTTGAGCTTAATGGCATCTGGAATAGTATTTAGAAAAGACGAAATTGATAGAAAGCATTTTCCAGCTTTTCATCAAATAGACTTTTTGTATATTTGCAAAAAAGATAAAAAAATTATCACAACAAAGGATTTGGAGGAGGTACAAGCAGATGCCGTAAAAAGCATTTTTGATAATATTGAATTTAGATTTTTAGAGGACACTTTTCCGTTTACAGACCCTTCAATTCAAATTGAAATTAATTGGCAGGGACAGTGGATGGAAATTACAGGAGCTGGTCTTGTACACAAGCAAGTTTTGAAAAATTTAAATGTAGACCCAGAAGTTTATAACGGTTGGGCTTTTGCCTTTGGCATTGAGAGATTGGCCATGATTAAAATGGAAATTCCAGATATCAGAGTTTTTTGGTCTGAAGACCCAAGAATAACCAGCCAGTTTAAAAATATCGATTCAAAGTATAAAGAGGTAAGTAAATATCCATCGGTTGTCAGAGATATTTCTTTTGTAATTGATAAAAACATTGCTTTAAATAATTATTATGAATTAGTGAGAGATGAAGGAGGTGATTTAGTTGAGCGGGTAGAAAAAACCGATGAATATGAAAACGAAGAAAAATGGCCTAATAAAAAGTCATATACATTTAGAATAGTTTATAGATCTTTGGAAAAAACTTTGACAAACGAAGAGGTAAATAAAATTCACGATATAATTACAGAAAAGACAAAAAGTGAGCTAGATGCGGTTGTTAGATAGATTTAAAAAAAAGCCACCCTTTGGGGTAGCTCCATATGCTATTTTCTTCCTAGGCGGAGAATGCCTTTTTGTGGATCGTAATTTATCAAGCGATAAGGTACATGTTCTTGGCTTGAAGAGACGGTAATTTTGTTGATACAACAATCAGCCTGCGTGGCAAGCTCGCGGAGGCATTCGCCTTCTGAATAAATACTTACGGCACCACTTTCAAAGATAACAGTTAAGGTTCCTTCGTGAATGGTTTCATTGAGAATTCTATCTGATTCTTGTTCTGTGATGGGACGGTCTTCTGTCATCGAAACACCCCCAAAAAGAAATATTGAAAGAGCAAACACTATATAGATTACCTAATGTAATTAATATAGTCAACGATTTACCACTCCTCTTAAATTTGCTATGCTTAGATTAACAAAATTTTATGAAGATAAAAATTAAAGTTGCGCCATCTGATAAAGAGGGTAAAAAAGAAAAAAAAGAAAAGCCTGCAAAAAAGACAGAGGCTGTTAAGACAGAATTAAAAAATGAATTAAAGTCTGCAAAAACAGAAGAGCCAAGAAAAACGGCTTCGCCCGTAGGCTCACAGCCAAGGGAAGCGAAAAAAGAAATGACAGGTGAAGAACTGCAAAAAGTTTCTGATGAGATTACAAAACCTAAAAAGGGTGCAGGGTACTCTGCCAAAGACATTTATGTTTTAAAGGGTTTAGAACCCGTGCGAATGAGGCCCGGAATGTATATTGGCTCCACTGGAGTTGATGGGCTTCATCACTTAATTTGGGAAGTAGTTGATAATTGTTTGGACGAAGCAATGGCAGGGTACGCTAAAAATATTGGGGTGACTCTTTTGCCAAACAACAGAGTAAGCGTTTCTGACGACGGCCGAGGAATTCCGGTTGAAAAGCATCCTGATACAGGAAAATCAACCTTAGAAACAGTTTTAACAACTTTACATGCTGGAGGAAAATTTGGCGGTGATGCCTATAAAGTGTCTGGAGGTTTGCACGGAGTTGGAATTTCAGTTGTTTGCGCCCTTTCAACTTATATGCAAGCAGAAGTGCACAGGGATGGCGGAATTTATCAGCAGGAATATTATCAAGGTAAACCAAAGTCAGCTGTAAAAAAAGTTGGGACCGCAAAAGACACTGGTACAATTCAAACATTTGATGCAGACCCCGCAATTTTTTCTAAAATAGAATACGACCTTAAAAAGATTTTAGGCCACTTGCGCCAACAGGCTTATTTAACAAAAGGCGTAAGAATTACCGTAAAAGATGAGAGGGTTAAAGGAAAAGAAACTAGCTATTCATTTTATTTTGAGGGAGGAGTTGCTTCTTATGTAAAATATTTAGCGTCAACTAATACTCCAAGACATAGTAATGTTTTTTCTGTGGCTTCAACTAAGCAGGAAATTTTTGTTGAAACAGCCTTCTTGTATACACAAGAAATGGAATGTAAGGAAGAATCTTTTGCCAACAATATTTATACTGTTGAAGGGGGGACTCATATTTCAGGATTCCGCACGGCCTTAACACGTTGTCTAAATACTTATGCAAGAAGAGAAGGATTTTTGAAAGAAAAAGACGAAAACTTTACAGGAGAAGATGTGAGAGAGGGTTTAACAGCTGTTGTTTCTGTAAAGATTAGGACCCCGCAGTTTGAGGGGCAAACTAAAGCAAAATTGGGAAACCCGGAGGCAAAGTCCGCAGTAGAGGATGCTGTAGCTGAAGCTCTTACAGACTATTTGGAAAGAAACCCAACAGACGCTCGCGCTATTGTTGAAAATTGTTTATTGGCAACAAAGGCAAGGTTAGCTGCAAAGGCTGCAAGAGCCACTGTACTCCGCAAGGGAATTTTGGAGGGCTTGGCGCTCCCAGGAAAGTTGGCTGATTGCTTATCTAAAAATCCAGAGGAATCTGAATTATATATTGTGGAGGGAGATTCAGCTGGAGGTTCAGCTAAAATGGCAAGAGACAGAAAGTTTCAGGCAATTTTGCCGTTAAGAGGAAAAATCTTAAATGTTGAAAGGGCCAGACTAGACAAAATGTTGGCAAACAAAGAAGTAAAATCTTTGATTATTGCTTTGGGAACAGCAATTTCAGAAGACTTTAATATTGAAAACTTAAGATATCACAGAATTGTTATTATGACAGACGCTGATGTTGATGGCTCTCACATTAGAACTTTGCTTTTGACTTTGTTTTATAGATACTTTAAACCAATTATGGAAGCAGGTTATATTTATATTGCTCAACCACCGCTTTATAAAATTCAAAGTGGAAAGTCTGTTCAATATGCTTATACAGAAGAGCAAAAAGACAAAATAGTAAAAGGAATGACAAGTGTAAGTTTGCAAAGATATAAGGGATTGGGAGAAATGAATGCCGAGCAACTTTGGGAAACAACAATGAATCCAGAGAATAGATTGCTTTTGCAAGTTCAGATTGATGAGGCAAGGGAAGCTGACAAAACGTTTGATATTCTAATGGGCGAAGAAGTAGAACCTCGTAAGAAGTTTATTCAGACTCACGCAAAGAGTGTAAAAAACTTAGATATTTAAAACCAAAAACAGACTCTAGTCTGTTTTTGGTTATATATTGACACTAAAAATAATAAATGATATTATTTTGATTAGTTTTGGATTTGCCCACTCACTCAAGAGGAGGGAGACAGGATGTATTATTTTGATATTGCGACCACTGAAGTTGAGAAAGTTTGTCTAACCTACGACTCAATGGAAATCGACCAGCTATTGGTAAAACTCTTGTCTAAAGACAAGGAGGTTGCGGTACGATGCTCTTTTGGCGGGGGTCGTCTGACAAATTGCCTTTGCTTTCCATCAGCAATATGTGCTGACTCCACTATCTGTGAATTATTTTACAATATGGAAGTCAAAGAGATGTGGGTTGCAGTCACAATAAAGCATAGAGATGAGGTGGATAGTATTTTTATCTCTTTGCTTCACACTCGGCATCACGAATACAAAAAAGTTGTGATTGGTGGATTCATTGTTTACAATATCAAATTCAAGTAGGTTCTCTCTGGGGGGTGAGAGCCTACAAGCCCTTGCGCGAGTGTCGCGCAAGGGCTCTTTTATTAAATGTGATGACGGTTCCATTTGGTTTGGATTTAAATTTTATTGAAAAATTTTCAAAAATGTGTAGTATTATGGGTGGGTACTAGGTAGTTTCTTTGAAAGGAGAAAGCAATGAAGTGGCCGTCTTCAATTACATTGATTCGTCACGATATCTCAGCTTACAACATTTTGAAGGATAAAAGGGTAAACGATCCATTGTATAAAGATTTTCTTGCGTCTCGGAAAGACAAAAAAAATTATGAAGAGACAAGACTACTTGCTTTACTAGTCATGCAAAAATTTGCTCTGGGCATTGGGGATGCCGATACCCCTCTTGCTAATGAAGGAACACAGGCCTATAAAACCGGACTTGTACTGAGTTCGGGAAAGGTTCCAGATGTTGTTTTTGTTTCACCATACAAGAGGGCAATGTTTACACTAGGTAAACTCATTGGCGGATGGCCGGCGCTAGCCAAGGCAAAAATATACGAGGAAGAAAGAATTCGCGAGCAAGATCATGGATTGGCTCTTCTGTATAACGACTGGAAAGTATTTCATGCGTTGAACCCAGACCAAGAGGCTCTTTATGAGTTAGAGGGGCCGTACTGGTACCGGTATCCTCAAGGGGAAAACGTTCCAGACGTTAGGGATAGAAATCGTTCGTGGCTTAGCACACTAACCCGTGACTTTGCAGAAAAGGATGTATTTGTGGTAACCCACCACCTTAACATTCTTGCCATGAGGGCAAACCTTGAAAGGTTAAGTGCTCAAGACTTCACCTTTCTTGATAAAAGAGAAAAGCCCATTAATTGTGGGGTGACGGTTTATCGAGGCCACCCTGACCAAGGTAAGGACGGAAAGCTCGTCTTAGAGTCATATAACGTTAAACATTACTAGTTTGTTGCATATGGAACCATAAGCGTGGTTCCATTTTTTTTGTATAAATTATGATAAAATGCATTTATGAGTAATGACATTCAATACAAATTAAAACTGAGTAAAAAGGCAAAGTACATGAGACTGGAAGTAAGAAGAGATGGTCAGCTCGTGGTGACAGTTCCATTTGGTGTGGATTTAAATTTTATTGAAAATTTTATTAATCAAAAATCGGAATGGATTGCTGGCAGGTTAAAATATTTTGACTCTGTAAAAGATAAAATTTTTATAAACGGAAATAAAAAAGATTATAAAAAGTATAAAGAAAAAGCACGAGTTTTGGCGCATAGTAGGGTAGCGCACTATAATGGCCTTTATGGATTTAGTGTAAATAGAATATCAATAAAAAATACAAAGTCACGATGGGGAAGTTGTAGTAAAAAAGGAAACTTAAATTTTAACTATAAAATTGTCTTATTGCCAAAAGAATTGGCAGACTATGTTGTAGTACATGAATTGTGCCACTTAAAAGAGTTTAGCCATTCCAAAATTTTTTGGAATCTGGTATCATTGGCTATTCCAGACTATAAAAATTTGAGAAAAAAATTAAGATAATATGAATCCAGAATCTTTTGAGGTAAAAAATAGTATTGAGCCAGAAAAAGTGCCAGAGAAGGCGACAGACATTGAGTTGGCTTTATTTTTAATTGGTCATATAGATAATCCCTGTGAGGCAGAGGTAGTCCCTGGGGTAAAAGAAAATATAAGGGGATTTTATATTAAAATGGCAGAAGAATCTTTGGAAAAAATGAGTAATGAAAATGCAAAAGACTTGCTAAAATCTAAAATTAAAGAATATGAAGAATAATCTATGTTTGATAAATTAAAACAAATAAACGAGTTGCGAAAATTACAGGGAGAGTTTAAAAAGGAAAAAATGACTTTGGAAAAAAGAGGTATTGTTATTGTAATGAATGGAAATTTTGAGATTGAAGATGTTAAGTTAAACGCACAACTAAGCTTGGAGGATCAGCAAAGGGCAGTAAAAGAGGTAATAAATGAGGCAAGAGAGTCAATTCAGAAGAAGCTAGCACAAAAAATGATGGGTTCTGGTATTGGTTTTTAAGCTATTGACTTTGCAGTATCTATCGGCTATGATGTACTTAACATAAAAAAAACGGCCAGCAGGCCGTTTTAAAAAACTTAAAAACTGTTATACTATAATTGTAATAAGCGAAAAGTACGCCGCTCCTGTTGACCTCAATGTATACTATAATATCAGGCCAACATCGCGGCATGATTTCATTCGCTTCGCTACATAAAATCATGAATTTAATACAAAAAATACAAAGTTTTTTTAAGGAAGTATATGTTGAAATGAGAAAGGTTAACTGGCTTACAAGAACAGAGCTTTTAAGATATACCTTACTTGTTTTGGCTGTGACTATTGTTGTGGCAGCTATACTTGGGGGGTTAGACTATTTATTTTCAACATTAGTGAAAAATTTTATAATTAAGCAATAAGGAGAGAGAATCAAGCACAGAAATTAAAAATCATTTTGTGCTCGATGACTTTTACTTCGTAAAGTCATGCCAAAGCAAGTATTAGAGCAAGAAAAAAATTGGTACGTAATTCATACCTATTCAGGATATGAGGATGCTGTTGCTAAAAACTTAAAGCAAAGAATTGAGTCTCTTGGAATGGAAGACAAGATTTTTAATGTAATTGTTCCAAAGGAAAAGAAAATAAAGATTAAAAACGGAAAGAGGAAAACAGTTGAAGAAAAAATTTATCCAGGATATGTTTTAGTTGAGATGGTTGTGGACGATGAATCTTGGTATGTGGTTAGAAATACTCCAAGGGTGACGGGATTCTTGGGAGCAGGAACTACTCCAATTCCGGTTTCAGCATCAGATATTGCTGACTTAATGAGAAGAATGGAAACGGCCGAACCAGAATTTACCGTTGACTTTGAAATTGGGTCTGCAGTTAAAGTACTTGATGGACCATTTAAAGGTTTTGAAGGAAAAGTTTCAGAGGTTGACAAAGAAAGAGGAAAGATTAAAGTATTAGTTAATATGTTTGGCAGAGATACTCCAGTTGAATTGGACTCTCTTCAAATCAAAAAGGTACAGTAAAATAATTAAAAAGAGTTGTGGCTTAAGGTTTATCTTTAGCGCGTAAACTCTACAAAAAAATGGCAAAAGAAATAAAAGCGGTAGTTAAAATTCAAATTCAAGCTGGTAAGGCAAATCCAGCGCCACCAGTTGGACCTGCCTTAGCTCAGCACGGTTTAAATATTGCTGAATTTTGTAAACAGTTTAATGATGCAACTAAGGAAATGATGGGGTATGTGATTCCTGCTGAGGTGACAATTTACAAAGATAGGTCTTATGTATTTAAACTAAAAGGGCCATTGGCTGCTGACTTAATTAAAGAAGCTGCTGGTGTAGAAAAGGGATCTGGTACTCCAAATAAAAAAATGGTTGGAAAAATAACAAAAGCCCAACTAAAAGAAATTGCTGAAAAGAAAATACCAGACTTAAATACTACAGATGTTGAGCAGGCAATGAAAATTATTGCAGGTACAGCCAAAAATATGGGGATAGAAGTAAAGGGATAATTATTGAAAACTGCGCCTTCTGGCGCGGTTTTTGTTTTGACTTTTTAAATTTTTAGTATTATATTTTATTAGCAGGAATTCGTTTTTCTGCCACTGTTGAGTTTTAATGGTGTTTGTTCTTTGAATTAGGGAGAGATGATGATTTTGAAGATTGTTTTGCGTTTGTCTTTGTCTTTAATTTTAATTTTATCTATTCTACTTGTTTTTATAAGTATGGGCGATAACGAAAACTTATGGTTTATATGCTATAACAGTTTATATAGCTCATCGGTTTTATCTTTGTTTTCTTTTGTTTTGATAAATATTCAAAAAGAGCGCGAGAAAAATATTCAAGACTAAAATTATTAATACCCAAGGTAAGTCCAAAGGTTTTTTTATTGAATATTTACAAAAAAGTTTATAAGTATAGTATTAATAAACAATAGCTTCTTTAACAAATAGGGAGGAGTATCATGTTTGAAATAATCGAGCCCATTCCAGATGGTATTCATCATCAAGTTTTGGCAGAAATGGATAAGGCGGGATACGTTTTTAATAAAAGTATAGTGATTAAGAGGGCTTCATTCAATACAAATGGAGAATGGGTGTTGGGTGTTTATAGGAGAGTAAAATGCGCAAAGTATAGAGAGGCCGGACTTTTTTATGGATTTGGTCCAAACTGCCAAGACATAGACTCTTTTCCGTTTAAAATGCTAAGACTCTTCTCTTTGAAGAATCAATGCTTTAACTGTGCTCTTGAATACTATAAAAGCATAGTTAAAAAATATGGCCTAAAATCCAAAACACTAAACGATAGGTTGGATTAACTACAAGCCCGCAAGAAGTTGCGGGATTTTTTTGTGATTTATTACAACAAAAAAGCGCCAGTGGCGCTTTTTTGCTTTTCTGAACGAAAACGATTACATTTTTGTAACGTTTTTTGCAGCAGGACCTTTTTGTCCTTCCTCAACGTCAAAGCTGACTTTGTCGCCAACTCTTAATTCGTTGAATGATACGCCGTTCAAATCATTAGAGTGAAAGAAAAGGTCTTTTGCTTCACCTTCGCGAGCAATAAAGCCAAATCCTTTCTCTGTAAGAGTTTTGATTGTACCTTCCATTTTTATTTTTAAACTTGCTTTATAAAAAAACCCGACTTAGTCTCTTTTCACAAGTAGGATAATGTTAACACCTAATATGCTTTGTGTCAATAGTTGTGCCATTATATTATTGATTAGTCAAGTAGTTATGTTTGACATACATTTTTTGCGGTGTAGTATGAAAATTAGCTCATTCATTACTTTTTTTGGGAAAGAAGGTGCAACCTGAAGACTTCATATTCTAAAATTCATGTAAGGATAAAACCTGCTCTAAGAACTGATTTGCAAAGAATTATTGAAATTGAGAGTGATAGTTTTGAAGAACCATGGAAGGAAGATGATTTTTTGTACTTTCGCAATCGTACCAACTCAATGATTGATATTGCTGATTATCATAAAGGGGTGGTGGGATACATATGTTATGAGCTTCATGAAGACGGAATAAGTCTTGTGAATATTGCAATTAACCGTAATTTACGACGCAGGAGTATTGGATCGCAAATGATTCAATTCTTAATCAGGTTTTTGAAATCAAAGAAGCTAAAGTATATAGATCTTAAGATTAGAGAGACAAATCTTAAAGCTCAATTATTTTTTTCCAAGTGTGGATTTAGAGGGGTAAGGGTTTTACGAAACTACTTTGAAGATACTGGAGAGGATGCATTTTTAATGGAGTATTTAAGATTTTCATCAAATAGAATAAGTTTTGGCCAGGATGTGCCTTGGTAAATACAAGCTTTGCATTCGCAAAGCTTTTTTGTTTATATTCAAAGAACCTAATAAAATGCTCTGGCTTTTATTTTTACAAATGCTAAAATATACCAACAATGCTTAAGGAAGTTAAAAAAATTAAACACGGAGTTTTGCGAATTACTAGTTTAAATGAAAGATGGTATGCAAAAATTTCTGTCAATGAAAGGACTGGCAAGAAAGAAAGAATGTATTACCCATCTTCAACATGGATTTCGGGGTACTACCCAAAAGGAGTGTATTTTCATAAATGGTTAGCGGGAAAGGGGTGGAGTGAGGTTGAGGCCTTAAAACAGGCTGCAGCCGATAGGGGCTCAAGAGTTCATTATGCATGTGAAGAACTAGATGAGGGTAAGGAAATTAAGATAACTCAAAAGTATAAGAATCCCTCAACTGGTAAAAAAGAAGAACTTTCAAAAGAAGAGGTTGACGCTATAATAAGCTATAGAGACTTTGTGGACGAAGAAAAACCAGAGTTGTTGGCAAATGAAATTACTTCCTTTGGAGATGTGTATGCTGGAACAGCTGACAAAATTTTTAGAATAAAAAAAGATATTTGGATTGTCGATTTAAAAACTAGTCAATCAATATGGCCAGAGCATGAGCTCCAAATCTCTTCTTATTCTCATATGAAGTTTGATTTAAAAAAAATGGGAATTAATGAATCAGAATGGAAAAAAAGGAGACTAGCAATTTTACAAATTGGTTATAAGAAAAATAAAAAAAGATATAAATTTACAGAAGTAAAAGATAAGTATAATTTATTCAGAAATGTGGCATATAAAATTTGGAAAAATGAAAACGGAGATGGTAAACCCATGGAGCGAGATTACCCCAATGTAATATGTTCAAATTTTAGAAGAAAAAAATAATGAGTGAGAAAAAAATAGTAAAGATAAAAAGATTCGATAAGGAGCTTCCGATTCCAACACACCAAACAGAAGGTGCGGCAGCATTTGATTTAACTGCGAGAGAGGCGGTAGAAATTTTACCGGGGACAGTAGGATATGTTCATCTAAATATTGCTGTGGAAACTCCCCCTGGATACTTTATGCTGTTAGCTGCTAGAAGTTCAATACATAAAAGGGGGTTAATAAAGCCTAATGGTATTGGCATAATTGATCCTGATTTTTGTGGAGATGAGGATGAAATAAGGGCTACGTACTACAACTTTACCGACAAACCAGTTTTAGTTGAAAAGGGTGAAAGAATTGCTCAAGCAATATTTGTTCCAATTGCAAAATTTGAATGGGATGAAGTAGAAAAAATGGAAAATAAAAATCGTGGAGGTTTTGGAACCACGGGAAAATAATATGAAACAAGGAAAATTTTTTGTATTTGAAGGAATTGATGGATCTGGAAAATCTACACAGTCTAAATTGCTGACTGAAGCATTTAAGAAAAAGGGCTATAAAGTTGAGAAAATTGATTTTCCTCAATATGGAAAGAAATCAGCAAGTCTTATAGAAAATTATTTGAAGGGTTTATATGGTGCGTCAGAAGAAGTGGGGCCTTATCGAGGGTCTATTTTTTATGCGGTTGATCGATATGACCTGAGTTTTCAAATACGGAAATGGATTAATGAAGGGAAAATAGTGGTTTCAGATAGATATGTAGTTTCAAATGTTGGGCACCAAGGGGGTAAGCTTATTTCAAATCATAAGAAATGGGAAAAGTATATTGATTGGTTGCATAATTTAGAGTACGATATTTTTAAGATTCCCAAGCCCGACTATACCTTTATTTTAAAAATTTCTCCTGAGCTTTCAAAAAAGATGTCTAACAAGATTACCGATGACGATAAAAAGCAAAAAAGAATTGCGTATCTTGGAAATGACAAGAAGCACGACATTCACGAAAGAGATGTAAAGCATTTAGCTAACGCATTAAAGTCCTATATGGCTATTTCAAAAAAGTATCCAAAGGAGTATAAGATTATTGAGTGCGAGGAAAAAGGCAAGTTTTTGCCAATTGATGAGATTAGTAGCAAAATTTTAAAATTAGTTAAAGAAAAAATTTAGTATGGCAAGCTTGTCAGATATAGCTCTTTGACAGCTTTTTCATAAAGTAGAGAAATATGGAAATCAATAAATACGCACCATTATTTGAAGATTTGGGACTAAGTGAGTCGGACCAGCGCTTAATCGCCCCGTTTTTCACTAACCTAGATAAATCTGTGTATGGAGTATCTTTGTTGCCACCAGAGGTTGTGGGGGCGCTTTGCTCACGAACCAGTCGCGCCAAAGACGACTTGCGCCTAGCTTTGTTAAATGAATACATTAAGCCTTTTTTGTCTATTGATGAGACAGAAATTTCAGAGAAAATGAAGTCTCAAGGAAAAACAGACGAGGAAGTAAGACAAGAATTAGAAAGACTATCAAAGTACTCAAGAAACCTTAGTGCGCTTATTAATTTTTTACACGAGCATCCCACGGACGAGATTTTTAACAATCCAAAGGCTAGAGAGTTTTATATTAAGTGGCTTGCCCAGTTTGGAGACGACTCCATTGCCCAGATGGCTGGAACCCACTTGGTATATACGGGAATATCTCAATTGGCTATCAAGCAAATTGAAGATATGAGACTTGGCATTGCCCCGATTGAAAAATCAACAAGATATGTTGATTATTCTTCAAAGGTAAATGGCGGATATCGCTATTATACAGATCCAACACTTGAATCAATGGGTTTGCTTGAGAAGTACAAATACGCAATGGATAATCTCTTCGTGACTTATACTGACCTTTTGGCAGAGTATAA
>VGLO01000005.1 GCA_016866675.1 Candidatus Staskawiczbacteria bacterium | reverse complement strand
TAGTTTTACGGGGAGTTTTTCATGATTAGCGAGAGAGTTATAATAGATGAGTGGGCATTACTTCAAAAAAAGAATGAAGCTCTTTTAAAAGAGCGAGAACTTGCTTTGTATGAGCAGAGTCACTTTAAAGAAAGTGATGTCGCAAAAAATATTCTTGAGCGAAAAGACCGCTTAGAAAATATTGCTTCACAGGTTCAATTATCACTTTCTGATTGCGAGGAAATTTTAAGAGATTTTACAAAGCTTTCTGATCTTTGTGAAAGTAGTCTTGCACACAATCAATCAGTAGAAGCACTTAATAAAAAGACGTTTGAAGCTGAAAGGAATGGTATTACACCATATTCTCAAACAGAAATTTCTGAAAAACTTCGCAAACTTGCTCGGGAAAAATATAAAGATAGTAAGATTCTCACAAAAAGTTACAAAGAGATTATCAAGAAAATTGAAAATCAGTACTATCAAGTTAAAAAGGATCGCGCAGAAGTATTTACTGATATTTTTTGGCAAAATTTTTCTTTATTTTATCGATTTGTAATGTATGTTTTATTGATTTTGAAAATAGCTTTTCTAGAGAGAAAACATTACAATAATCTCACAGTTAAGGCACGGGTTTTCTTTGGTGAAACATTTATAATCAAGTACAAGTTGGTAATGTGGCAAAATTTGCTTTTCAGCCAAATTGACCAATCTCGCAAAGAATACCAACAAGCTAAGCTAAAACTTAAATCCACGGTGGAGCAAGCGAATATTAGGTTGCAAGTTCATAGAGAAAAAGAAATCTTATGGGCTTACCAAGATCAATCAAGGCTTGTGTGTTATCTTAATAATAATAGAGCAATTCGTGCCAGCACTATTGAGCGTTTTGTAAAAGAGCACCCTGATGTGGATATTAGTTGGTTGCATCATGAGTCAAATCCCTCGCAAACAAAAGTTCAAATCGTGAGGCATGGCCGTCATAAAAATCAATCAATCAACAATCCTTCCTGCCAGTCAGTCCAGTGTCAAGAGTATCGGTGGGATTTAATCATTTGCGATGATAATGCAAAAAATGAGACGCCTCTACCTTCTCTTGAGGACATTACCTTCCCTGAAAAGCTAAAAAATGCCATGAGTTTTTTTGGATGCCAGGCGGAAGTAGCTGATGTAGTGAGAAAGTTGAGAGAAATCACCTCTCATTCTCCAGAGTTATTACGGCGAAGAAAAAGAGTATCTTATGCTGAGCCAAAAGGGTGGAAAATTTTCCGGTTTGGTAAGTTTAGGATTATTATGGACATTATCCAATCTTCAGAAGACTTAACTATTAAGGCTGTATTCTTGATCCGAAAAAGGGACAAGGCATACTAATAATACAAATCCCTTGTCGCACTTGCGATAAGGGATTTTTTCTTGTTTGGATTTAGTAAAATTGATAAAATGATTACATTACTTACATTATGGAAAATAATTGGCATATAAAAAGTATTTCAGAAATATTTTTACAGCTTAGCACGAGCGAGAATGGCCTAGATGAGAAAGATGTTATGGAAAGAATTGAGAGATTTGGTAAAAATAAGCTACCTGAAGCAAAAACGGATAGTATTTTTGCTATATTCTTTAGGCAGTTTGCTAGTCCGTTAATTTATATTTTACTGATTTCCTGCGTTATAGTTTTTTTAATGGGCGAATTTGTTGATGCACTAGTTATTGTAGGCGTTTTATTGCTGAATGCTTTTATTGGGTCAATACAGGAGGGGAGAGCTCAAAAAACAATTTCAGCACTTAAAAAATTTGTGGAAACTAATGCCACTGTGGTAAGAGGTGGCAAAGAAATTATATTAAAGGATTCAGAAATTGTTCCGGGGGATATTATTATTTTGCAAGAAGGTGAAAAAGTTCCAGCTGACTTGAGAATCATTTCAAGTCACAATTTAAAAGTTGATGAATCTGCTTTGACCGGAGAGTCGGGACCCGTTCATAAAAGTGAGAAAATGAATGGCAACCCCAATATGCCTTTTATTGAGCAAAAAAATATGCTTTTTAAGGGTACTTATGCAGTATCGGGAAATGCAATGGCAGTTGTTGTATCTATTGGGCTTGAGACCTTTATTGGAAAAATATCAAAGGAAATTTCAGTAATAGATACAGAAATTCCTTTAAAGAAGAATATAAGCCAGTTATCCAGATTTATTGTTGTTATGGCAGTTTTAATTGGAGTAGCTTTATTTATGGCAGGCATATTTTTAGGAAAGCCTCCAAGAGAAATGTTTGCTACAGTGGTTTCTTTGCTAGTCTCAATTATTCCTGAAGGCCTGCCTGTGGTAATGACACTAGTCTTAGCTTCTGGAGTATGGCGAATGACAAAGCAAAATGCTTTGGTAAAAAGATTGCAAGCAGTTGAGGCTTTGGGTCAGGCAAGTATTATTGCAGTCGACAAAACGGGAACCATTACAAAGAATGAATTAATGGTCAAAAAAGTTTACGCAGGAGGAAGTTTTTTTGATGTTGAGGGGGTAGGATATAGTCCAAGTGGAGCAATTTTAAGTCAGGGTGGCAGGCTAGATCCGATGTTGCACCCGGAATTATTGCTTTTAGGAAAAATATCAATTTTTTGCGCTAATGCAAAAGTAGTTTTTTCTTCAGAAAGCCAAATATGGCAGGTGGCTGGAGACCCAACCGAAGCTGCAATGTTGGTATTTGCAAAAAAATTAGGTTTTAGCAAAGAAAAAATTGAAAACGAGTTTCCAAGAGTATCTGAAATACCTTTTGATTTCAAAACAAAGTATCATGCCAGTTTAAATAGCAACGGCTCAAGCGGAATAATCGCTGTTGCCGGAGCCCCTGAAACAATTTTGTCTATTTGCAGTAAAGTTATGATAAATGGCAAAAATGAAATCTTAGAAAAAGAAGAAAGAAAAAAGCTTGAAGATGTTTTTATTAGTATTTCAAAAGAGGGCATGAGGCTGGTTGCCTTGGCTACAGGAAGCGAGGCATCAAACATTTTGTCTGAAAAAAACATGGGTAATCTTTCTTTTGTTGGTTTTATTGGAATGAGAGACGGTTTGAGACCAGAAATTAATCAGTCTATTAGAGAGGCAAATTCAGCTGGAATTAAAGTGGTAATGATAACGGGTGATCATAAGGTGACCGCAGAGGCAATAGCCAGAGAAGCGGGAATATACAAAAGTGGAGATGATATAATGTTGGGTCAAGAAATAGACTCAACGAGTGATGCAGATTTATTAAAAAAAATTGCTAACACATCAGTTTTTGCCAGAGTGACTCCGCAACACAAGTTAAGAATAATTCAGTTATACAAAAAGGCCGGAGAAATTATTGCAATGACAGGAGATGGAGTGAATGATGCGCCATCTTTAGTAGCTGCTGATTTAGGTGTGGCAATGGGAAAAATTGGCACAGAGGTGACTAAAGAGGCTTCAGATATTGTTCTTTTAGATGATAATTTTAAAAGTATTATTTATGCAATAGAAGAGGGCAGAAATATTTACAAAACAATTAAAAAGGTTATATTGTATCTTTTTTCTACCAGCATGGGTGAGGTTTTGGTTATTAGCATTGCTCTTTTGATTGGATTATCGCTTCCATTATTGCCAGTTCAAATAATATGGCTAAACTTGGTGACAGATGGATTTTTAACTGTTTCTTTGGCTATGGAGAAAAAAGAGAAAGGGCTTTTAAAGGGCAAATTTAAAAAACCGGGAAAGTATCTAATAGACAAACTAATGGCCTTTAGGATTATTACTATGGCGCTTCCAATGGCCATTGGAACAATATATTTATTTGGTATGTATGCGGGAGAAGATATGATTAAAGCTTTGACCGTTTCGCTCACGGCTTTATCTGTGTTTCAGTGGTTTAATGCTTATAATTGCAGGTCAGAAGAAAAATCAATTTTTAGCCAAAATCCTTTTTCAAATATATTTTTAGTGATTGCAATGATAATTGTTATTTCTCTACAGATTTTGGCTGTTTATAGTCCATTTTTAAACAAGTTTCTTCATACATCTCCGCTTGATGTTAAAGATTGGGTATTAATAATAATTGTCTCTTCATCAATTTTAATTACTGAAGAAATTAGAAAACTGTTATTTAGGTTTTTTAATAAAAAGTAAAAAAATGCTAGTCAACAAAAAAATACACTGGACAGAGCATTCAAAAATAAAAATGCGCCAATACGGTCTTTCAAAAACAAAATTAATTAATTTAATTTATAAGCCCGAAAGAAAGGAAGAGGGAATTGTACCAGGAACCGTGGCTGTTATGAAAACTAATAAAGTTTTTTTTACTAAGAAAAAAATAGCAATAAAAAATGATTTTAAGCCACAAAAATCACCCGGAGAAATATGGCTGATGTTCCGCGATACCAAAGATCAAAGAAAAGTAATTTCAGCTTGGAGGTATCCGGGTGTCACAAAAGCTGGGGATCAAATACCAATACCAAAAGATATTGCAGAAGACATATTAAATAATAGAATAGATTAGAATTATGCGCTCTTGTAAAAATAAGTAAAAACTCACTTTATCACCGAAAGTGAGTTTTTTGTTTGGGGATAACTTGTGGAAAAATATGCTATTTTACGAACAAAATAGGTGTCTTTAGCGAAAGTGTTGACGCGGACACATAAAGTGGGCTATAAATAGTTTGTAGTGGATGATTGTGGATAAATGTGGGAGAAGTGAGGAAAGCAGGGGATAACTAAATCATAAAACGTGAATCTTGAAACATATTATTTTTACGACAATATGTCGTTGTGTCTCAAGTTTCAGGTTTGAAATTTAATGTTGATAGGACAATATACACATTCAATTGATAGCAAGAAAAGATTGGCTCTGCCCGCAAAGTTTAGGGGTGAGTTGGGGGATAAAGTAATTATTACAAAAGGAGTTGAAAATTGTTTGGTGGTTTATACGCAGAAAGAGTGGGGAGTTATCTCAAGTAAATTGGGAAACTTGCCAATTTCGCAGGGAGAAGCAAGGTCATTTACAAGGCATTTGTTGGCTAGTGCTACAGAAATTGATTTGGATAAGCTAGGAAGGGTTTTAATACCAGATTACTTAAAAGATTATGCTAGCTTGCAAAAAAATGCTGTAATTTGCGGTTTATCAAACAGATTAGAAATATGGGACGAGAAAAAATGGGACGATTATAGAAAAAATGCTGAAAAGGGAGTTGAAGAAATAGTTTCAAAATTAGGATCATTGGGAATCTAATGCATATACCAGTCTTAAAAAAAGAAGTTTTAGAATATCTTAATCCAAAGACAGGAGAAAATTTTATAGATTGCACAATTGGGGAAGCAGGACATTCTTCGGAAATTTTAGAAAGAAGTTCGCCTAACGGAAAATTATTGGGTATTGATTTAGACAAAAGTCAGGTTGAAAGAAGTAATAATAGTTTAGCTGATTATAAAAACAGGATAATTATAGTTGAGGATTCATACAAAAATATTAAGCAAATAGTTGAAGATAAAAAGTTTGAAAAAGTAGATGGAATATTACTTGATGCAGGTTTTTCCTCAAGACATATTGATGATTCAGGTAGGGGATTTTCATTCAGAAAAGATGAGCCACTTGATATGAGATATAGCCTAGATAATGACTTAACAGCAGAAAAAATTGTAAACGAATACCCAGAAGAAGAAATAGAGAAAATACTAAAATATTTTGGAGAAGAAAAGTTTTCAAGACAGATATCGAAAAACATTGTAAAAGCAAGACAAGCAAAGAGAATTAAAAGCACATTTGAATTAAGTGATATTATTGCAGGTGCAATCCCGATGTTTGCTAAAAACAAACATCGAGGACTCTCGATTTGGGCAAAAGCCCAAATCGGAGCAAGATCTTTTCAGGCTCTAAGAATAGCAGTTAATAATGAACTTGATAGTTTAGAAAAGTTTTTACCAGATGCCCTAGAAGTTTTAGAAACAGGAGGAAGATTGGTGGTAATATCATTTCATTCGCTAGAAGACAGAATTGTAAAAAACTTTTTTCAGGAAAATAAAAAACTAAATAAATTAGAAATTTTAACAAAAAAACCCATTGTGGCCACAGATTCAGAGATTTTGGAAAATCCTAGGTCAAGGTCAGCAAAGTTAAGGGCAATAATAAAAATATGACGTCTGTATCAATTAGTTCAAAAGTAATTAGTGGCAAACAAACTTTAAATATACCTAGGGTAAATTGGAAGATGGTTTATATTTTGGGGTTGGCAATGTGTTTTATGTCATTTGTTTTTTATATAGCTTCTATAAATCAATTAACCAAAGGGGCTTACTTAGTTAAAACCTATAATCAAAAAATAAGTGTTTTAACAAAAGAAAACAAAGCCATGGAACTAAGCTATGCAGAAAAAGCTTTATTAGATAAAATGCATAGTAAGGTTAATGAATTAGGTTTTGAGAAAATTTCATCTATTAAGTATGTTGAAGTGTCAAACGGATCTTTGGCAAAAGCTCAATAGCGATATAATAAAATGAAAAGCTGGAGATTAAAAGTTTTAACATTTTTCATCTTCATTCTTGCGGCAATTGTTATTAGCCGCTTGTTTTATATACAAATTTTAAATGGAAAATTCTATCAGGCCCAAGCTCTTGGACAGCAAGCCGGGTTTAAAGAAATAAGTGGAGATAGGGGACAAGTATTTTTAAGTAATAGTAAAGACACAAGAGGTCAGTTTGATTCTGAACAAGTAAAAAGCCTTGCTATTAATCAGGATAGCTGGTTGCTTTATACTGTTCCATCAAAAATTGAAGATAGACAAGAGTTTTCTAAAACAGTAGCTCAAGCCATAGGAGAAACTGAGGATTCTGTAATATCAAAAATAGATCAATCTGCGACTTACGCAATTATCAAAAAAAATCTATCAGAAGAAGATATCGTAAACCTAAAAAAACTTAATTTAAAAGATTTATATTTTGAAAATACGCCAAGTAGATTTTACCCACAGAAAGACGTTGCTTCTCAGCTAATAGGTTTTTTGGGTGGAGGTGGAAATGGTCAATATGGTATTGAAGGTTATTATGATAGCATTCTGCAGGGTAAAAAGGGAATTGAAGAAAAAAGAAAGGGTCTTGATTTACTGAATTCAGAAAGCGCAACTTATTTAGACGGGTCAGATCTTTACTTAACAATTGATTATAATATCCAGTTTCAAGCAGAAGCTCTTCTTGAAGAGTCTAAAAAAAATGTTGATATTGATTCTGGTCAAGTTATAGTTTTAAAGCCAGATTCTGGTAGAATCCTTGCCTTGGCGAATTTTCCTCACTTTGATCCAAATGAATACTCTAAAGAAAATAATTTTGATATTTTTCAAAACGCAATGGTCCAGAAAATTTTTGAACCAGGTTCAATATTCAAACCATTTACAATGGCAATTGCTCTAGAAGAAAGAAAGGTTTCTCCAGATGATATGTTTTTTGATTCAGGGTCTTTAACTATTGGACCTGATACAGTTTATAATTTTGACAGGAAAAAATACGGACAACAAACAATGTCTGGTATACTTGAGAAGTCCATAAATACGGGAGCTGTCTATTTATCTCAAAAAGTTTCTCATAAAACTTTTTTGGATTACATTGATAAGCTAGGATTTAGTGAAAAAACAGGCGTTGATTTACAGGGAGAGGTTTCATCAAGGAATGAAGGGCTAAAAAAAGGATCTGTCTTTCAATTTGCAACAGCTTCCTTTGGACAGGGAATTGAAATGACTCCAATTCAACTAGCAAGTGCTTTTTCTATTTTTGCCAATGGAGGCAAGTTAATTAAACCATATGTTGTAAGTAAAATTACACATGAAGATGAAGAACAAAAAACAGAACCTAAAATTTACAGCAACGTGATTTCTGAAAAAACAGCAACGGAAGTCACAACGATGATGATTAATGTAGTTGAAAGAGGGTTTGGGTCTGGAGCCAAAGTTCCTGGGTACTATTTGGCTGGAAAAACGGGAACAGCACAAGTTCCATTAAGCAATGGAAAGGGTTATTATCAAGACAAAACAGTCCAAAGTTTTATAGGTTTTGGACCGGCTTTAAATCCAGAGTTCTTAATATTAGTTAAGCTGGATAACCCAAAGGTTTCGGCCTCGGCTTTATCAGCTGCTCCTATTTTTAAAAAATTATCAAAGTATATTATTGACTACTGGCAAATTCCACCGGATTATCAGTAATTATTTTTTATATAACAAAAAAATCCCGAAAGAGTGGGGCTCTTTCGGGTTATTGTTTCTATATTATTCCCTTGAGTCTATATAATATAAATCCTAGTGCTGTGGCAATTAGGGGAGTATAAATTGTATGCCTTAACAAGTTTGAATAATCTTCTTTGCTTCTTGGCGTATAGTGGTCATTGGTTAGTCTTACCAAAATGGTGATTCCAAAAGCTGTTGACCAAGGTAAATTAACAATATCAAATGTTTCGGCCACAAACCACTGCCAAAGAAGTTTTCCTGCAATACCATACAAAATATATGCCAAAATCTTTGGAAAAAGAGTAGCAAAGTAATGCATGGGTGTCTCCTGTGAAAGTGCAAAGAAAATCTGGCGGTCCCATGGGGATTTGAACCCCAGTTACATGGA
The DNA here is from genome assembly GCA_016866675.1 of Candidatus Staskawiczbacteria bacterium. Taxonomy (GTDB): domain Bacteria; phylum Patescibacteriota; class Minisyncoccia; order Minisyncoccales; family Staskawiczbacteraceae; genus VGLO01. The sequence continues at coordinate 19,959 of VGLO01000005.1, read as the reverse complement.
TGAGAACCATGCGTCCTGGACCGGGCTAGACGATGGGACCAACTAATTCTGTTCTCTTATACTTTATCACAAAAAAATTTCTTTGTCTAACATTGTTATTTCTATTTTTAAAAGTTAAAATTACTCAATGAAAGATATTTTCAAGAATTATATTTATCCGGTAGTCACGTTATCAGGAAGTATTATAGGTGTTGGATTCTTATCTTTGCCTTATGTTGCTCTAAAAGTTGGCATTGTGCCAATGATTTTTTATTTTATTTTACTAACAGCTATAATTGTTTATCTGCATATTATTTTAGGAGAAATTTCATTGAAAACACCGGACTTTAAAAGATGGCCGGGATTTGTTGAGTATTATTTTGGCAAAAGAGCAAAAAAACTTATTTTACTGCCAATTGTCGTAGGATCATTCGGAGTTTTGTTGGCATATTTGATTGTGGGAAGTCAGTTTTTGAGTGCAATATTTTCACCCGTTGTTGGTGGTAATATAATAGCTTATGTTGTACTTTATTTTGTAATATTAAGTTTGGCTGTTTATTTTGGGTCAGGAGTCATTGCCAGACTGGAGTTTTGGGCAATTGTTGCTTTAGTAATATCTTTGGCTGTTATACTTTTTAAGGCACTAGATCAATTTAAAATTTCTAATATTTTAGCTTCTGATCCGGGCATTGGGTTGAATAACTTTTTTTTACCATACGGGGCAATTTTATTTTCTCTTTGGGGGACAGCTTTAATACCAGAGGTTGAGGAGATGGTTAGGGGAAGAAAAAAAGCCTTAAAAGTTATACTAATAATCGCAACTTTGCTTCCAGCTGTTATTTATCTTGCATTTATATTTTTAGTTTTGGGAATCTCAGGAGAAAATACTACAGAGTCTGCTCTAACAGGTTTAAAAGATGTTTTGGGAAATGGAGTATCATCTGTAGCGCTTTTTGTTGGAGTAATTACAACTTTTACCGCATTTATTGCTTTGGCGTTGTATTTAAGAAAAATGTTTGTTTACGACTTAAAAATTAATGACAAATTAGCTTCTACTATTGTGTGCTTTACCCCAATAGTTCTTTACTTTATCGGATTTAATTCTTTTATTTCAATAGTTTCATTTATTGGAGGAGTAATGCTTGGAATTGAGGGCATACTTATTTTACTGATCTATAAAAAAATTGGTGGGAAAAGTATCATTGTTTATCCTTTGATAATACTCTTTTTATTGGGTATTATTTACTCAATTTTGTTTATTGCAAAATAATAAAATATAATCTAGTATTCTCTTAAACAAAGCTCTTTTTTAATAGGAGATTTTGAAATGGAGACGAAGGCTTTTAGCATCTCTTCTGGTCCCAAGAAAAGGAAACTCTTTTCTGCCTTATATTGTTATCCTAAAAAATATGTTGACTTTGAATTGGCATTTAGTCAAACGCATGACAGTGATATTTTTGGCAATGTGACTAAGTTGCCATATCTTGCAACATATATAAGGATATATGTTTATGAGATTTCAGCGCTATTGGCTCCATTGGAGTTAGATGAAAAAGCCGATGATATTTCAAAAATAGTAATGATTAAGAATTCGTGGATCATCAGAGGATTTGTGGATTTAGAGGGTAGATTTGTGGCAGTCTCTATGAACTATAATATAAAAAGTTTGACGGGGGTACTCCATTGGCCCTACCCTTAAGAGGTTATTTAATAGCCTCTTTTTATTTTGCAAATTTTTATGATAGAATTGCTCTAATGGATTATGTAATTTTATTTTATATCTTAATTATATTAGGCATTGGAGCTGTAATTTTTTTGTTGCTTAGTAAAAAAGAGGAGCCAAAAAAGGATGAAGGGTCTTTGGTAATGCTTCAAAATCAGTTAAATCACATTTCAAGCGTTTTAGATACCAAACTTTCTGAATCTCAAAAAAGTGTTCAGTTTCAGTTTGAAAAATCGGCCAAAATTATTGGAGATGTCACCGAGCGACTTACAAAATTAGATGAAACCAATAGACAGGTAGTGGGATTCGCTGATCAATTAAAAAGTCTTCAAGATATTTTAAAAAATCCAAAACAAAGGGGGGTTTTGGGGGAGTATTACTTGGAAAATTTATTAAAAAATATTTTACCGCCAAGTTCATATAAAATGCAGTATGCCTTCAAAGATGGAACTATTGTGGATGCCGTTGTTTTTGTAAGAGATAAAATTATACCAATAGATTCTAAATTTTCTTTAGAAAACTATAATAGAATGGTTGAGGAAAAAAACCCTGTTGAAAAAGAGAGGTTAGAAAAGGTGTTTAAGGGGGATTTAAAGATGAGAATTGACGAAACAGCAAAGTATGTAAAGCCTTCAGAGGGGACTATGGACTTTGCTTTTATGTTTATACCTCACGAGGCAATTTATTATGATTTATTAGTTAATCAGGTGGGCTCCACAAGGGTAAATACTCAAGATTTGATTGAATATGCCTTTCGCGACAAACACGTGGTCATTGTTTCTCCAACTACTTTTTTAGCTCATTTACAGACGGTTTTGCAGGGCTTAAAAGAATTGCATATTGAGCAGGAAGCAAAAGAAATACGTAAAAGAGTTGAGATGTTATCTCGTCATTTATTGAGTTATCAAGACTATATGAAGAAATTGGGCAATCATTTAGATACCGCCGTAAGTAGTTATAATAAAGCCGGTAAAGAGTTTGAGAAAATAGACAAGGATGTGGCCAAAATAACCGAGGGCAAATCCATTATTAAGATAGGTGAGATTGAGGGGCCAGAGCTTGATTCCTAAAATTAGATGTGCTATACTTACCAACGATGTTTGCAGTAATTAAAACCGGGGGGAAGCAGTACTTGGTTCAACCTGGAGATAAAATTAAAGTGGAAAAATTGGATGTTGAAGAAGGAAAGGAGATTACTTTCTCTGAAGTTTTACTATACATTAATGATAAGAATATTGAAATTGGAAGCCCAGTTGTTAAAGATGCAAAAGTAAAGGCAAAAGTTTTAAGCCAGACAAAAGGTGAAAAATTGATAATTTTTAAATACAAACCAAAGAAAAGATATAAGAGAAAAATAGGACACAGGCAAAAATTTACAGAAGTTGAAATTATTAAAATTGAAAATAAATAATCCGCTTATTGCGGATTTTTTTATAGCTCTTTGAAAAAAATATTATGCCCACCGCCCAGATATTTATTATTTATTGCCTGAATACCATGGGCGTTAGCCTATAGATTTCTATTATTGATAATTGGGCGGTGAGCATAAATGAAAAGGAGGCGTTATGCGAGTTGCAGACAGAATGCGTACGGAAGAAGACTTTACTCCTTATAAGGGAGGGCCAATTCTTTGCACTTGTGGTCTTGAATCTACAAAATTTAATGAAGAAATTGGCCATGGGGCATGCGGCTGGAAACCAAAGTACTATAGATGCAAAAATTGCAATACATTACTGGTATTTTCAATAGGTGATGGAATAGAATCACCTCGTCTTATTGGTGGGGAAGAGAAAGAGAGGAAGTAATCTTCTTTTAAGGTCCGGTGAATAATCGGGCTTTTTTATTGTTTTAAGATAGGGTAAACTGTAATTCAAATATGAAAGACAAAAATTTTCAAAATAAAATTGGCTGGATTTTACAAGAAAAATACAGTGGCAAAATGACAAGCGAGGCCAAAGAAGACATTGAAAGATTTAAGAAGGGGGAGCCATTAGACTATATTATTGGGTTTACAAATTTTTTAGGTTGTAAAATAGACTTGTCAAAAAGGACGTTAATTCCAAGAGTTGAAACTGAATTTTGGGTTGAGAAAATTATTGACGAAATTAATAGCACTCAATTAGAAGAAAACCTGCAGATTTTAGATGTATTCTCTGGGTCTGGGTGTGTTGGCATAGCTATTATGCGACATATTAAAAATACAGATGTGGTTTTTGCTGACTCAGAGAAAAATTGTCTGGAACAAATATCAATAAACTGCAAATTAAATAAAGTAAATAAAAAAAGATTTTCAATCTTAAATTCTGATGTTTTTTCAAATATTAAAGGAAAATTCGATTACATTTTTGCTAATCCGCCATACATTCCAACCAAGAGTAAAAATAAGATACAGAAGTCTGTTTTAAAGTATGAACCAAGCAAAGCTTTGTTTGGAGGTAATGATGGATTGCAGTATGTAAGTAAATTTTTAGTAGATGCCAAAAAATTCTTGAAACCTCAAGGAAAAATTTTCATGGAATTTGATTCTACTCAAAAAATAAAAATAGAAGAATTACTCAAAAAGTTTAATTATAAAAGTTGGAAATTTAAAAAAGATCAATATGGAAAGTGGCGGTTGGTGGTGATAGAATAACCAAATATGAAAGCAATTAATTTATCACCAAATTCTCTAAACTTATACCTTGAGTGTTCTTGTTGCTTTTGGCTTGATAAAAAACACGGCATTCATAGGCCCCCGCCTTATCCATATGCGTTAAATTCTGCGGTAGACACTCTTTTAAAAGAAGAATTCGATGCTTATAGAAAAAGAGGGGAAGTGCACCCAATGATTTCAGGCAACAAGATAAAAGCAAAGTTATTTTCAAATCAAAGGTTATTAGATCAGTGGAGAGATAACTTTCAGGGGGTTAGATATTATGACAAGGAGTTAGATGCATCGCTCTTTGGGGCTGTTGATGATGTTTTAGAATTTACAGATAAGAGTGGGGGAGCAAACTTATTGGCCCCATTAGATTACAAGTCAACCGGAAGTAAAGTAGCCAATGTTTATGATAGGTTTCAATTGCAACTTGATGCTTATACTTTTTTACTGGAAAAAAATGGATACAAGACTACTCGCAAAGGGTATTTAGCTTTTTATATTGTTGATAAAGATAAAGGGTTTGTTGATAGGTTGCCCTTTAGAAAGGAATTGCACGAAATAGAAACTAATCCATCAGATATATGTGAAATATTCAAAGAGGCAGTATTTGTTTTAAAAGATGAAAAGCCTCCACAACATAGTTTAGATTGCCTTTTTGGAAAATGGTTGGGCAATGCAGGAAAATTTGTGGTACAATAGGGTAAAGAATAAAATAAATTAATATGAAAAAAAATAATCAAAAAGGGAGTGTTTCAAGATTAATATTGGTTTTGGCAGGAGTAGTGTTGGTAATAGCGGCTATAATTTTTATTGCTATTTCAATTACTTCAAGAAAAACTGAATCAGAAAATAATCAAAACAATCAATCAGAGGTTGAGGATTCCAAGCAAGTTTATGAAGCAACAGTTGGAGACATAAGGCTGATAATGCAGTCATCTTTTGATGCAGGAAGCATTTTAAAGTCATCTACTTCAAATCAAACTGATTTAGAAACAACTGAAAGGTTTATAAAAGTGACAATTGGAGCCCAAAACAAAGGAAAAGTTGATACAGATTCTTTTACATGGGATTTGGGAAATATAGTTGATTCTGAAGGAAGAAATTTTGTGCCAATAACTAATAAGGCATTTAACTTTTTACCAAGACCGGATTTGTGTGGGTCTATCCTAAAACCAGAATTTGCTCCGGTTTCATGTGTGAGAATTTACGAGGTTTCAAGGCAGTCAGAAGGTTTGAAGATTCAGGTAATTAGTAAAGTACCAAAAGTGCAATCAGTTTTACTAGATCTTAAAATAAATTAATTATGGATATAAAAAATAAAGAAAATAAAAGTGAAATTTTAGAAAGTAATCCTCAAGAACAAGAAAATGTAGAGCCAAAATCTAATCCTGAAGTCAAAAAAGTTGTCAGAGTAGAGGATAGTGGCAATGACTTATCACAAGAATCAGAAGTCAAAGAAAGCGAAAATATAAACGCTGAATCAGAAAGTGATATATCAGATTTAGATAAGCTTGATGCAGAAAATAAATTAAAAAAATTATTGGCTTTAGTCAAATCTAAGTCTAATATTGAAGAAGGGTTTAGTGAGGCTATAAAAATTGCAGAAAAAATGGATGACCCATTCTTGCTTGATGCCTTACATGATAAATTAGCAGAAGAAAAGCAAAATAAAGAAAAACCAAACTAAAATAAATGCCATTTATTGTAGTACTATTACTTTTAGTTTTCTTATTACTTATTTTAGGTTATTTAATTTCTTTATTTTTTGAATCCTCTCAAAAAAGATCACTTTTAGGCGGATTTGAATCTGTTTTGTTTTTAGTTATGATGCCATCTCAAAGTCCCAAAAAGGATGGAGATATCGCCAAAGATGAAAAAGTTTTAATTTCTCAAATGGAGCAGGTTTTGCTTAATTTTGTACAATTAAAAACTGTAAAACTTTTTGGTTCACCTCCAACAGTAGCTCTTGAGATTGCTTCTCAAACAGGTGGATCAGACATTTCTTTTTATGTTTCTGTACCAAAAAATTTGGATTCTGTTTTTGAAAAGTATGTGCAGGGAGTTTATCCAAAGGCAATAGTTAAAAAAGTTCCGGAAGATTACACGGTTTTTGAGCCAAAGGGTGAGGTTGCGGGAGCCTATTTAAAGTTGAAAGATAATTTTTTATTTCCCATAAGCACTTATCAAAAACTTGAAAAAGACCCAATTTCTCAAATTACAAATAATTTAAGTAAAATTAAGCCAGATGAGGGTGCAGCAATCCAGCTTATTATCCGACCTTTATTTGGCTTTGATGTAAAGAAAAGGGGTCAAAAAGCCCTAAAAAAGATTAGAGAGGGAAAAGATGTTAAAACAGCTGTTTATCAGGCAAACCAAGGAGCTTTAGCTGATTTTTTTGCTGAAACTGCAAAAAGCAATGAGACTAAAGAGCAAAAAGAAAAAGAAATGGAGAGTCGTGGAAAAGAGCAGGGGTATGACCAATTGGGGTATGAGGCAATTACTAGCAAAATACAAAAACAATCTTTTCAAGTAAACATAAGATTAATATCATGCGCCAAGTCAAAAGAAAGAGCAGATGAAATTTTAAGTCATTTAACATCTTCTTTTAGCCAGTTTTCTTTGTCATTGCAAAACAGCTTTACTGCAAATGAACAAAAAAATAAAAAGCTCAAAAAATTTATTTTTGATTTTGTCTTCAGAAATTTCAATGAACATCAAGGAAACATTTTAAATGTTGAAGAGATTGCCAGTATTTATCATTTTCCAACTCATTTAACAGAAACTCCATATATTAAGTCTTCAAAGTCTAACGAGGCTCCGCCCCCAAGTGAATTACCAAATGAAGGAGTTGTTTTATTAGGACATGTTCCGTTTCGCGGTGAAGATAAAAAAGTTTATTTCCCATCAAAGCAAGATAGAAGAAGGCATTTTTATATAATTGGACAAACAGGTACTGGAAAATCAGCTTTAATGCAAGAAATGATTAGGCAAGATATTGAAAATGGAGAAGGGGTAGCCGTCATTGATCCGCACGGCGAGCTAATAGAGCATACCTTGTCTATTATTCCAAAATCTAGAGTGGATGACGTTGTTTTGTTTGAGCCGTTTGATCAAGAAAGGCCTATTGGTTTAAATATGTTGGAATATGATACTCCAGAGCAAAAAGACTTTGCTGTTCAGGAAATGATATCAATTTTTTATAAGTTATTTCCACCAGAAATTATTGGTCCTATGTTTGAGCATTATATGAGGAATGCTATGTTGGCTTTAATGGCCGACAAAGATAATCCGGGTACACTTGTTGAAATACCAAAAATGTTTACTGACCCAGCATTTTTACAGGAAAGACTATCTAAGGTTTCAGATGTTGTAGTCAGAAACTTTTGGACCAAAGAGTGGGCGCAAACTACAGGTAGTACAAAGTCTGATATGTTGGGATATGTTGTTTCAAAAGTTGGCAGGTTTATTGAAAACGAAATGATGAGAAATATTATAGGTCAGGGGCACTCTGGCTTTGATTTGTCAAAAATAATGGACGAGAAAAAAATATTCTTGGCAAACCTCTCAAAAGGTTTAACAGGAGAGGTAAACTCATCATTGCTTGGTTTGATCTTGGTTTCTAAGATACAAATGGCTGCTATGAGAAGAGCAAGGTTAAAAGAAGAAGATAGGCAGGATTTTTATTTATATGTTGACGAGTTTCAAAACTTTACCACAGATTCTATTGGTACAATTTTGTCAGAGGCCAGAAAGTATAAATTAAATTTAATTATTGCACATCAATTTATACCGCAACTCCAAGAGCCAATTAGAAACGCTGTAATGGGAAATGTTGGGTCTATGGGAGCTTTTCGTGTTGGAGCAGAAGATGCAGAATTTTTGGAGAAGCAGTTTGAGCCAAATTTCTCCAGATTTGATTTGGTTAACTTAGATAACTTTAACTTGGTTGTTAAAATGATGATAAATAACAAAACTTCTTCTTCATTTTCCATGCAAACTTATGCTCCGAAAGAGGGGAGGTCTCAAATTATAGATCCCATTAAGAAAATTTCAAAACTAAAGTGCGGAAAGCCAAAAGCAATTGTTGAAAAAGATATTGCAAAGAGGTCGTTTGCATCTGTTGTGGTTTCTGAAAAGTCAGAAAAATTAAAATAATTTAATAAACATGGAATTAGTAAACAAATCAAGTAATAAAAGATTAATTATTTTTTTGAGTTTATTAGTGTCTTTGACAACTGCGCTCATATATCAAGTAGCTTCGTATGGACTAGTGACAAAAGCCGATGTCATGCCCCCAACTACAACTTATGTTTTGCCACCGCGCATTAATAGTATTACTCCATCAGAAGTTGTGGCGGGTAGTACAGCCACAGAGATAGTTGTTACAGGTTTGGGTTTTACTAATAGGTCAGTAATTTTTTGGCGTAGAACTTCTGGTCAAATAACTACGTATAATATTTCTCATCCAAATCAGTTAAGAGCAACAATAGCTACCTCAGCTCTTACAACTCCTATGCAGGTGGAAGTTATTGTGGCGAATCCAGACAATGCGGGTTATTTCTCTATTACGTCTGAACCTGTATATTTTACTATAACCCCTCCTCCTCCCCCTGTATTAATTAGTATTGAGCCATCATCAGTTGTTGCGAGCGGACTTGCTCGCATGATAACTATTTATGGTAATGGCTTTAGAAGTAACTCTTCTGCAAGTATTAATGGGGGATTTAGGCCAACTACTTATATCTCTTCTAGTGCAATAAGAATAAATACATACTTTGGAGACACTACAACACCTGGATCTTATCCAATTATCGTAAAAAATGGAATTAATGGAATATTATCTAATTCCATACCACTTACTGTTACACCTTCAAATATTCCATCTTCAACTATTACTCCGGTATTGCCTCATTAATATAAATGCCACCAAAAAGGTGGCTTTTGTTTGCTAAATTTTTTATCAAGGTGTACATTTATCTATTAGTTGTAAAAAAGTTAAATAAATAATAGCTTGTAATCATGTGTGGAATAGTTGGATATATTGGCAAAAACCAAGCACTGCCCTTTTTGTTGGATGGATTAAAAAGGCTTGAGTATAGGGGGTATGATAGCTCAGGGATCTGTTTAAAAAACAATAGCGGTTTTTATTTAGCCAAAAAACCGGGTAGAATTTCAGAGTTGGAATCACAAATTGATCAGATATTGGCAAAGGGAAATATTGGAATAGCTCATACAAGATGGGCAACACATGGCGCGCCAAACGAAATTAACAGTCATCCTCATGTAGATTGCAAGGGTAGTATTGCAATTGTACATAACGGAATTATTGAAAACTATAATTCCCTAAAAGAACTTTTGAAGGGAGAAGGACACATTTTTGTTTCAGATACAGATTCTGAAGTGGTAGCTCATTTAGTTGAAAAGTTTTACGAAGGGGATTTGGAAGTAGCTGTTAAAAAATCTTTAAAACTTATTGAGGGTGCTTACGCTTTGGCGGTATTAGATAAGACTTCAGAAAAAATAGTTGTGACGAGAAAATCTTCACCCTTAGTTTTAGGTATTGGGGTCGGAGAAATTTTTGTGGCTTCTGATGTACCAGCTATGCTTTCAAAAACAAAAAGAGTTATTTATTTAGATGACAATGAAGTTGCTGTTTTAACAAAGGATGGATATGCAGTCAAGAATATTAATGGATTCGTAGTTGATAAAGAAATATACGAGGTTGCTATGGATGTAGAGCAAATAGAGAAAAAGGGATTCAAGTACTTTATGTTAAAGGAAATTTTTGAGCAACCTGAGGCCATTGAAAATACGCTAAGAGGAAGAATTAAGGATGGGAAGATAAGGCTAAGTGTTAATTTTAATCCCAGAGAAATAAACAGAATAATAATTACAGCCTGTGGAACAAGTTGGTATTCAGGTTTAATTGGAAAGTATTTAATTGAAAAGTTATCAGGTATTTCCGTAGAAGTTGATTATGCTTCTGAATTCAGATACAGGAATCCAATTGTGCGACAAGATGATTTGATTATCGTTATTTCGCAATCAGGGGAGACAGCTGATACTTTGGCTGCACTTGAGGAAGCAAAGAAAAAAGGAGCAAAAACTTTGGGAATTATAAATGTTGTTGGCTCTACAATTGCTAGAGAGGTTGATTCTGGAATTTATTTACACGCTGGACCAGAAATTGGGGTTGCTTCAACAAAAGCTTTTACTTGTCAGGTGACAGCTCTTACTTTGTTTGCCCTGTACCTAAAACAAGAAAGAGGAGATTTACCAAGTGATGTAATTTTAGAGATTGAAAATATTCCACAAAAAATAAAAGAGATCTTGAAAAAATCAGAAGAAATAAGGGAGCTGGCAAAAATATTCAAAGATGCAAAAAACTTTTTATACCTTGGAAGAAATTTAAATTTCCCAGTGGCTTTGGAGGGAGCTTTGAAGTTAAAAGAAATTTCTTATATACATGCGGAGGGATATCCGGCGGCAGAAATGAAGCATGGTCCAATTGCTTTGGTTGACAAACACATGCCAGTTGTTTTTATTTGTCCTCAAGATGCTGTCTATTCAAAAATAATCAGCAATATGCAGGAAATAAAGGCAAGGGAAGGAAATGTTATTGCCGTTATAAATAAGGAAGATCCAAAAATAAGAGACTTAGCAAATTATGTTATCAAGGTGCCAGAAACGATAGATGAATTATCTCCAATTATTAATGTTGTACCCTTGCAACTTTTAGCCTATCATATTGCAGACTTAAAAGGGCTTAATGTAGACAAGCCCCGTAATCTTGCAAAATCAGTGACAGTTGAATGATTGTGTGTTGGAGGTTAGCAGTCCCTAGGTGAACAAAAAGAAAAGTTTCTTTTTGTTCACTTTCTGATAATTTTAAATTATGATTAAAGATTTTTTACCTGTGAATAACTTATTATTGTTTAAGTTGCTTTATAATATTAAAATGACTGAATAATTAATTCTGAAAAAAATGGAAATTAAAAACATGAATCGTTTTGTGGTATTGCTAAGTATTTTAGCAACCTTGTCTACTTCTTTGGTTTATCAAATGACAACCTACGGGTTTACAACAAAAGCTGATAGTATCCCTTTAACTCCAACAATATCAAGTGTTAGTCCATATATTTTACTAGTAGGAAGTGTCACGACCCAAGAAATTACTGTCAGAGGAACAAACTTTATTAATTCTTCTCAAATTTCAATTAAATCTTACTCTCATCTTGGTTCTGTGGGTCCATGGACATTAGTCACACAATACATCTCTCCAACAGAACTTAGGGCTACAGTTCAGGGAAATATACCCGGAACTAATACAAATGTTTTATCAATTACTAGCTCTATTGGAGTCTATGTAAAAAATTCAAGCACATTAGTTTCTAATCCCTCATATTTTAATTTAATACAATCTTTAGATCATCCGTGGATAAGATATATATCTCCGTTTGAAATACCCTGTCAAAATATTCCATTAAATACAGCAGGTGTAAGCGTTGCAATAGACTTGTACGGTAATAATTTTACACAGGGGAGTATTGTTGATGCTATTCCCGTTAATGCAATAGGTTCTCAATATGGTGGTATATCAAATTCACCGTACTCAATACCCACAGCATATATAAGTCCAAATAATTTAAGAGTTTCACTTCCAGCTAGTTATATCAGATGTGGTGGATCTACTGGTAATACATATTATTTACAGGTGAAGAATGTTACTGCCCCACCAGCTAGATTTTCTAATAATTTTCCGTTTTTTGTTAATATACAACCTACCACAACTACTACATTAGGAACACCGGCTATCAACTCAATATTGCCAAACGAGATTCCAATTAATAATACAGCCGGTATTTTATCTATTGACGGAACAAATTTTTCTCAAACTGCTTCTCGTATACACATTTCAAGCACTAATTCTCTAACAATAAACCCTATAAATCTTACGCCCTTATCAAGTAGCACTGCAACTCAGCTTAATGTAAATTTACCAGCAAATATTTCTCCAACAGCAGGATCCGTTTTAGTGAGAGTAAGTAATCCTAGTACTGGTAGTACGAGAGTTTATAGTGTTGGTGTTCCATTAAGAATAAATACTACAGCTTCTAATCCACCTACGACGCCAACAACTACAACCCCAACTGCGCCGACGACAACTACTCCCACAACCACCACGACGCCAACAACAACTAATGTCACACCAACAATTACCAGTTTAAATCCCGATTTCATTAGGGCTGGAAGTGCTAGTTTTCCAATTACTATTACTGGTACCGGATTCTCATCTAGCTCTAGAGTAATCTTTGGAGGAAATCCTCCATTAACTCCTACTTCTGTTAATTCTAATGGAACGCAATTGACAGTCACAATTCCAGCGACATATGTTGTGACAGGTGGTAGGTATGAAATTAGAGTAAGTAATGGTACTAGCATTTCTAGTCCAACAAATTTTGATGTACCTTTTTAGAGAGACCTCTTTTGTATCAACCAAAAAAGAGCCCCGCGGGGCTCTTTTTGGTTGATAATTATTCGCTAGCTCTTTTTACATAACTTCCCAATTCGGTATTTACTTCAATTAAATCTCCTTCTTCAATAAAGAGGGGGACTTGGATTACAGCTCCAGATTCAAGTGTCGCTTCTTTTGTTCCTCCTTGAGCCCTGTCTCCCTTAATTCCCGGAGGTGTTTCTTTTACTTTAAGAGTCACCTTAATAGGTGAGACAACAGTTATAATTTCGTCGTTAAATAAAATGCCTTCAACCAAAGAGTTTGGCTTAAAAAACTTTGCATTTGTACCAAGTTTTTCCTCTTTAAAAGAAAAACGTTTTGAAGGGTCTTTTTCTTCACAAAACCAATATTCTCCTTTGTTTGAATATAAAAACTTAATATTCTTTTTTGTGAGTTCGGCTTCAGCAAATGTATCTCCTTGCTGAAATGTTTTCTCTTGGACAGATCCATTAATTAAGTTTTTTATTTTTGTCTGCATGACAGGTCTTCTTTGAGCCATTTTTACATGCAAAGAATCCATGACTTGCCATGGTTGTCCTTCATAAATAAATTGTGTTCCCTTTTTTAAATCTGTATGTGTTAGCATAGATAGAATTTTTTTATGACTAATAAATTTTAATCAACTGTTTTCCACTCAATTTGAGATTCTTTATCAGCAAATAATAGCCAGCTTCCGTGTTTATCAATTATATACCATTTTCTTTTGGCTTCTGACCAAATCATAGGGTCTCCTTTGTAAAATGGCTTTTTAACAACTTCTTTTGGTTTTAGTCTATCTAATTCCAGCCACTTCTTAAAAACTGTCTCAATTGTGTAGTCCAGCTTTCTTGAGTTTGCCCATAAAGCAACCTTATCAATGGCTTCTTTTGATTTTTCAATTGATCCTGCCAGTTCCAGCAGTTGCTGGGCTGGTTTTGTGAATCTGGAATAAATTATCTTCCTCTTTTTAGCATTTTCTTTTAATTCTTGCAAGGAGAGACCTTTTGAGCGAAAGAAGTGGGTAATGATGCTTCTGATGCTATTTTCTGACTTCAAATCCTCAAAATCTTTGATTTTTCCTTTTTTTATATACTCTTCAATTTTCTTTGCATTTTTTTCGCCAATGCCAAGTCCCTTAATTCCAGATAGGCCTTTTTCTTTATAAACTTCAGATATGTCATTTTTTAGGTTGTTTAAAATGTTTATAGCTTTTCTATAAGCAGAAATCTTAAAAACGGTTTCAGATTTTGTTTTCATAATCTGCAACAGCTCTATTGTTTCCTCAAATATTTTTATAATATTTTTATTATTTTCCATTCTGGTTTCATAGTATCACTTTTTATCAAAGAAAAAAGCCCAAGTCGCGCAGAACGCGACTCAGGCCAATATTTGTATTATGCAACTTGCTGGGCTATAAAATACATAGCAATAGCTCCGGTGTGTCGCTCGATTAGTGAGAAGTGGTCCTCGCCCTCATGAGACTTCCCAAGAATTTCTATGTTTTCAAGTAGAACCTTCCTGACACCTTTACTAGATACCAAATGCCTTACAAGGGTGATTTGTGTGCGCGGAATTCGTCCGCAGACTATTCCCAGAGCAGGACCATGCTCATCTCTGAAGCCTACAAGAGTTTCGTTTTCAATATGCATAATCACCTCCTCCTTATCTTTTTTATAATATAAATTAATATATAAGTCAATGGTGAATAGAATGGAGCTTGGTGAATAATACAGTATTTGCGTCTTTTCTCAAAAGAGTATTATTCACCAATTTCTTAATTTTTGATAAGATAATATATATGGAAAAAAGGCACAAAGTTTTTTTAGCTATCAATATTCCAGATGATATCAAAAGTCAGCTTTCAAGTTATGAGGGGAGGTTTTTAAATTTACCAGCAAAATGGATTAAAAAAGAAAATCTTCATTTAACTTTAGTTTTTTTAGGAAACCTAACTGATACAGAGATAGGAGAAACTTGTATTGCAGTAAAAGATATTGTCAAAAATTACAAATCTTTTGATTTAAAGTTTAACAAAGTTTGCTATGGACCAGATAAAAAAATTCCACCAAAAATGGTGTGGGCAAATATAGAAAAGTCAAAAGACTTATCAATTTTAAAAAAGGATCTTCAAGAAAAAATATCTCAACGAATTAATTTTTATTTGGATTTTAAATCTTTTTTACCTCATATTACTTTGGCAAAAATAAAAACAATTGAGTGGAGGTCTTGCGACCCAGAAGAGTTGCCAGATGTAAATGATTTTTTAGATTTTGATTTTACCGTAAGCTCAATTGAACTAATGGAGTCAAATTTGTCAAAAGGCGGGCCTTATTATAGTGTAGTTGAGAGTTTTTCATTGAAATAAATTTAATTTTCTAATGAATCTTAATCGTATTTTTGATTGAAAAAAGGGCTAAAAAATAATATAATCACTGAATTATATGAGAATACATTTTATTGGAATAGGAGGAATTGGGATGTCTTCTTTGGCGCAGTATTATCATGAAAAGGGCCACCAAGTTTTTGGCTCTGATTTAGTTTCTTCAGAAATTACAGAATTATTAAAAGAGAAGGGGGTTGGTATTACAATAGGTCAATACGAGCAAAATATTAAAGAAGACTTTGATTTGGTTATTTATAGTCCTGCGGTTCCCGCTGAAAACTCAGAATACAAAAGAGCTTTGGAGTTGGATTTGAGAATACAAAGCTATCCTGAAGCCTTGGGCGAATTAACAAAACAATATTTTACAATTGCGGTTTCCGGCTCACACGGTAAAAGTACTACAACCGCTTTAATATCTTTAATTCTATTAAAGGCAAAACTTGATCCGACTGTAATTTTGGGTACAAAACTAAAGGAGTTTGGAGACTCTAATTTTCGTATGGGGAAAAGTAATTTTTTAGTAATAGAGGCTTGTGAATATGATGATTCGTTTAATAACTATCAGCCAAAAATAACTGTTGTCACAAATATTGATAAAGAACATTTAGACTACTTTAAAACTTTTGCTAATGTTGTTAAAGCCTTTAAAAAGTTTATTTTAAAACTTCCAGAAGATGGTTTTTTGGTTGCCAATAAAGATGACTTGGGTATTAAAAAAGTTATCAATTCAAAATTTGCCTCTAGCAATCAATTTTCAATTAAACAATTTTCAATTAAACATTCAGATGCAAAAAAGTTGAGGAAGATTTTAAAAATTCCAGGAGACCATAATGTTTCAAATGCTTTAGCTTCTCTTGAGTTAGCAAGAATACTTAATGTAAAAGACGAGATTTCTTTTAAAGCGCTCTCTGAGTATAGGGGGTCATGGAGAAGGTTTGAGATAAAAGAAGGTCACGCCGAAAAAAAGCATATTATAATAGTTTCTGATTATGGGCATCATCCAAATGAAGTTTCAGCAACTTTAATTGCTACAAGAGAAAAGTACCCCAAAAAGAAAATATGGCTTGTTTATCAACCTCATCAATACCAAAGGACTCATTATTTATTTTCAGACTTTGTTAAAGTTTTTAGGGGTGTCAAAATTGATGAAATATTAATTACAGAAATTTATGACGTTGCAGGAAGAGAAGAAAAACAAATAAGCTCCTCTGTTAGCTCTGAAAGTCTTGTAAAAAGAATAAACAAAAAAAATGTAAGATATATGAATTTTGAATTGGTTGAAAACTTTATTAAAGAAAATATAAAAGCTGGAGATATACTGGTTGTTATGGGTGCTGGAGATATTTATAAACTGGCAGATAAATTTTAAAAAAAAGCAACTCTTGGAGTTGCTTTTACTCGTCAAACTTGTAGTTGTTACTAAAGCTTAACTTTCTTGGACTATCTTTTGCCATTGATCCAAGTCTACTATTTCTATCTTTGCAGGAAGAGCACATGAAGTGACCGCCAGTTCTTTTTAATGAGCATCCTCCTTGGCATGAAAAAACTTTTGCAGGCTTCTCTTGAGTTGAACCTTGTGTTCCATTCTCTTCATTGAGTGTTTCTTCTGTAGTGGCTTTCTTTGTCTTCTTTTTGTATGCTCCTTTTTTTGACATTTCAACCCTCCGTAAAAAGATTAAGATGGTTATTGTTAATACTAGCTTCGATAATTTTAAAGTCAATATTAAATAAAAAACCACCTTGGTTGGGTGGTTATAATAATGTTTCAAGGATTTTATCTTCAAAGGAAGTAAATCGTATGATCGCTCCAGGAAGCAGGGGAAATTCCTGCCTATTCCATGGCTGGTCGTGAAGATATTACGTGTCTTCCGTCCATTGCGCAGTCAATTACGTTTTCGGGGTGGTCTTCTAAAATAATATTTGCCATGACTTCTCGGCAAACCGAAGACTTTTTTCTAAAGTGATCCAAGCCCCAGTCTCTTGTGCAAAAATGCACATCTGTAAACATTCCTTTAAAATAACGATCAAGTAGTTGTATAGTTTCTTTTCTTGCTTCCTCGGGGCGATTAGTTGCAATATGCAACTCATGACGCATGGCCAATCTCCTGATAAAATCGCGTGACCCTGGGTAGGGGATGATGCTCGCTGATTCAGTACTTTTGAAGAACTCCCGAAATCTAGCAGAGGATTCTTCGCGAGTTATTCTCCAAACTTTTTTGAAGTCTGCATGAATGAAATGTTCTTTACGAAACCATTCCCTATAGGCTTTGTTGTAAAACTTTATTAACTTCTTGAATGTGTCAAAAATCACATCATCGTAATCAAGAACAATTGGCATATTTTTCTCCTCCTAAAGTTAGGGGTAAAAACTCTGGTTTGCTTTTCCCCTAGTAAGAATCAAATCATTTTTGTAAAAGAACTGTTAAAAATTCTTAGCAAAAATGTTTTGATAAGAATTACGTATTAAATTTAAATTATTTGTGAAAATGTGTCAAACTTTCCACTTTACTTATGGTTTGTTTATGAGTACAATACATTAATATTTTATGGAAACTAACGAAAAAAAAATCGAAGAAGTTTTGAGCAGGGGAGTAGAGGAGGTTATTGTTAAAGATGACCTTCAAAAAAAACTTGAGTCCGGTAAAAAACTTAGGATATATTTTGGAATAGACCCAACTGGGTCAAGGTTGCACTTGGGACATTCGGTTGTTTTACATAAGCTAAAAGAATTTACTGACTTAGGGCATGAAGTAATTTTATTAATCGGTGATTTTACGGCAAAGATTGGAGACCCTTCTGGTAGAGATGCAACAAGAGTTCCCTTAACTGATAAGCAGATTAGGGAAAATTTTAAAGATTACAAAAAACAAGCTTCAAAAATTTTGAATTTTTCAAAAGTAAAATTAAAATATAACTCGCAGTGGCTTTCAAAATTAAGACTTGCTGATATTTTAAAACTTTCTTCTCATGTTACGGTACAACAAATGATGCACAGAGAAATGTTTGATAAAAGAATAAAGGATAATTCACCAATAAGTGTGAGTGAGTTTATGTATCCCTTAATGCAGGGGTATGATTCTGTGGCTATGAATGTGGATTTAGAAATTGCTGGAAATGATCAATTGTTTAACATGTTGGTGGGCAGAGATTTGCAAAAAGCTTACAATAACAAAGACAAAAATGTTTTGGCAATGAGGCTACTTTTGGGTACTGACGGCAGAAAAATGAGCAAGACATATAATAATGCAATTTACTTGGATGATGAGCCAAGTGAGATGTTTGGCAAAGTAATGTCCATTAAAGATGAGTTGATTGATAACTATGTTGAGCTTTGCACTAATTTGGATTTATCTGAAGTAAAAAATATTCCAAATCCTCGCGACCAGAAAGCAAAACTGGCTTTTGAAATTGTAAAAATGTATCACGGTGAAAAAGAGGCGAAGATGGCTGAAGAAAATTTTAATAAAACATTCAGAGATGGGGGATTACCATCAGAAATTGAAGTTTTTGAAACAAATAAAGAAAAGTATCCAATCCTAGATTTGCTTTTTGACTCAAAATTGGCAGAATCAAAAAGTGATGCAAAAAGAGTGGTTGAGGGCGGTGGAACAGAAGTTGATAATTTAAAAGTTTCTGATTGGAAAGCAGAGGTTGGACTAAAAGATGGAACAATTGTTAAATTTGGAAAAAGAAAGTTTATTAAAATAAAAAAAGTTTAATGAAAAGAATTTTAATTTCAGAAACAAAAAACCATATTGATCAAAAGGTAAAAATTGTAGGCTGGGCTAATGTGGCGAGGCGGCAAGGAAAAATTGTCTTTGTTGACTTGAGAGACAAGTCAGGTTTTTTACAGTGCGTTTTTGTACCAGGAAACGATGCTTATGAAAAAGTATTGGATGCAAGGTCTGAGTGGGTTTTAGAAATTGAGGGCAAAATAATAAAGAGGCCTGAAAAAATGATCAACTCAAAAGTTGAAACTGGACATATTGAGTTGCAGGCTGAAAACCTAACTGTTTTGGCAAAAGCAGAAACTTTGCCTTTTGATATTTCAACTGACGGAATGGAGGTTAATGAAGAAGTGAGAATGAAATATAGGTATTTGGACCTAAGACGCGAGAGATTAAAAAGAAATCTCGTAATGCGCCACAAGGTGACAAAGTTTGTAAGAGATTTTTTTGCAGAAGAGGGTTTTATTGAAATTGAAACTCCAACTTTAACCAAGTCAACTCCAGAAGGATCAAGAGATTTTGTGGTGCCCTCAAGAATTCAGCCCGGCAAGTTTTATGCTCTTCCTCAAAGCCCGCAACAGTATAAGCAACTTCTCATGGTTGCAGGAATTGAAAAGTACTTCCAAATTGCAAGGTGCTTAAGGGACGAAGACCCAAGAGGGGACAGGCAAACAGAGCACACTCAAATTGATGTTGAGATGAGTTTTATTGAAAGAGAAGACTTTATGGAATTATATGAAAGAATGTTAATTGAAATGGTAAAAAGTCTTTTCCCAGAAAAGAAAATTCAAGAAATTCCATTTCCAAGAATTTCATATAAAGAAGCAATGGAAAAATATAATTCTGACAAGCCTGATTTAAGAGAAGATAAGTCGGACCCTAATTTATTGGCTTTTTGCTGGGTAATTGATTTTCCATTTTTTGAAAAAGATGATGAGGGTAAGTGGACTTTTACGCACAATCCTTTTTCAGCGCCAAAGCCAGAGTTTTTGCAGGATTTGTTGGGGCAAA
>VGLO01000004.1 GCA_016866675.1 Candidatus Staskawiczbacteria bacterium | reverse complement strand
GATTTCAAAAATGCCTTCAAAATTGCGGAAAAATACCATGCCGAGGCGCGAAGCGCCGAGGCAATTCCTTACGATTTCACAAAAAGTGAAAATTGGCGGAGAGGGTGGGATTCGAACCCACGGGCCCGCTTGCGCAGGCGCAGGTTAGCAACCTGCTGCTTTAGACCGCTCAGCCACCTCTCCTAATGGCCTTTACTATAACTTTAAAAGACCGCCAAGTCAATTTGATTTTTATTCAAATTTATGATAGAAATTATGCGGAGGAGTCGCATAGCGGCCATTGCACCTGTCTTGAAAACAGGAACCCGAAAGGGTCCGTGGGTTCGAGTCCCACCTCCTCCGCCAGTAATAAAAAAACCTTGTTCACGAGAGAACAGGGTTTTTGTTTTGGGAAAAAAGACTAAATTTCTCCCAGAAACCTTTTGATTCTTTTTTGTTTTGTTTTTTTCTTCCTTTTGGGAATCCAGCCAGTAAGAATACCGGTGGTGAAAAGTATTAGAATAACTGCTGCTACAAAACCCATTAGCGGTGGGAGCCATGGCATAAAAAAGTTTTCTTGGGGGATGTTTTTTAGTGTATTTTCTGATGGCCAAGAGCAAAAAATTAGTAAACTGACTATTACCAAGTTTGTTGCTGATTTTACCAAAATCTTTTTGGTTTCCTTTGAAATATCTCCGACCATCTTAGTCCCTCCTTTTTATTTTAAGGTGCCTTCTAGTATCACAAAACAATTTTATCATCCTTCTCTAGCTATTGCAATTCCCCATACTGATTTTGCTCCAAATGTCCTTAGGACATTTGCGCATTCCTCCATGGTAGAGCCGGTTGTGTAAACATCATCAATTAAGAAAACTTTTTTGTTTAGAATGACCTCTGGATTTTTTATAGAAAAGACTCCTCTCACATTTTCTTGTCTTTCTTGTGCTGATAACTTTGTTTGAGATTTTGTTTCTTTTATTTTAATTAAGTTATTTAAAATTAAAGGAGTCTTAGTAATTTTTGAAAATTCTTTTGCCAATTCCTCTGATTGGTTATACCCGCGGTACTTAAGGCCGTATTTTTCTAAAGGCACAGGCAAGATTATGCTGTTTTGCCATACTTTTTCTGTATTGTTTTTGGTAATTAAAAGGTGCTCAATTATTATTTGAGCTAAATGTTTTGATAAACTTTTGAGGCGAGGCGGATATTTGAACTGATATATTAGCTTTTTCGTAAGGAATTTTTCTTTATAGGGTAATGCAAAGTATAGACCAGACAGTTTTTTGTTTTGACATCTTTGACATTTACCTTTTTGAGATTCAATTATCCTGATTGGATTTTTACTGCACAAACAATAGTTGTAATGCAAAATGTCTAGCGTTGATTTACAATCTTGGCATAGTAAAGAGCCTTCTCTTTGGCATCCCAAACAAAAGGAAGGAAACAATGTTTCAATTATAAAGGACTTAATTTGTAATAATAGATTATCCACAGTGTATTTGACTTTTATTTATTATATAATAAATAAACGAAGTGATGGTAAAAAAGTTCACTATTCTTTACTTGTAAACTAAATGTTTTTTAAGAAAAAAATCATTGGCATTGATATTGGAAATAGCTCAATTAAAATTGTAGAGCTTTCTAAATGGGGAGGAAAGGTAAAACTAGAAAATTACGGGGAGTTGAGTTCTGAAAAATTATCAAAAGAGTCTCTACTTTCGGTTGATGAAAAGGGAAACCTAGTATCAAGTAATTTAATTTCATCTGCAATAAAAGATATTTTAAAAGAGGCACATATTAACACCAAAAAGGTTGTATTTTCTATCCCGGATTTTCTCACGTTTGCAACTGCCTTTAACATACCTCCTATGCCAGAAAAAGAAATTGCAGGAGCCGTATATTACAATGCCTCAAGATATATTACTCTCCCAAGTTCTGAAGTGACTTTGGATTGGAAAATAGTGCCTAATGATTCAAGAGAAAAAAGCTCACAAATTAAAGTTTTTGTTGTAGCAATAGCAAACCAAGTAATTGATGAATACAAGAAAATAGCAAAATCTGCGGGCCTGGAATTACTTGCTATTGAGCCAGAAATTTTTGGTGTTGCAAGGTCTCTTATTGGAAGCAATAAAGATGCTATCTGCCTATTGGATATTGGAGCTAAAACATCAACAATAAATATTATAGACAATGGGTATTTAAAAAGAAGTTATAGTTCTAATTTTGGGGGAAACCAAATATCTGCTGCAATTTCAGGGGTTTTAAAATCAAATGATTTATTGACTGAAAAAATAAAAACAGAAGAGGGTATTCTTTCTCAGAAAAGCGATGTTGTTAAAGCCCAAAAAGATTTGATTGATCAGTTTTTTTCTGAAATAAAAAATATACAAAAAGAGTTTTTTGATCAAGAAAAAAAACAAGTTAAAGAATTTTATTTGTCTGGTGGTGTATCTAATATGCCTGGACTTAAGGATTATTTTTCAAGCAGTTTTAAATCTTCCTTTTACATGCCAAATTATTTTTTGGAGTTTTCCCGTCCAAAGATTCTTGAAAACTTATTAGTTAAAATGAGTCCCAGATTTTCTGTCGCGGTTGGGGTTGCTTTGGGGATTTTAGAAAGTTAGTTAATTTTTAAAAATAATGAATTTATCAAATATTTTATCGGATAAAAAAATTAATGTAGATTATCTGTTTTACTTTTCGGCGGTTTTGCTTTCATTAGTTATTTTTAGCTATTTCATGTTTGACCTTAAGTTAAAAATTCAAGAAAAAAAGATTAATGAATTAGATGGTGCATTTGTGGCTATTGGCATGGGAGATGGTCAGATTTATAACAAAAAAGTAATTGAGTATAAGAGAAAAATTGATGACTTTGCATTAGTACTTGATAGCCATAGGTCAACATCGAATATTTTTGAATTTATTGAGAAAAACACATTAAAAAATGTTTGGTTTTCTAGCTTCAGTATTCAGCAGAAAGTTGATAAAATTCTTTTGTCTGGAGAGGCAAGTGATTTGGGAGTTTTAAGTAAACAGATAGAGATGTTTGAAAGTCAAAAAGATTATGTACTTGATATAAGCGTGCTAAATTCTGAAAATGTAGGAGGAGATAGAGTGAGCTTTGTTTTAGATATTGTTTTGAGTCCAGAAGTTTTTAATGTCACCGTAAACTCAAATAATAGTCAAAATGTTTTAGAAGGTGTTAATCCTTAAATTGTATGGAAATTAATAAACCACTTTATGTAATACTTGTAATTATTGTTGCTGGTTTTTTATTTTCATTCTTTGTTTTACCAAAATATCAAGAATCAAAAAGTATGGAATTAACTCTTTATCAAAAACAAGTTCAATACGAATCTAGATTTAATTTTTATTCAAAATTGGAAGATATCTTAGCAAGTATTGAGCAGAATAAAGATGCTTTAGATAAGATAAATAGTGCATTACCTAAAGAATTTTCTTTGGCAAATGTGGTTTACTTTTTTAATCAAAAAGCAGATGAATCTGGCTTGTCGCTAAAATCAATAGGTTTTTCTGAACAAAATTTAGCCTCTAGTCAAAGAAATACCCAAAATATAAATGATGTCTTGTTCGCTGTAAACTTGTCAGGTAGCTATGATGGATTAAAAGAGTTTTTGTATTCAGTGGAGAGCTCATCAAGAATATTTGAAGTGAATTCCATTGCATTTTCATCGGGTCAGGGTACAGAGGCTATCTCCTCAAAAGGTTATGATTTTAGCTTAATTATCAAGACCCATACATATTAAATATGGCAATAATATTTAAATCAGAAAAAAAAGAAAAAAAGATTTTCCTTTGGATTATGTCTATTTTTATATTATTTTCTTTAGCTATTATATTATTTTTAACTTTTATATTTGAAGATAAAAATGTTCAATATTATTCAGGAGACTTATTAACTCCCAGTATAGATATAAATTTTGGTATAATGAATTCTGACAAGGTGAAAAATTTAGAGCAGTTCCCAGAAAGTTTTAATGAAAATGAGGGTGTGGGCAGAAAAGACCCATTTTTGCCATATTATTAAAAGAATTTGTTTAAATGCAAATATTAAATGAGTTGCAAAAATTAGGAAAGATAGACGACCAAAAAAAGAGAGAGATTCAATCAGAAATTGAAAAATCCTCACGAACAGAAGAAGAGGTTGTTTTAGGAAACAAAATTGTCTCTGAAGAAGAGATATTTTCAATTAAAAGTAAAATAATAAAAGTACCACTTTTAAAGCCAAATACAGATGAAATTCCTTTAGAAGTTTTGGATTTGATCTCAGAGGAAGCCGCAATAAATTATAAAATGACTCCATTATTTAAGAAGGGGAATGTTGTGGGAATTGGAATGGTTTACCCAGAAGATATAATGGCAAAAAACGCCTTGAGATTTCTTAGTCAAAAAGGAAATTTTAAGTATGAAATTTACCTGATTACTTTTTCTGACTTAAATAATATATTAAAACAGCACTTAAATCTAAGATCTGAAACAAAAAAAGCTCTTACTGAATTTAGTAAAGAAAAAAATGAAATTTTAAATGCGCTAAGTAAAGGATCTTCATCTGTTGAAACAACAAGCGAAGCTCCAATAATTAAAATGGTGCTTGTTATATTGCGCCATGCAATTGAAGGAAATGCTTCAGATATTCACATTGAACCTGGTAGAGAAAAGTTAAATGTAAGATTTAGGCAGGACGGGGTACTTCATTTGAGCTTGTTTTTGCCTTTAAATGTGCACTCGTCAATTGTTTCTCGTATCAAAATTTTAGCCAACCTTAAAATTGACGAAAACAGAGTTCCTCAAGATGGAAGATTTTCTGCTAGAATTAGTAATAAAGATATAGATTTTAGAGTAGCTACTTTTCCAACACTGCATGGCGAAAAGGTTGAAATTAGAGTTTTAGACCCTATGGAAGGTGTAAAGCCTTTTGATAAAATGGGTTTATCAAAAAGAGGTTATGAAATTATTAAAAAAGCAATTAAGGAACCTTATGGCTTGATAATTTCTTCAGGTCCAACTGGGTCAGGAAAAACTACAACTTTATATGCACTTTTGAAAGTTTTGAATCAAGAGAGTGTTAATATTGTGACCATTGAAGACCCTATAGAGTACGCAATTGATGGAATTAACCAATCTCAGGTAAAGCCTGAAATTGGTTATAGTTTTTCAGATGGCTTGAGACAGATTTTAAGACAAGACCCAAATGTAATTATGGTTGGAGAAGTGAGAGATGAAGAAACAGCGGGCTTAGTAATTCATTCAGCTTTGACTGGTCATGTTGTTTTATCTACTTTACACACTAATTCAGCTGTTGGAGTTATTCCAAGGTTAATTGATATGGGCGTAAGACCGTTTTTAATCCCGTCAACTCTCAAGGTTGCTATATCTCAAAGATTGGTAAGACTTTTGTGCGACCAATGTAAAAAACAAGTTAAAGTAAATGAAAAAGTTAAAAGTTATATAGTAAGGAATTTAAAAGACATACCTGTTGCCACAAGAAATTCTTTAAAGATTCCAAACTTAGATTATGTTTATGAGGCAAATGGATGTGAGTCATGCAACTTTAAAGGATATAAAGGAAGGTCAGGGCTTTTTGAGGTTTTGCAGATTACCAGTCAGTTGGCAGATACAATATTGAAGAATCCGATAGAAAGTTTAATATTAAAGGAAGCTCAAAAGCAGGGAATGCTTACAATGGTTCAAGAAGGAATATTAAAGGTCTTGGCAGGTGAAACAACTATTGATGAGGTGACTAGAGTCACTGAAGAAAGATAAGCTATGCATAAAATTAATGACGATTTGGGATGGTAATTTAAAGACAGCGAGTGAAATTTTTCCTTTAGGGAAATTATAAATTCGCATGTGTGAAGGGTGAAAAAAATTTTAATAGTTGATGACGATCCCTTTATATTAGATATTTATTCAAGTTGCCTAAAAAATGAAGGGTATGCTGTTGATATGGCAAATAATCAGCAAAAAGCGGAGGAAAAAATTTTCAGTACCTATCCTGACCTAATTATTTTAGATTTGAATTTAGACACCAGTATGCCGGGACCAGAAGGTGGTTTAAGTATTTTAAGAAGAATTAAAGCAGATCCAAAGTCAAAAAATTTACGAGTAATAGTTTCTTCAAATTATAGCGCCAAGGATTATCCTGAAATTTCAAAATTGAGCGAAATGGGAGTGAATAAGGTTTTTTTAAAAGTTGAAAATTCTCCAGAAGAGCTTTCAAAAATTGTAAAAGAAATACTTAAATAAATTCAAAATTAAAATCTCAAATATCAAATTAATAGTTTAAAACTAAAAATAATACCGCCAACAGGCGGGATACCAAAATTTTAACTTTTGAACTTTGAATTTTGAACTTGAGCGAAGCGATTATGGACTACTCTCAACAGATTTATAAAATCTTAGAAACAGCAATAGAAAACGGAGCCTCAGATATTTTAATTTCGGTGGGACATCCTCCAACAATAAGAGTTGTAGGGCAACTCAAGCCAATTGTAAAAGAAAAAAAACTTGGTACTGAAGAAACGAAAGGATTGGCTTTTGTCTTGATGAACGAGGATAAAAAGAAAAAATTTGTAACTAACAAAGATATAGATTTTTCTTATGACTTTGATGGTAAAGCCAGATTTCGTGTAAATGTTTTTATGCAAAGAGATAATGTAAGCGTGGCAATGAGGCTCATTGAGTCAAAAATAAAAAATATTGAAGAGTTATCTTTGCCCCCAATTCTCCATGAGTTTACAAATAAATCTCAAGGACTTGTTTTAGTGACAGGAGCTTCAGGACAGGGAAAATCAACAACTTTAGCAGCTTTGTTAGATGAAATTAATCAGACTAGATCAGTTCACATTATTACTATAGAAGATCCAATTGAATACCTCTACAATCCTAGAAGAGCTATAATTGACCAAAGAGAAATTGGGTCAGACTCTGAAAGTTTTGGAAAAGCTTTGAAGGCAGTTTTTCGCCAAAACCCAGATGTAATTATGGTTGGTGAAATGAGGGATTTGGAAACTATATCTACAACTATTACTGCAGCTGAAACAGGACACCTAGTTTTTGCTACATTACATACAAATTCGGCTTCCCAAGCAATTCATAGAATCATTGATGTTTTTGAGCCACAACAACAAAATCAAATAAGGTTTCAGTTGGCTGGATCATTACTGGCTGTTGTATCTCAAAGGTTAATACCTAAAATAAACGGAGGATTCATACCATCTTGTGAAGTTATGATTTGTAATACAGCTGTTTCTAATTTAATAAGAGAAAATAAAACACACGAGATTCCTGCTGTAATTGAGACATCAATGAAGGAAGGAATGATTTCTCATAATAGGGCGCTTTCAGATTTGGTTAAGAGGGGTCAAATATCTCAAAAGGACGCAGAAATGAATTCTTCAAATCCTGGAGAATTGAAAAACTTATTGCGATAACAAAACTTAAAATGTAAAACATGAAACATTTTATGGACAATATGTTTCAAGTTTCAAGTTTTAAGTTTCACTAAGTGAGATTTAATTACAAAGCCAGATCAAGAGATGGAAAAATAGAAGTTGGGTCAATTGAAGCTTATTCAAAAGAAGCTGCTGTTAGTCTTTTGCAAAAATACAATATTTTTGTAACACAGGTAGATGAAGTTTCTCAAAAAAAGAGTTTTTTTAAAAATATAAGCATTGAGAATAAAGTTTCAAAAAAGGACTTGGCAATATTTTTCAGGCAACTGGCGGTTATGATGGAGTCTCAAGTTCCGGTTGTGCAAAGTCTTCAAAGTTTGGCGGCAGAAACAAAGAAAAAAAGTTTTAAAAAGTCTATTGCAGATGTTGCAAAACTTGTAGAGGAGGGAATACCATTTTCACAGGCTTTATTGGTTCATGCAGACACTTTTTCTGGGTTTTACGTGAGTCTTGTAAAATCTGGAGAAGCTTCAGGAAAAATAGCTCCTGCCCTTTATTCGATATCAGGTCACCTAGAAAGAGAATATGAGGTATCCTCTCAAGTAAAACAGGCCTTAATTTACCCATTATTTCTTGTGTTAGTTTTATTTTTTGTAATAGGTATTGTTGTCACTCAAATTGTTCCTAAAATTGAAGATTTGGTAAGAGATACAGGCAACAGTTTAAGCCCCTTTGCCACAGCCATGATTAATTTTTACAAATTTATTGGTGAATACTGGTGGTTTTTGTTTTTAGTTTTTTTTATAATTTTTGTTGCCATTTTTCTTTACTTTCGTACCGAACAAGGAAAAAAAGAATACGACAACATCTCTTTGAAAATTCCTTTTATTGGAGATTTTTTGAAAAAAGTTTTTCTAATTAGGTTTGCCAGCAACATATCAACACTGCTTATTGCTGGGGTTTCAATAAATAATGCCCTAGAAATTACTAAAGACACAGTAGACAATGATGCATATAAAAATGTTATTTCAGATGTTGAGAAAAAAGTTTCTGAAGGAGAAAGATTAAGCTTTGCTATGGCAAGTCATTCAGCTTATTTTCCTTCTTTTGTTTTACAGATTATCAGAGTAGGAGAAGCCACTGGAAAACTTGATAAGATACTGATTGATGTGGTAAGTTTTTATGAAAAAGAGATAAAAAGATCAATTGATTTATTTTCAAGACTTTTAGAACCCATAATGATATTGGTGCTAGGCGGAATTGTGACAATGTTGGCCATTTCTGTTTTATCTTCTATATATGGAGCCATAGGGGTTATTTAGGAGATCGATATTTATCCACAGTGGCTATTGTTTAAGTTTTTCTATGTTATATAATTAGTAAATAATGCAAATTGAAAAGGTCGAGTTTAATTTATCTAAAATAAAAATGTTTAACAAAAAACAAAAAGGTTTTACAATTATTGAGTTATTGGTTGTTGTTGCAATCATAGCTGTTTTGGCTGCAATTGTTTTGGTTAATGTGACACAATACATTAACAAAGGAAAGGATGCTGCAATTAAGGGAAACATGGCAACCATATTAACAAATATGGCAGTTTGGTATGATCAAAATGGAAGTTATGCTGGATTTGATGCGGCTACCAACCCAGGATATGACACACCAGCAGATGCTATTGTTGGAGCTGGTAAAACTATTATTACTGGTGAAAAAACAGATACTAGTAGTCAGATTTGTGGTTGCGCTACTCTTTATGATACAACTAACGGTACTTATTGCGTTGATTCTACCGGGTATAAAAAGGCAACAGCTACTGCTTGTGCTTCAAGATGCGCAGACGGAATATTGGCTGGTTCTGGAACTTGCTCTGACTAGAGATAAATTAAAAAACACCCCTTTAAAAGGGTGTTTTTTAATGTTAAAATTCTAAAATATGCAGTATATTTTAGCAGTCTTTTCGTTTTTAGTTTTTATCTTTGGTTTATCTATAGGAAGCTTTTTGAATTGCTTAATATATAGGCTTGAAAAGGAAGAAAGTATTTTAGGAAGGTCTTATTGCCCAAATTGTAAGCACGCTTTAAGTTGGAAAGATTTGTTTCCTGTTTTAAGCTACATATTTTTGTCTGGAAAGTGCAGGTATTGTGGCAAAAAAATATCTTGGCAATACCCATTGGTAGAAATATCAACAGGATTAATATTTGTTATAATTTTCCTTGCCCATCAGGGCATTCTGAAAGCTGATTTTCAATTTTCCCTCCTTTACCAAGGCTTTGGAGGACAGGCAATTTTCAATCAATTTTCAATTGTTCAATTTTTAAACATTTTATTTTTACTTTATGTTGTCAGCTCATTAATTGTTATATTTGTTTACGATTTAAAGCATTACATTATTCCTGATAAAGTTTTAGTACCAGCAATAGTAGTCACATTTTTATATCAGTTATTTTTTAATAGCAACTTTTTATTTTTTGACGCCCTACTTTCTGCAATAGGTACCTCCTTATTTTTTCTATTAATTTTTATTATTTCAGAAGGCAATTGGATTGGTTTTGGAGATGTAAAACTAGCTATTTTACTAGGATTAATACTAGGTTTTCCAGATATATTGGTTGGATTATTTTTGTCATTTTTATTAGGTGCTTTAGTGGGTTTAGTACTAATTATTTTTAGTAAAAAGGGATTAAAAAGCCAAGTACCATTTGCCCCATTTTTGATTTTAGGAACGGTTTTTACAATGTTTTTTGGCAAAGATATTGTTAGTTGGTATATTAACTTTTTTATTATTCTATGAAGGCAAAAGGTTTTTCAATTGTTGAACTTTTGGTAGTAGTTTCTGTGATATCAATTTTATTAGCTGTTTCTATTGCGGGGTTTCCGCAAATTAAAGCAAATCTTTCTCTTATCAGGCAGGCTAATAACTTTCAACAAGATTTAAGGATTGCCCAAGAAATGGCTTTATCTGGTGCGCTGTATAAAGATTCTTCTGGCATTGAGCGTCAAATTGATGGTTATGGTGTGTTTGTTGATATTTTGGGATTAGGAAGTAAGAAATATATAATTTATGCTGATAAAAGTCCGGGAAACAAACAATATGATAGTGCAGATTATATAATTTTAAATTCTGATTTTAGTTTAAGTGAAAAAGGGGTAAAATTTCAACAAATAAATAATGTTTCTTTAAATAAAACCAGTGTTAATTTTAGTAGCTCTAAGATTGAAACTTCAATAAACCAGTTGAATTTTGGACAAAGTAGTGCTGAATTTATTTTTTCTTTAGAATCTGATTCATCTAAAACAAAAAAGGTAATAGTAAATACAGCTGGATTAATTGAGGTAAAATAAATATATGAGCATTAAATACAATAAAGGTTTTTCAATGATTGAAATGATGGCCTCTATTGCCATTCTTGCTCTTGGAATCATTGTAATTTACGGTATATTTTCCAACTTTATTGTTTTAACAAACACAATATCATCAAGACTGACAGCAATTTACCTGGCAAAAGAGGGAATGGAGATTGTAAGAAATATTAGAGACAATAATTTGGTAAATGATGATAATTGGGATAAAAACCTAAAAAACTGTGGCAATGGATGTCAGGCAGATTACAAGACAGAAACATCTGTAGAATCAAATGAAAATAAAATAAAAAATTATAATGATAATAATTATTTGAATGAAAACGCAGATGGTTTTTATAGTTATGATGTTGGCATTCCCTCAAAGTTTAAGAGAAAGATTACAATTGATGATTCTTTAAATAGTGTATTAAAAATCACAGTACAGGTTTTTTGGAATTATAACGAAAAACAGCTAAGCTTTGAGTTAATAGATTACTTATATGAATAAAATAATTGATTATAAGTTATTTAATCAAAAAGGTTTTTCATTGTTGGAGTTAGTGATTGTTTTGACCATATTGGTTATTGTTATTGGCATTACCAGTAGTATTTTTGTTGCAATGATTCAAAATCAGGGAAGATCTTTAAAAGAGCAAGAAATGTTTTCGCAAATAAGTTATGCTTTAGAAAACTTTTCAAAAATGGCTCAAACTGCCAAGAAAGATGTAAATGGTAGTTGTCTTGGATCGGGCTTTATCAATGCAACATATCTTTTGACTCATTTTAATGCTTCGGAGAGTTTTTATGATGGGGTAAAATTTATTAATAAGGAAAACGAGTGTGTAGAGTTTTTCTTAGATACAAGTGGATTTTTCAAGCAAAAAATAGGAGCTTTAAGCCCTCAAAATATTTTATCAACTGACTTCGATGTTGAATATTTAAGGTTTGTAATAGACGGCAATAAGTCAATTCAAGCGTCTCAAGGAGGAGATTTGACTCAACACAGACTTTCAATTTTAATGAAAGCTACGATAAACGATTCAAGAGGGCCACAAACAAGGGTTGTTCAGACAACTGTTTCGCCACTTGAATTAAATACTCCATAATGGAAAGCCAAAAAGGTGTATCACTTATAATAGTTTTTATTATTTTAACCGTAATGTTATCGGTGGTTTTGGGTTTTAGTACAATATTGGCTGGAAAATTAAAATTGGTGGGTAATATTTCAAGCACTGTTTCATCTTTCTATGCAGCTCATTCAGGAATTGAAAAAACAGGTTATTTGTTTAAAAGTTTAGTTCCACAAAACGGAGCAACCGGTTTTTGTAGTGTATGCAACTCATGTGTGGGACCTGACTGTAGTAGTTGCTCATTAACAGAGTCTTATCCTACGGGATGCTCACCTATTAGTTGCAATGGATGTAGATTAAAGTATGAATCGGTCTTTAATGGAAGAAAGTTTTACATAGACTCAACTATTACTACTTCAGACCCTCAGAGCCCAAATACTTCAATAATATGTATTAACTCTCAAGGAGTCTACAATAATACTTCTTCAAATTTGCAAAAATGTACAACTGTGACCAATAACAATATAGTAAAACTCACAAATAATCCATGTACTTCAAACTTTGATGAAGTTGTGATAAATAGCACATCGAGTACTGGTATTAGATATAATTTTCCAACCAGCAAACCCGACGGAACATATTATTTAACAATTTATTCTCCTGTTGGGCTTAGTAATGCATCTTATGCTCCCTATACATGGTGGAACTGGCCAAATGCAAGTCCTCCGGGTGGTTCAAGAAGAGTTCATGGAGGTAATTTTTATGTAATTAAAAATGATGCTGTTCAATTTTCTCCTGCGCCCCTAACTCCACCGGGAGGGCAAAGGGTTTCAAATTGGGATATAGAATTTGGTGGGACAACAATTGATGTGCCGCCTGGAACCGGAAATGTCATGACACAAGTTGCAAATACAACAAGATATTTTACAGCTTCAGTTGACCTTGAAAGGGGAGATTTTTTGACTTTCATTGTAAACGCAATTAAAATATCAGGAAACAATATTCAGGGAAGTTATCAAAAAAATTCAGGGTCTGTTCATGTGAGAATTTGCTTAAAACCATAAAATAATATGAGCAAGAGTGAGGCAAAAGCTAGAATTACAAAATTAAAAGAAACTATTAACTATCACAGGCATCTCTATCATGTGCAAGATAAGCAGGAGATTTCTGATGAAGCATTAGATTCCTTAAAAAAGGAGCTTTTTGACTTAGAGCAAAAATATCCAGAATTGATTACAATAGATTCGCCAACTCAAAGAGTTGGAGGAGAGCCACAAAAGGATTTTAAAAAAGTTTCTCACGCAAAGAGGATGCTCTCATTTAATGATGCTTTTTCAAAGGATGATATGAAGGATTGGTTAGAGAGAATTTCAAAATTACTTACTCCTCAAGAAAAAAATCAGGTTGATTTTTATTGCGAATTAAAAATTGATGGCTTGGCTATTGAATTGGAATATGAAGATGGTTTTTTAAAAACTGGTTCTACTCGGGGAGATGGTTTAATTGGTGAAGATATTACCCAAAATCTAAAAACAGTTGAGGCAATCCCGTTAAAATTAGAAATTCCCGAACGACTTGTCGTTCGGGGTGAAGTCTTTATTTCAAAAAAAGAGTTTGATTTGGTTAACAAATCTCAAAAAGAAAAAGGTTTGCCTCTTTATGCAAATCCAAGAAACATCGCAGCTGGATCAGTAAGGCAATTAAATCCCAAGATTACAGCTTCAAGAAAGCTAGATTCTTTCGTATATGATATAGTTTTAGGTAAAGACGCAGACACTCACGAAGAAAGACACGAAATTTTAAAAAATATAGGTTTTAAAACAAATTTTCATAATAAATATTGCAAAACATTGAATGATGTTTTTGATTTTTATGAGGAATGCCAAAAGTTAAGAGAAAAGTTAGAATACGGAATTGATGGAGTGGTTGTAATTGTAAATAATAATAAAATTTTTGAAAAACTCGGTATTGTGGGAAAAGCTCCAAGGGGAGCCATAGCTTTTAAGTTTCCACAAAGTCAGTCAACAACTAAGGTAATTGATATTAAAATTCAGGTTGGTAGGACGGGAGCCATGACACCGGTAGCTGATTTGGAGCCAGTTCAAGTGACGGGGATAACAATATCAAGAGCTACTTTGCACAATGAAGATGAAATAGAGAGGCTAGGTTTAAAAATAGGAGACACTGTAATAGTGGCGAGGGCGGGAGATGTAATTCCAGATATTATTAAGGTTTTGCCTGAATTAAGAAATGGCAAGGAAAAGAATTTTGTAATGCCAAAATTATGTCCTAGTTGCAAATCCAAGCTAGAAAAGTCAGAAACAGAAGCATCGTGGAGATGTCCTAATTCAAAGTGTTTTGCAAGAAAAAGAAGGAATTTTTATCACTTTGTTTCAAGGTCAGCTTTTAATATTGATGGCCTTGGCCCCAAAATAATAGATAGGTTGCTTGATGAAGGGCTGGTTGAAGACCCCAGTGATATCTTTTCTTTAAAAGAGGGTGATGTTAACCAACTTGATAGGTTTGGCGATAAATCAGCTGAAAACTTAATAAAGTCAATTGAAGATAAAAGTAAAATTACACTACCAAGATTTATTTATGCTTTGGGTATTAGAAATGTTGGAGAGGAAACGGCAAGTGACTTGGCTCAGTATTTTAAATCAATTGATACTTTTAAAAAAGCAGAACTTCAAGATTTTGATTCAATTTCAAATATAGGGCCTGTTGTGGCAAAGTCAATTTATGAATGGCTCAAAGAGAAAGACAATATTAAGTTTTTAGAAAAACTTTTAAAATTTGTAAAAATAGAAAGCCAAAAGTCAAAAACAAAAAGCCAAAAACTATCGGGCAAGATATTTATTTTTACAGGTACCTTAGAAACAATTGAGAGGAGTTTGGCAAAAGAAAAAGTAAGGGACTTGGGTGGACAAACCACAGAGTCTGTTTCAGAAAAGGTAGATTTTTTGGTGGCAGGATCAGAGCCCGGTTCAAAGTTGAAAAAAGCAGAAGAATTAGGAGTAAAGGTTATTGGTGAAAAAGAATTTTTAGAATTAATAAAGTAAAAATGGCCAATGAGGATTAGTTCAATTCATTTTAAAAAGTTAGATTGGGTGCTAATTTTTAGCGCAGTTTTAATTTCAGCCTTTGGGTTGGCGGGAATTTGGAGTACGAGTTTGGCAAAGGGCGACTTTTCTAATTTTATAAAACAGCTTATATTTTTTGGGGTTGGGTTTTCAATTATGATTTTAATAAGTTTTTTTGATTACAGAATTTTAAGAAACAACCCTTATTTAATACTAGTGCTTTATTTTTTGTCTCTGGCTTTATTGGCAGGCCTTCAGTTTTTTGCGCCAATAATCAGAGGCACAAGAGGTTGGTATAAAATAGGCTTTATAACTTTAGATCCAATTGAAATAGCCAAAATTATTTTAATAATACTTCTGGCAAAATATTTTTCTGTAAGACATGTTGAAATGTATAAATTAAGGCATATTTTAATTTCAGGATTATATGTTATTCTTCCGTCTGCCTTAATTTTTATAAAACCTGACCTTGGGGGAGCTATGATACTATGGCTAATGTGGATTGGCGTACTTCTTGTTTCTGGGATTAAATTAAAACACTTTTTAATATTGTTTATAAGTTTTTGTATAGTTGCTGGTTTTGCATATGGTTTTGTTTTAGAACCTTATCAAAAAGAAAGAATTACAGCATTTTTGTTTCCTTATGATGTATTGGGAAGCTCTTGGAGTCAGACGCAAACGAAAATATCTATTGGATCTGGTAGAATTTTTGGTGAAGGCTTGGGGCAGGGCTCTCAAGTACAGTACGGGTTTTTGCCAGAGCCTCACACAGACTTTATTTTTTCTGTAATATCTCAAGAATGGGGATTCATCGGAGTATTAGTTTTTTTTATTCTTTATCTTGTTTTAATATGGCGTATTTTAAAAATTGCAATTGAGTCTGACTCCAATTTCCCTCGTTTGTTTGCAGTTGGTTTTGCAATAGTTTTAATTTCTCAGTTTCTTTTTAATATTGGAATGAATTTGGTGCTTTTGCCTGTCGTTGGAATTTACCTACCATTTGTTAGTTATGGGGGATCTGGTTTGATTTCAAACTTTATTTCACTGGGAATATTACAGAGTATTAGAGCTACAAAATACAACTAATATTGTGAATATGAGTAGAAAGTCTTGACATTTTTTGATAAAAGAATATAATCAAAACATATACAAATAAAGAAGTGGCCACTTTACTCTAACAAAAATTTAAAACCTTCGCTCGGTTAGTTTTATAACATACCGATTTTTTTGCGTCTTAAATCATTTTGAGTGAAGGGGGTGCCCGTTTTTCTGGGTACTTTTGTGTTTTTAGAAGTCTATACTAAGTAATTTTCCAATAACTTCGGTGAATTGGTAATATTCTAAAAGTTGCTATGACTCAAGCAATACAAAAAGTAAAGAATTTTTCAAAGTCAAGACTCTCATTCTCTACTCCCCAACTACTCCAAATGCAAAGAGAAACTTGGGAGGATTTTACTGACGTTAAATTAAAAGAACTTTTCTCTGAAATTTCTCCAATTTTAGATTATACAAGCAAAGAATTTGAACTTTGGTTTTTGGACTACTCATTTGGAAGGCCAAATTACAAAAACGGTCTTGAGGCAAAAAGAAACAATGATTCTCTCGAAGTTTCTTTAAGGTGCAAAGTAAGACTAGTAAATAAAAAAACAAAAGAGGTAAAGGAGCAAGAAGTTTACCTTTGTGATTTCCCACTTATGACAGAAAGGGGGACTTTTGTTGTAAACGGAGTTGAAAGGGTTGTGGTTTCACAGTTAATTCGTTCTCCTGGAGCATTCTTTACAATGAGGACATTTAGAGGAAGGAATAATTTTGGAGCAAAAATTATTCCAAACAGAGGAGCTTGGTTGGAATTTGAAACGGAGGATTCAGGATTTATCGGTGTAAAAATTAACAGAAAAAGGAAGGTTCCGGTGACCACTTTGCTTTTAGCATTGGGATTAGACACAATTGAAAAGATTGAAAAGGAATTCAAGGATATAGATACAGGAGAGATTCAATATATAAAAGAAACTCTAAAAAGAGATTCTTCAAAAGATCAAAAAGAAGCTTTAGTTGAAATTTATAGGAGATTAAGACCAGGGGATTTAGTGACTCCAGATACAGCTCAAGAATTAATTTTTAACATGTTTTTTAACTTTGACAGGTATGATTTGTCAAAGGTTGGAAGATGGAAAACTTGGCAACGTTTACCAATTTTAGATAAAAGAAAAAACAAGGAAAGCGATGTTGAGAAAGATGACAGGATTTTAAAAATTGAAGATTTAGTCGAAGTTTTAAAAGAAGTTATTCGTTTAAATAATGATCCAAACGCAAAGGCAGACCAGGTTGATCATTTAGGAAATAGAAGAGTTAGGACATTATCTGAACTTTTACAAAACAGATTGAGGGTAGGACTAATGAGAATGGAAAGAATTATCAAGGATAAAATGTCCACACTTGATCCAGCTACTATTACAGCAAATCAACTTGTTAATCCAAGGCCTTTAATGGCAGTTGTCAGAGAATTCTTTACTTCTTCACAATTCTCCCAGTTTATGGATAACGAAAATCCTTTAGCTGAATTAGAGCACAAGAGAAGATTAACAACTACTGGACCAGGAGGTCTTACAAGAGAAAGAGCTGGTTTTGAGGTTAGAGACGTTCAGCCGTCTCATTATGGAAGAATTTGTCCTATTCAAACTCCTGAAGGAGCTTCGGTTGGATTAGTGGGACACTTGGCATCTTTCGCAAAGGTAAATCCTTATGGATTTATTGAAGCCCCTTATTTTAAAGTAAAAAATGGAAAAGTCACAGACGAGGTTCACTATTTGTCTGCCCAGCAAGAAGAAAGACATGTGATAGTTCCTGCCTCCGTACCATTAGATGAAAACGGGAAAATTTTGCCTGAAATTCCACCAGATAAAGTAGAAGCCAGAGTTAAGGGCGAACCAGCTGAAACTGAAATTTCAAAAGTAGATTATTCAGATGTTTCTTCAAGACAGTTTATTTCTGTAGCTGCTTCACTTATTCCTTTTTTGCAAAATGATGACGCATCTCGTGCTTTAATGGGTTCTAACATGCAAAGACAAGCTGTTCCCTTGGTAAGACCAGAGGCTCCTTTAGTTGGAACAGGAATTGAAAGAAATGTTGCAAGAGATTCAGGTCAAGTTGTTTTAGCAACGGCAAACGGAGTAATAAAAGAAGTGGACTCTTCACACATTACAGTGGTCTATGATATTTCAGGAAAGAAGGTTGAGGAAGATTACGAATTGCAAACTTTTGTGATGACAAACCAGTACTCTTGTTTCCATCAAAAACCAATTGTTCAAAAAGGAGATAAAGTTAAAAAGGGAGATGTTTTAGCTGATGGAGCTGCTATTTCTCAAGGAAGATTGGCTTTGGGAAGAAATATATTGGTTTGCTTCTTGCCTTTAAGAGGAGGAGGTTTTGAAGACGCCTTAACTATAAATGAAAAACTAGTAAAAGAATTTGAATTTACTTCTATTCATATTGAGGACTTTACTTGTGATGTCAGAGAAACAAAATTGGGTCCTGAATTAACAACTTCAGATATTCCTAACGTTGGAGAAGAAAAATTAAAAGATTTAGATGAAGAAGGAATTGTAAGAGTTGGAGCCACAGTCGGCCCAAATGATATTTTAGTTGGAAAAATTTCTCCAAAAGGAGAAGCAGAATTAACTCCAGAAGAAAGATTATTAAGAGCTATTTTCGGAGAAAAAGCAAAAGATGTAAAAGATACATCTTTGAGAATGGAACACGGAAAGAAAGGAAAAGTGACAAATGTTAAAATTTTCTCAAGAGATTTGGGTCATAAATTGGAGCCGGGAGTTATTAAAAAAATTCAAGTTGAAGTTTCAGAATTAAGGCACGTTAAAGTGGGAGACAAGCTTGTGGGAAGACACGGAAACAAAGGAGTTGTCTCAAGAATATTACCTGAAGCAGAAATGCCTTTCCTAGCTGACGGA
Organism: Candidatus Staskawiczbacteria bacterium; assembly: GCA_016866675.1. Taxonomy (GTDB): domain Bacteria; phylum Patescibacteriota; class Minisyncoccia; order Minisyncoccales; family Staskawiczbacteraceae; genus VGLO01. The sequence goes on along the minus strand of VGLO01000004.1, from coordinate 12,478 downwards.
ACTCCAATTGACTTGGTACTTTCACCTTTGTCTGTGCCCTCTCGTATGAATATTGGACAAATTTTAGAAACTCACCTTGGATGGGCGGCTCACAAGTTAAATTACTTGGCAGTTACACCATCTTTGTTGGGAGCTGACAGAGAGGATATTAAAAAAGAACTAAGAGAGGCTGGTTTGCCAGAATCAGGAAAAGTCACAATATATGATGGAAAAACTGGTTTACCTTTCCCAAAGCCAATTACAGTGGGATATATGTATGTAATGAAGCTGATTCACATGGTAGATGATAAGGTTCACGCAAGATCAATTGGTCCATATTCACTAATTACTCAGCAACCATTGGGAGGAAAAGCCCAGTTTGGAGGACAGAGATTTGGAGAAATGGAAGTTTGGGCTTTGCAGGGTTATGGAGCGGCCCACACATTACAGGAAATGTTGACCATTAAATCTGATGACGTAATTGGAAGAGCAACAACTTATGAAGCAATTTTGAAAGGAGAGCCAATTAGGCATCCAAATATTCCAGCTTCATTTAATTTGTTGGTAGCTGAATTAAAATCACTTGGAATGGCAGTAGAGGTAAAAGAGAGACCAAGAGCAGAGAGAGAAGAAAGAATTGATGAGAGAGGTAGAGAAAGAAAAAGTAGAAAATAATTATTAATTCGCTTCGTAATGAACAGTAAAGTACGTCGCTCCTGTTGGCAATAAAGTATATTATATACCAAGTCAACATCGCGAATCGCTTTACTCGCTTCGCTACGTAAAATCACATGCGAGTATTAGACCTAGAATCAATCAGAATAAAAATTGCCTCTCCTGAGGAGATTTTGAGTTGGTCTTTTGGAGAAGTGACACGACCTGAAACAATTAACTACAGAACTCAAAAACCTGAAAAGGATGGCCTTTTTGATGAAAGGATTTTTGGTCCAGAAAAAGATTATGAATGCTCTTGTGGAAAATATAAGAGAATAAGATATAAGGGAGTAGTTTGTGACAGATGCGGGGTTGAAGTGACAAAGTCACAAGTAAGAAGAGAAAGAATGGGCCACATTAAGTTGGCAGCTCCGGTTTCACATATTTGGTTTTTGAGAGGTGTGCCATCAAGAATGGGATTGGTTTTGAATAAAAGCTCTCAACAGTTAGAAAAAGTAATTTATTTTTCTTCATACATTATTACAAAGGTTGACGAAGATGCTAGACAGAGAATTTTAGATGCAGTTGAGGAAGAATTTAAACAAAAATCTAGTAAAGAAAAAACAGAAGCAAAGAAAAACGAATTAAGGCAGTTAAGAGAAAAAGTAAAGGAAGAAGTTTTGGATATAAAGCCTTTGAGAATTTTATCTGAAGTTGTATATCATACACTTTCATTAAAATACGGAGAAATGTTTGAGGCTGGAACCGGAGCTGAAGTAATTAGGGATTTGTTTAAAAAAGTTGACTTAGAAACAACCGTTGATGAAATAGTCAAAGAAAGTAATGAAGCTCCGCCTGCTACAAAAAAGAAAATTTTAAGAAGACTAAAATTATTCCAAGGAATGCTTCGTGCAAAAGTAAGACCAGAATGGATGTTTTTGGATGTTTTGCCAATCTTGCCACCTGATTTGCGACCAATGGTGCAATTAGATGGAGGAAGATATGCTTCATCAGACTTAAATGACTTATACAGAAGAGTAATTAACAGAAATAACAGATTAAAATATCTTCAAGAAATTTCAGCTCCAGCTGTAATTGTTAGAAATGAAAAAAGAATGTTGCAAGAAGCTGTTGACGCTTTGGTGGACAATGAAATGAGAAAAGGTGTGACTACCACAGCTACAACCGGAGGCAAGAGATTGTTAAAATCTTTAGCTGCTATGCTTGCTGGAAAACAAGGAAGATTTAGGCAAAACCTTTTGGGTAAGCGTGTTGATTATTCTGGAAGATCTGTAATTGCAGTGGGTCCTGAATTACATTTTTCACAATGCGGTTTGCCAAAAACAATGGCTTTGGAAATTTTTAAACCCTTTGTAATCAAGAGAATATTAGATAAAGAATTAGCTTATAACATTAGGGGAGCTTCAAGATTGATTGAAGAAAAAGTCCCTGAAGTGTGGGCTATTTTGGAAGAAATTGTAAAAGACAAGTTGGTTTTACTTAACCGTGCTCCAACTTTACATAGACTTGGAATTCAAGCCTTTCATCCGGTTTTAACAGAAGGAGAAACAATTAAACTTCATCCTTTGGCTTGCGAGGCCTTTAACGCTGACTTTGACGGAGACCAAATGGCAGTTTACTTGCCTTTGTCTGATGAGGCTCAAAAAGAAGCAAAGGAAGTAATGTTGTCTTCTTTAAATTTGTTAAGGCCTGCTACCGGTTTGCCTGTAATTGGTCCATTCAGAGATATTGTTTTGGGATGTTATCTATTAACAAAATTAGTAGAGCCAGAAAAGCCTGAATTAATTAAAATTTATTCAAATAGTACAGAGGCGATTATTGCTTTAGAATACGGATTTTTGGGATTAAACGAGAAAATAAAAGTTGTTAATCCAAGGTTAGAAAATAAAGAATTTATTGAAACTTGTGTCGGAAGATTAATTTTCAACTCAGCTTTGCCGCAAAATTATCCTTTTGTTAATAAGCAAATTGATAACAAGGGCTTGAAGGCACTTGTTCGTGACATTATTGAAAAGTATTCAGGAGAAGAGTCAATTGATGCTTTGGACAGAATAAAAACAATGGGTTTTGAGTATTCAACAACAGCTGGAATTTCTTGGGGAATGGATGACTTAATTGTTCCAAAAGAAAAAGAACAAATGATTTTAGATGCTGAAAAAGAGGTTGAAAAAATTGAATCTCACTACGAAAAAGGATTACTTTCACAAGAAGAAAAGAGCTCTCAGAAAATTTTAGTTTGGCAAGAAGTAAAAACAAAGCTTGAAGCCTTAATTAAGACAACGCTACCAGCTGACGGTCCTGTGTTATCAATTATTAATGCTGGAGCTAGAGCTACTTGGTCTCAACCAGTACAGATGGCTGGAATGAAGGGTTTGGTTAATAATCCAGCTGGAGAAATTATTGAATTGCCGGTTAAGTCTTCATTCGCAGAAGGATTTAATGTGCTTGAGTACTTTATTTCAACTCACGGAGCTAGAAAGGGTACAGCGGACACTGCTTTAAGAACCTCTTCTGCGGGGTACTTAACAAGAAGACTTATTGATGTTGCTCACGATGTAATCACTTACGATGAAGATTGTGGAGATAAAAAAGGAATGGTTGTTTATAAAAAAGATGCCGATGATATTGAGCAGGACTTTACATTTAAGTTAGTTGGAAGATATTGTTTGGAAGATGTTGAAATAAACAAAGAAAAAATAGTTAAAAAAGGAGAGATAATTAACTGGGCTCAAGCAGGTCAAATTTCAAAAGAAGGAATTGAAAAGGTTGTTTTAAGATCTCCGCTATCTTGCAAAAGTACAAAGGGTGTTTGTCAAAAGTGTTATGGATGGGACTTATCAAGAAACAATTTAGTTAAACTTGGGGAAGCCGTTGGAGTGGTGGCTGCACAAGCTATTGGAGAGCCAGGAACCCAGCTTACATTAAGAACTCACCACTTAGGAGGAGTAGCTGGAGGTGGGGATATTACTCAAGGTTTGCCAAGAATTGAAGAAATTTTTGAGGCAAGAACTCCAAAGGGAGAGGCAGTAATTTCTCTTACAGCTGGAAAAGTGACAAAAATTGATGAAGAAAAAAGAGTCATTACAATACAGCCATCAAGCGAGGAAGGCAAAAAAGAATTGCCAATTGAGTATAAAATACCAGGCAAAATTGCCATATTAGTTTCTGTTGGACAAGAAGTAAAAGAAAGTCAGCCTCTTTGTCAAGGAAGTTTGGATTTAAAAAAGTTGTACAAGGCTTCTGGGTTAGAAGAAACACAAAAATACATCTTAAAAGAAGTGCAAAGAATTTATGCTTCTCAGGGTGTTGATATTCACGACAAACACATTGAAGTAATTGTGCAGAAAATGTTTTCAAGAATAAGAATTAAGGATGAGGGAGACTCAGGATGGATTAGAGGTGAAATTATTGAATGGTCTATTTTCCAAGAAGAAGTTGATAGATTAAAGAAAGAAAAACAGACTCCACCTGGAGGTTTGCAAACATTGTTGGGAATTTCAGAAGTCGCCTTAGCATCTGAATCATTCTTGTCAGCAGCTTCCTTCCAGCAAACTTCAAGAGTCTTGATTAAGGCATCATTAGAAGGAAAGGAAGATAAATTAAGAGGACTAAAAGAAAACGTTATTATTGGAAAGTTAATACCAGTAGGAACAGGATTCATAAAGCCAGAAGAGAAGAAGTAAATAGAGGCCAAAAAACACCGAGAAATCGGTGTTTTTTGCTTGTATGGATAAGAGAGGGTAATACTATGGCCTCTCTGAGAGAAATTTCAGAGAGGCTTTTATCTTGCACAAAGATAAGCACATGCTACAATAGAATATTATAAAACATGGCAAAGAAGGGAAAAAACAACAATTTTAAGGAGGAGAAAATGCAGAATGGCCAAAAGAATGGAAGGGATGGAGGAAGGAATAAACCAGAGAAGCGAAAGGAATACCTTTTGACTATAAAGACGAAGAAATGGATTAAGGCAATCACCGTCTTTTTGATTTCTATTATTATAACGCTTTCCTTTTTTGATAAGTCTGGGGTTGCAGGAAAGGTGATTGTAGGATTGCTTAAGCTTATTTTCGGTGATTCAAGAATTACAGTTGTCACAATTATACTGTCTTTGTTTTTGAGCGGATTAATTATTTTAAAGTCTCACAAAAAAGTAAAAATACTGGCAATCACCTTAGGGGTTTTAATTTTAGTGACTGGAATTTCTGGTATTTCAGCTAACCAGAATTTAAATAAAAGTCAGATTGGCCTGTTGGGCTGGCTGGCAACAATGTTGGTCAAGTTTTTTGGCTTGTTGGTTGCCAATATTGTGTTTTCGTCAATTATTCTTATTGGTTTGTTTATATTCCTGCAGTTTATTTTGCATGAGATTGATAAGGAAGACCTGCCTGACGGCAGGCAGGTAAAAAGCCCCCTTCTTAGTACAGATTCACCTAACCTAAAAATTAAGGGCTTAGAAGACAAACCAAAGGAGGCTTTGCAACCAAAGGTGTCTCTGTTTAAAAAGAGTCCGCCTGCTGAAGTGGCAAATAAAAAAGTTGTAGCTACTCCTATTACAGCTATTAATAAGGGCAAATACTCCTTGCCTCCAATTGATTTATTAAATAAAAACGAAACTGTCCCAACATCCGGAAACATTAAAGAAAACTCACTAATTATTAAGAAAACATTAGAAAATTTTGGAATACCTGTTGAAATGGCTGAAGTGAATGTGGGGCCTGCTGTCACGCAATACGCATTTAAACCAGCTGAAGGCGTAAAACTTTCAAAGATTACTACGCTATCTAATAATTTGGCTTTGGCTTTGGCGGCTCACCCAATTAGAATTGAAGCTCCAATTCCCGGAAAGTCACTTGTTGGAATTGAAGTACCAAACAAAGTAAGAGCTACTGTAGTTTTAAGAAGTTTAATTTCAGATGCGCAGTATCAAGAAAATCCGGCTAGCGTGTTGATTGCTCTCGGAAAAGATGTTGGAGGATCTCCAACGTATACAGATTTGACAGAAATGCCTCATATGTTGGTGGCTGGAGCCACAGGAACAGGAAAAACCATTTTCTTGAATTCTTTGATTTTAAGTCTTTTGTATAAAAGCACTCCTGAAACCTTAAGAATGATTATGGTTGACCCAAAGAGGGTTGAATTTCAAAACTACAATGAGATTCCGCATTTGCTTTGTCCTGTAATTTATGATGCAACAAAAACAATGAATGCTTTACAGTGGTTGGTAAGAGAAATGGAAAGAAGATTTGAAGTTTTTTCAGAGGTTGGATCTAGAAATTTAAAGAGCTACAATACAAATAAGTCTGTTATTGAATCTGGCTCACAGTTGCCATATATTGTTTTGGTGGTTGATGAGTTGGCGGATTTGATGGCTGCCAAGGGCAGGGAATTGGAGGCTGGAATTGTAAGACTTGCTCAAATGGCTAGAGCCACGGGAATTCACTTGGTGTTGGCAACTCAAAGGCCTTCTGTAGAGGTTATTACTGGGTTAATTAAGGCAAACATTACTTCGCGCATTAGCTTTCAAGTTGCCTCTCAAATTGATTCAAGGACGGTGTTAGATACTTCAGGAGCCGAAAAACTTTTAGGATACGGAGATATGCTTTTCTTGTCTTCAAAAAGCTCAAAAATTACTAGAATTCAGGGGCCATATATTTCAGAAAAAGAAGTTAAAAAAGTGACTGATTGGTTAGGAGAGCAGGGCAGGACAATAGAGGAGCCACAATCTTTGTTGATACAAAGCCTTAAAGATTCTCTTGAAACACAACAAGCTTCAGATGAAAAAGGAGGCGGAGGAGAAGTATTTTTGGGTGATAATGACCCTTTGTTTGACGATGTAAAAAGAATTGTTTTAGAAACTAAAAAAGCTTCAGCTTCTTTTTTGCAAAGAAGATTGAGAATTGGATATTCACGAGCTGCAAGATTAATTGATATGTTAGAAGAGCAGGGAGTAGTTGGACCAGCTGATGGAGCAAAGCCCAGAGAAGTATATGGCGACCATCAAGGAGTAAAATTAGCTGATATTGATAATACAGGTTTTGATGAGTCAGAAACAACTCCAAAGGAGGCAGGATGGGAGAAGGTTTGAGATAGTTATTAATTAAAAGTTAAAAATATGGCAAAAAAAGAAAAAGCAAAAGAAGAAAATAAGAAAGAAAACAAAGCCTTAAGCTCTGCTATTGATCAAATTAAGGAGCGGTTTGGTGAGGGATCAATTATGAAGCTTTCTGAGACCAGCAAGGTGAATGTAGATGCTATTCCCACTGGGTCAATTGCTATGGACATGGCTCTTGGAGTTGGGGGAATGCCAAGGGGTAGAATAATTGAAATTTATGGAGCTGAATCATCGGGCAAAACCACTTTATGCCTTCATATTGTGGCTGAAGCCCAGAAAAAAGGGGGTGTGTGCGCCTATATTGATGCTGAACACGCTATGGACCCTGATTATGCCAAAAGACTTGGTGTAAATATTGATGACTTATTGATTTCGCAACCTGATTCTGGGGAAAATGCTTTGCAAATTGTTGAGACTTTGGTAAATACTAAAAATGTTGATGTGATTGTTGTTGACTCGGTGGCGGCCCTAACTCCCCAGCGTGAAATTGAAGGTGAAATTGGAGACCAACATATGGGGCTTCAGGCAAGAATGATGTCACAAGCCTGCAGAAAGTTATCTAGTATTGCAGCAAAATCAAACACCATGATTATTTTTATTAATCAAACTAGAATGAAAATTGGAATGGTTTTTGGAAATCCAGAAACTACTCCCGGTGGATTGGCTTTAAAGTTTTATGCTTCGGTAAGGGTTAATTTAGCAAGAACGGCTCAAATAAAATCAGGAGATGAAATTGTTGGAAACAGGGTAAAGGCAAAAGTGGTAAAAAATAAAGTAGCTGCACCATTCAGGGTTGCTGAATTTGATATTTATTACAATGAGGGCATATCAAAAGCAGGAGATGCTTTAAGGGCGGGTTTGGCTAACGGTATGATAAAACAATTAGGGAATACTTTTTCTCTTAATGGAGAGAAAATGGGTGTGGGCACAGAAGCTACTAAAGCATTTTTAAAAGAACACCCAGAGGTTATTGAAAAAATAAAGGCTGGAGTAATTCAATAATCCTAAAAGGTCGCTTGTATAATTATGTAGTTTTTAAAATTTATGTCAGAGAGAGAAAATTTTTCTCCAGATTACAATCCAGAAAAAGATGTTGATAAAGAAGCTGTGGAAGATTTTTTTTCAGAATTTGGAAAAATGTCTGAGGAAGAACAAAATAAGGTATTGGGTTTATTAGACAAGAAGCGTAAAAAAGGTTATTCTCCAGATATTAAAGAAGTTGAAAGAAATTAGGTTTTTCAAAGAAGTACACTAAAAAACAGCCCACATGGGCTGTTTTTTAGTGTACTACACACTCTAAATCCTTACTTGGGTGTATATGGAATCATTCCCATTTGCCTTGCTCTTTTAATAGCTGTAGCAATTTTTCTTTGGTGATGTGAGCAAAGGCCTGTCTTTTTTCTTGCTTTAATTTTGTAAAAGCCAGAAACAAAACGACCCAACAATTGTGTGTTTTTATAATCTACTTGGTCTATATTTTTTTGGCAAAAATAACAAAACATAATTTTACGATTTAAGATTTATGAATTATGATTTACGAATTAAAATGGTATATCTTTAACATCTATTTCTTCTGATGACCCGCTATTGTCTGAAAAATTTGCCTGCGGGGCGTTTTCTTCTATTATCGGAATATCTTTATCTTCTGAAGCTTTAGTAAATGAGGATTCGCTCTTATTGTACTGGCTATTTCCACCTCCACCAGACCCTCTTGGGCCCAATTGAAGTGAGTCTGCAATTATTTCTGTCCTATATTGCTTTACTCCTGATTGATTGGTCCAATTTCTTGTTTTTATTCTTCCTTCAATAAGTATTAATGAACCCTTTGTTAAATATCTTGATGAAATGTCAGCCAACTTTCCAAAACATACTATATTATGAAACTCCGCCTCCTGTTTTTTTTGCCCTGCCTGATCTGTATAAAATCTATTTGTGGCAATACTAAAAGATGTGACTTGTTGACCAGAAGGCAATGATCTTACCTCTGGGTCTCTGGTGACATTTCCTAATACGAAAGCTTTGTTTAAATTCATTATCTTAGGGCGTAGAATGTAGAGCCTAGGGTGTAGTTTTTACTAAATCCTAAACGCTATATCCTAAATCCTACTCTTTAAGTAGCTCGTCTAATTTTTTATCTAAGTCAGCTGTATCAACCTTATCTCCCTTTTTATCTTCTTTTTTCATTATTTCTAATGGTGACTTTTTGTTTGAAGGAAAATCTGATACTGGCATAATTCTTTTTGATCTTCTATCTTTCATAACCTTTGAGGGTTTCTTAACCACAACCATACTTCTTAAAATCTTGTCGTTTTTTAAAAGGTTTTCGCTTATTCCTTTTATTTTTGACTCATCAATTTGAATAGTCTCAATATTAAAGTATCCGGAACCCTGCTTTTTTATGCTATATGCTAAAGGTTGGGCTCCCAGTTTTTCTGATCTTAAAATAACTCCCTCATTACTCTGGATTAGTGAATCTACATCTTTTTTTGTAGATTCGGCCTCTTCTGAAGTGATTTGGGAAGATATGATATATGTTAATTCGTATGTTTTCATATTTATTACTATAAACTTCCTACACATTATGAGTAGGATTTATTAAAGATATCCTACCAGATTTTACTTGAAAATTCAAGTCCTTAGTGAGATAATGCATGAAATATGATAAAGTCTTCAATTTTTAAGTCTTATGATGTGAGAGGTATCTATCCTGACCAACTAAACGAGGCCACTGCCTTTGAGGTTGGAAGGGGTTTTATAAAACACACAAACGCCAAAAAAGTAGCCGTAGGGTATGATGCTAGATTATCGTCCCCAGAGCTTTTTAGAAGTCTTTCAGAGGGCATTATCTCTCAAGGGGCAGAAGTCTACTTTATTGGTAGAGTCCCAACAGAAGGGCTTTATTTTGCTGTAGCAAAATATGATTGTGACTCTGGAATTATGATTACAGCCAGCCATAATCCAAAAGAATACAATGGGTTTAAAATGATTACAAAAGAAAATGGAGTATTGCAGATGATTCGTGGTAAAGATTTATTTTCTACAATTGAAAAGAACGGATACACTGAAGTCCCAAAAGGAAAAATAAATGAAAAAGATATCTGGGAGGATTTTTTTAATTTTACTTTTGGGTTTTTAGGAAGTACTAAAAAGTTTCAAGTAGTTGTGGATGCTTCAAATGGGGTTATGGGAGAAGCTTTAGATAAGATTATTGATAAACTGCCAGTTGAAGTAATAAAGCTTAATTTTGAGCCTAATGGAAACTTTCCAAATCACTCGCCAAATCCCTTAGAAAAAGGGTCATCTGATCAAATTTCAGAGTTAGTAAAAAATGAGGGTGCAGATTTTGGCATTATTTTTGATGGGGATGCTGATAGAATATTTTTGGTTGATGAATTAGGAAAACTGGTTCCTGCTGATATTGTGCTTTTATTGTTGGCAAAGTATTTTTTGACTAAAAATCCGGGTAAAGCAATTGCCTATAATGCCATTTGTTCAAAAGCGGTCTCAGAATTTGTTGAAAAATGGGGCGGAAAACCAATAAGAACTCAAGTGGGTTTTGTGAATGTAAGAGAGGGTTTGATGAAAAATGATGGTATAATGGGTGGAGAACTTTCAGGACATTATTGTTTTGCTGATTATTGGTATATGGATTCAGGAATGATTACATTTTTGACTTTACTGCAGATTATATCAAGTGAAGGTAAAAAAGTTTCAGAAATAATTAGCAAACTTTCTATTTATTCAAAAGCAGAGGATAATTTTGAGGTTGAAGAAAAGGAAGCTATTTTAGAAAAAATTAAAGAAAAGTATGCTAGCGGAAAACAAGACTTTTTAGATGGCGTTACCATAGAATACAAAGATTGGTGGTTTAATGTGAGACCCTCAAACACTGAGCCATTATTAAGGCTAACTATTGAGGCGGATACAAAAGAATTACTAGAAGAGAAGCAAAAAGAATTATCAGAAATTATTAAGAATTAAAAAAACAGCCTGAGAGGGCCGTTTTTTGTTTATAGAAAATAGAAGTTATTACGAGAGTCCCATTTTGCTTCTTACCTCCTGAATAGTTTCTTGAGCTATAACCAATGCTTTGCTTTTACCCTGATTTAGTATTTCTTCAACATATATTTCTCTGGCTGAAAACTCTTTTTGTTTTCTGCGGAATGGTTCTAGATAGTTTACTACAACCTCTGCCAACGATTTTTTAAATTCAGAATAAGATTTTTTTACAAACATTTTCTCAATTTCTTGAGTTGTTTGATTGCTTAATAGGCTATAAATAGTCAGTAAATTTGATATGCCGGGTTTCTTAGTAATGTTATACTTTACTTCTTTGCCGGAGTCTGTGGTTGCTGACATTATTTTTTTTGTAATTTCTTCTGGTGAATCAAAGAGCGAAATGTAAGACTTTTTATCATCTGATTTAGACATTTTCCTCTTTGGGTCGGTCAAGCTCATTATTTTTGCTCCTTCTTTAAGTATTAATGATTTTGGCTCTTTGAATGTATCACCAAATTTTTGATTAAATTTTTTGGCTATTGTTCTTGTGAGCTCAAGGTGTTGCTCTTGGTCTTTTCCTACGGGGACCGCATCTGCTTTATATAGTAAAATATCAGCAGTCATTAGGACTGGGTAGTTTAGTAAGCCAGAATTTATATAGTCTTTATTCTCTTTGCTTTTCTCTTTAAACTGGGTCATTCTGTTTAATTCTCCCATTGGTGTTATTGTCTCAAATAACCATGCAAGCTCTGAGTGTTCTTGTACGCGAGACTGAACAAAAATAATAGATTTGTCTGGGTCAACTCCAGCTGCCAAGTAAATAATGGCTGTATTGAGTATATCCTTCTTTAATTCCTTTGGGTCATATGGAGTGGTAATAGCGTGTAAGTCAACAATAGAAAAAACACACTCGTTCTCCTTTTGGAGATCAATCCATTGCTTAATTGCTCCAAGATAGTTTCCTAAATGTATTTGGCCTGATGGCCTTATGCCACTGAATATTTTCATGCGAATACAATGAGTACCCGCCTAAGTTTTTGATATATTATTAAATAATTCTAAAACTTATTTGGGTACATTGTAACTTATTTACTATATTTTCAAATTCCCTCAAAAATTTAGGCGGGTTTTCGCTATCACTCAAACTTCAATTACTACTGGCAAAACCATGGGGCGTCTAGATGTTTTGGTTGCCAAGAAATCTCCAACTTTGTTTCTTATTTCATCTTTAACATAAGACCAGTTTACGGGCAAGCCATTTCCTGCGGTTTTATCTACTATTTCAACAACTTTTTTTCGAGTCTGTCTTAGCAAATCTTTTGACTCTCTCAAATATACAAATCCTCTAGAAATAATATCTGGAGAATTTCTTACTTTGCCTGTTTTTGAATCAACAATTGCCACGATAACAAACATTCCATCTTCAGCTAACATCTGTCTGTCTCTTAAAACAATTTCTCCAACATCGCCAATGCCAAGTCCGTCAACAAACACATAACTTGATGGGACTTTTTCTTTTAATACTTCAGCTCCATCTTTGCTAAACTTTATAATAGACCCATTATCTGGAACAAAAACATTACTTTTTGGCATGCCTAATTCGTAGGCAATTCTGGCTCCTTCTTTTAAGAAGAAATGATTTCCATAAACTGGAATAAAATAAGTTGGTTTAATGTCTGTTAACATTCTTTTGATTCCATCTCTGTTGCT
>VGLO01000003.1 GCA_016866675.1 Candidatus Staskawiczbacteria bacterium | reverse complement strand
AAAAATAAGTTATTTGAAAAAGTTGAGGTTGCCGGCCCAGGATTTATTAATTTTTACTTATCAAAAGAAGTTTTTATTAATGAATTAAAAAAGATTGATAAAAACTTTGGAAGAAATAATAATTTTAAAAACAAAAAGATAATTATTGAATATACAGACCCAAACATTTTAAAGGAATTTCATATTGGCCATTTAATGAGCAATGTTATTGGAGAGTCAATTTCTAGGGTTTTAGAGTTTGAGGGATCTAAAATAAAAAGACTTTGTTATCAAAGCGATGTTGGCATTTCAATTGCAAAGGCAATTTATGGAAAGTTAAAAAACCCTAATTATAATTGGCAGGAATCCTATGTTTTTGGAAACAAACAGTACGAAGAAGGTGAAATCTCAAAAAGAGAAATTGTTGAATTAAATAAGAAGATTTTTGAGAAGTCAGATAAATCAGTTAATAAGTTGTATGACGAAGGTAAAAAGTGGAGCATTGACTATTTTAATTTAATATACAAAAAGCTTGGCACAAAGTTTAATGAAATAATCTTTGAAAGCCAAGTTGCTGGTTTTGGAAAAAAAATTGTAGAAAAAAATATTGGAAGTGTTTTTGATGAAGGAGATAAAGGGGCAATTGTTTTTAAAGGAGAAAATAAGGGACTTCATACAAGAGTTTTTATAAACTCTGAAGGGCTACCAACTTATGAGGCAAAAGAATTGGGCTTAGCAAATTTTAAGTATAAAAAATACAAATATGATAAATCTATTGTTGTTACCGGAAAAGAAGTCAATGATTATTTTAAAGTAGTAATGTCTGCAATGAGCCAAATTTTTCCTGATTTAAGAGATAAAACCCATCATATTGGACACGGGATGATGAGATTGCCGGAAGGCAAAATGTCTTCAAGGACTGGAAATGTAATTGGAGCAGATTCTTTAATTGAAAAAGTGAAAGAGGAAATTCAAAAAAAGGTAGGACAAAGAAACTTAGAAGACAGTGAATTAGAAAAAATTTCAATTGGAGCAATAAAATACTCAATTTTAAAACAGTCAATTGGTTCAGATATTATTTATGACTTTGAAAAATCAATTTCATTTGAAGGAGATTCAGGTCCATATTTACAATATTCACATGTAAGAGCAAACTCTGTTTTGGAAAAATCAAAAAAAGAAAGGGTAAAATCATCTTTTAAAAATACTCCTCTTCAAGTTAGGAAATTGGAAAAAATAATGGTTCGTTTTCCAGAAGTTGTTGAGGAGGCTGGTGAAAAGTATGAGCCCCATATTATCGCCACCTATCTTATTGAGTTGGCCAGAGAGTTTAATAGCTATTATTCAAAAAACAAAATTGTTGATAATAACGATGAATTCTCACCCTATAAAGTTGCTTTAACACGGGCATTCTCAATTATTATTAAAAATGGACTCTGGTTATTGGGTATTCCAGCACCAGAGAGAATGTAGGGGAGCGTAAGCGAACACTTATCTTGAGCTTATGCGAGTGATTTTAATAAAATGTATGAAATTTATATGAAACTAAATAATAAGTACTATATATTGAGGCACGGAGAAGCTTTATCAAATGTTAAAAACATTTGCTCTTCTTTTCCTGAAACATTTGAAAACCCGCTAACCGGCCTTGGTATAGAAATGATAAGGGTTGCTTCAGAAGATCTTATTAAAAAGGATATTGACTTAATATTTGCCTCTGATGTGCTAAGAACTAAACAAACTGCCCAGATTGTTGCAGAAAAATTGAATTTGTCCATAAATTTTGATAAAAGGTTAAGGGAGATTGATTTTGGAGAATTTAATGGAAAAACAGTAGAAGAGTCAGAGTCTTATTTTCAACAAGAGTCTCACAGAATTACACAGGCATTTCCTGAAGGAGAAAATTATGAGCAACTAGCCGAAAGAATTTCTAACTTTCTAAAATCAATGGAGGAGAGTTATAAAGGAAAAAATATATTAATTGTCACGCACGGATTTTTCTGGTGGATTTTAAAGAGCACTATTAATGGAATTTCTCTTGTGGAGGCGATAAAGCAAGATAGAGAAATACACACTGGCGAAATTAAAGAACTAAATTAAATGGCTAATAGTTTTATAGATAACGAGGAAGAAATTCTCAAGTTTTGGCAAGACAACAAAATTTTTGAGAAGTCCTTAGATCAAACAAAAAAGAAAAAACCATTTGTTTTTTATGATGGCCCGCCTTTTGCTACAGGACTTCCTCATTACGGGCATATATTAAGCTCGGTATCAAAAGATGTTTTCCCTCGCTATAAAACAATGCAGGGTTTTTATGTAAGAAGAAGATGGGGTTGGGATTGCCATGGGTTGCCAATTGAAAATTTAGTTGAAAAAGAATTAGGACTTAATAGTAAAAAAGATATTGAGGAAAAGCTTGGCGTTGCTAAGTTTAATCAAGTTTGCAGAGAAAAAGTTTTAACTTACACAAAAGAATGGAAAAAAATGGTAGATAGAATTGGCCGATGGGTTGATTTTGATAATTCATACAAAACAATGGATTCTACTTATATGGAGTCTGTTTGGTGGTCTTTAAAAAGCTTATGGGACAAAGGGTTAATATATGAAGGCAGAAAAGTTTTAATGTATTGTCCGCATTGTGAAACTCCCGTTTCAAAGGCGGAGGTTTCAATGGATAATAGTTATAAAGATATTACCGAAGAGGCGGTGACAGTAAAATTTAAAGTAAAAAATCCTCAAAAGTTTAAATTGCCAGAAAACACATATATTTTGGCATGGACCACAACTCCTTGGACTTTGCCCGGAAATATTGCTTTGGCAGTGGGAGAAAAAATATCCTATGCTCACATTGAACTAGAAGGACAAAATTACATTTTAGCTGAAGATAGATTGAGTGCAGTTTTTCCAAAAGAAGGGTATTTGATTAAAAATACTTTTTTTGGAAAAAAGCTGGTTGGTTTAGGATACGAGCCGTTATACGAGATAAAGGCTGTTTTAGATTCAGGTAAAAAAGCTTGGTATGTCGCATCAGCCGATTTTGTTAATACAGAGGATGGTACGGGAATTGTTCATACGGCTGTAATATATGGAGAAGATGATTATAACTTGGGCGTAAGATTGGATTTGCCAATGGTACCTCTTTTAGATGGAGCAGGGTCCTTTAACAGCAACGCCCCAGAATTCATCAAAGGCAAGTACTTTAAGCAGTCAGAAAAGTTTATTAAGGATGATTTGGAAAAAAGAGGTCTTTTGTTTGCAAAACAACAACACACTCATTCATACCCTTTTTGCTGGAGGTGTGGCACGCAACTTTTTTACAATGCTGTCTCAGCTTGGTTTATTAATATTCAGAAAGACAAAAAGAAGATAATAAAGCTTAATGAAAAAATAAATTGGTATCCTGACCACTTAAAAAACGGCAGATTTTTGAATATTTTAGAGGGTGCCCCAGATTGGAATATATCAAGAAATAGATATTGGGCTACACCACTACCATTTTTCGTTTGTGAAAATGGACACAAAGAATGTATTGGGTCATTTACAGATTTAAAAAAGAAAGCATTAAACTTTGATGAAGTTTTTGATTCAGACGAAATAGAAAAAGTGGATTTACATAAAGATAAAGTAGATAAAATTAAAATTAAGTGCAAAGACTGCAAGAAAGAAATGAAAAGGATTCCAGAGGTTATTGATTGTTGGGTTGAGTCCTCGAGTATGCCTTTTGCAGAGCTCCACTATCCTTTTGAAAATAAAGCTGATTTTAAAAAGAGATTACCAGCTCAATATATTTCAGAGTATGTGGCTCAAACTAGAACTTGGTTTTATTATATGCATGTTTTGTCTATTCTTCTCTTTGATGAAATTTCATTTGAAAATGTGGTTTCAACAGGAACAATTCTAAATGAAAAGGGCGAAAAACTTTCAAAGTCAAAGCAAAATTATACTGATCCGTGGGCAATTATTAATCAGTATGGAGTTGACCCCCTAAGGTTTTATTTAATGTCTAGCTCTGTAAAAGACGGCGAAGATTTGTTTTTTCAAGACCAAGATGTAAAAGATGCAAGAAATAGAGTAATTAACACAATCCTTAATGTAGTTGAGTTTTATTCAATGTATTCAAGCAAAGAGACAATTGATGGAAAAATTGTACCAAGCAATACACTTGATAAATGGATTTTGAGTAAACTAGATCATTATGTACAGGGAATTACTTCTTATATGGATAATTACAGTACTGTAAAGTCATGCAGGTTGATTAAAGATTTTGTTGAGGATTTGTCTTTGTGGTATGTGAGAAGGTCAAGAGTTAGATTTAAAGAAGAATCAGAAGACAAAAAAAATGCAGAACAGGTTTTAAGAAATGTACTCTTGGTTTTTTCAAAAACAATTGCGCCAATTATTCCTTTTACTGCTGAAATGATTTTTAAAAAAGTTAAAGGTGAAAACAATAGAGAATCTGTTCACTTGGAATCTTGGCCAATGCCAGAAAATCATGTTGATTTGGAATTGGAAGAAAAAATGGATGAAGTGAGACATATTGTCACACTTGCTTTGGCAGAACGCGCCCAGAAAGCAATTAAAGTGCGTCAGCCCTTATTGGCTCTTAAGGTAAAAAATACAAAGTCAAAAATAAAAAATGATAAAGAGTTGTTAGATTTGGTAAAAGATGAAGTGAATTTGGAGGAAATTGTGTTTGATGATAAAATAGAGAAAGATATAGAATTAGACACAACTATTACCAAGGAATTAAAAGAGCGAGGCAATATTAGAGAAGTTATTAGATTTGTGCAAGACATGAGAAAGGAAGCTGGGTTAAAGCCTCAAGATATCATTATAGTTTCTTTTTCTGGCGATAAATCTATGATAGATACTTTAGAGAAAAATAAAGAATTTCTACTAAAAGAAGTTAGAGCAAAAGAGTATTCAGATGAGGGTGAATTTTCTCAAAATAGTTTGCAAAAGGAATTTATGGTCGACAATACAAGTTTTTTTATTAAAATTCAAAAATCACATTAATAGTATGCAACAACCAAATCAACCCAATAAACAACCTAAAAATGACCTCCCAAAAACAATGTCCATGGATCGTTTTAGACAAATCAGTTTATCAGCCTCGGATAAAACTACTTCACGAGGTTTAGGGCACCACATATCCGATTACAAAGAAAGAGGATCTCTGCATCACGATTTTTTTAACCCTGGGCAGCAAATCACCCACAAGTTACTAGAGGAGAAAATAGAGCACGCAAAGAAAATGGAAGATGCAGCTCGGATAAGATTTAGAATGGAAGGCCATAAGGGGGACCTTGAAGAGATTGATAAGCAGAGAGATCACAGAACCATTTTAGAAAAAGCGCTAAAGGAATTCGGCAAGGAAGGTCATGAATCTCACTAAACGATCTATCCTCTGCGCAAGTGTTCCTGCTTTTTATAATGGTGATGGGCAATCTTACCGATGATGTAAAAGAATATGCATATTACTCCCACCATATATCATACGATGATATTTTGATATAATTGAATAAAGTAAATTCTAAAAAATAAAAAGCATGTCTGTTGAAAATCCATTTGAAAACAATGAAAATAAGCAAGAACACGAGTTGTCCTCCGAGAAAGAGACGAGCACTGAAATTATCGAGGAACAGCGAGAGCAATTACGCGATCAGGTAAAGAGAATGATGATTGATCGCCACTTCATCTTTTTTGGTAGTCCCCGTTCTGTATCATGTGAAAATATAAGCTATTTAGCGGAAGATGATAAAAAGGATTTAGAGGTGATAGGCGTGCGACGACGCAGAAACGAAGGTTACAGTGATCCAAAACTAAATACTTTAGAAGAGGATGTTGAATTTTTAGTTTGGAGACCTCAAAAAACCTCAGAGGGGGAGTGGTATCCATCAATCAATTTTATACCCCGTCACCTGGTTGAGGCAAACAATGACTTGCTATGGGTGCGAGACGAGTTAGGCAAAGTGTCTGACGAAGAAAAAACTGAAGAGTTTGGCTATATCAGCAATGACATGGCCGAAACACTAGATGATCGTTATCGGCGGGAGTGGGTGGAAAAGCGAATAATGCTGGAGAAATACAGAGAAGAATGGGGCGAAAAAGCCTTAGAGCAACTAGAGCGAGAATACCTAGATTTAATGGAGCAATGGAAAAATGGTTCAGAAATGTATCTTCAGATGGTAGTTCCCATGATTGGCAAAATTACTGGTCCTCACAGTCCAGTTCACGAAGAGTTAATTAAAATGCAGGTAGTTCGCGATTTCTTTTGGCATCTTAGTGAACTTGCTTCTAATACAAGAGATGAAGCTAAGAAAGAAGAATATACCCGAAAAACAATTGAGGCAAAAAAGTTGGTCGATGAATATGATAAACTTATCAACGAGAAGAAAGCATATTAGTCAGTTGAATTTCATTACCCTAAGAAAATGATAGAATATATTTTTTTAATTATAGGATTTGTGCTGCTTATCAAAGGAGCAGATTTTTTAGTTGAGGGAGCTTCATCCATTGCAAAGAGAATGGGGATTTCGGCGTTGGTGATTGGGCTTACAATTGTTGCTTTTGGAACATCGGCTCCTGAGCTTATTGTTAATATTTTTGCCAGCATAAATGGCAATACTGATATTGCCATAGGCAATATTTTGGGAAGCAATATTGCCAATATCCTGCTGATTTTGGGAATTTCGGCAATTATTTATCCCTTAACTGTAACAAGGGGCACTGTCTGGAAAGAAGTTCCTTTTAGCTTGTTAGCCATTGCAGTAGTTGCTTTTATGGCAAATGATGCTTTTTTTGATGGTTTGCCATTTTCCAGTTTGACTCGCAGCGATGGCTTGGTTTTAGTATCGTTTTTTGCAATTTTTCTTTATTATACCTATGGAATAAGCAAAGTTGAGGGTGCTTCAGGAGATGTGCAAGTCAAAGCAATGTCAAAAGTAAAGTCAATTGTATGGATAATTCTGGGATTGGTTGGTTTAACTATTGGTGGTAAATGGATTGTTGACGCAGCTGTATTTATTGCTTCTTCATTGGGAGTTAGTCAAGCATTAATTGGCCTTACTGTCGTGGCAATTGGAACGTCTTTACCAGAACTTGCTACTTCTGCTGTGGCAGCTTTTAAGAAAAATCCAGATATTGCCGTAGGAAATATTGTGGGATCTAATATTTTTAATATATTCTGGATTTTAGGTGTTTCGTCAATTATTAGTTCGCTGCCCTTTTCCTTATCGCTTACAAGAGATGTTTTAATGACGGTTTTAGCAACCCTTCTTCTTTTTGCTTTTATGTTTGTGGGGAAAAAGCATATGCTTGAGCGTTGGCAGGGGTTTGTATTTATACTATTGTATATTATTTACATAGTATGGATTGTGTTTGTGGAGGTTAAGGTTATTTAAAATCGGCTATGATCATGCGGTATAAAACAAAAGGATTTGTTTTGAAAAAAGAGGATTATTTGGATGATAGCAGGATTTTTTCTGTTTTTACAAAAGACTTTGGAAAAGTAGATTTATTAGGGAGAGCAATACGAAAAATTAATTCAAAGCTAAGGGGAGGTATAGGGCTATTTTCTTTATCAGATATTGAGTTTATTCAGGGCAGGTTAAAAAAAACTTTGACCGACGCGGTTTTTTTAGAGAATTTCAAAAACATATCAAGAAGAAGTCATTCCTCTATTGTAGCTTGCAAAATTTCAGAAGTTGCAGATAGTTTTATCAAAGGTCAAGAGCAAGATGAAAAAATATTAGATTTGTTGTTAGATGTTTTTTTAAAATTAGACAAAAGCTTCGAGGAGTCAAAGAGTAATTTAATTTATCAATATTTTTTTTGGAATTTTGTTTCTATATTAGGATATAACCCAGAGCTTATAAATTGCATAAACTGCCAAAAAAAACTAAATCCATACGAACTTTATTTCTCAAGCAGTGAGGGTGGAGTTATTTGTAAAAACTGCTATGCTTTAAAAAGGGAGGGTATTAAAATAAAATCAGATTCTTTAAAAGTTTTAAGGTTAATTTTAAGGAGAGATTGGGATATATTGTCTAAGATAAAAATATCAGAAACATTAAAAAACTCTCTTGTAAATTTAACGGAAAACTATTACCTGTATTTATGTTCTGTTTTAAAGAGTAATTTTAAAAATGTATAAAATAATAAAAGATAAAAGATTTGTTTTTGGGGCAATAATTTTATTGATTATTTTAGGTGTTGTTGGTTTTTGGTTTTGGCGAGAAGCTGTTTTTTCAAAGCAAATCTTAAAATTAGAAATTTTAGGGCCTGATTCAGCAAAAGCCGGTGACGAAATTATATACACTATAAAGTACAAAAACAATGGAAATTTTGTTTTAGAAAAACCAAGACTGATTTTTGAATTGCCAGAAAATTCTTTAAATGAAGACTCAAAGACAAGATTTACAGAAGATTTAGAAGATATTTATCCAGGAGAAGAAAATACAAAAGAATTTAAGGGAAGAATTTTTGGCAAAGAGGGCGATGTAAAAAAGGCAAAAGCTACTCTTACGTATATTCCCAAAAATTTGTCTGCAAGATACGAGTCTGATACAATTCTTGCCACAAAAATTGAATCCGTACCTCTCACTCTAACCTATGATATGCCAACCAATGTTGAGAAAGGGAAAGAAATAAGCTACTCAATAAATTATTTTTCTAACATTGAATACCCCTTGGAAAACTTAAGCATAAAAATTGATCCAGTTGAAGGTTTTAACTTCAAATCAGCTAATCCATCTTCATTAGATAATACAGAATGGAAGCTTAATACTTTAAATAAGGGTCAGGGTGGCAGAATAACAATCAGCGGTTTAATTAACAGTGAAACTGGCGGACATCTTAATTTTTCTGCAAAGATTGGTATTTGGCAGGATGGATCATTTATCGTGCTAAAAGAAACAAATCAAGAGATGAGTATTACCCAACCCCGGCTTTTAATTTCACAATCAATAAATGGGTCTCCAGACTACTCTTCGTCTCCCGGAGAAACTCTTAGCTACCAAATTTCTTTTCAAAATGTGGGATCTACATCTTTTAGTAATTTATTTGCTACAGTTAATCTTGAAGGAAAAGCTTATGATTTTTCAACATTGCAGTCGTCAATTGGACAGGTTGACCAGAATGGCAGGGCTGTAGTTTTTAGTCCATCTCAAGTTTCTCAACTAAAAAATCTTTATCCGCAACAAAAAGTAAGTGTTAGCTTTAGCATTCAATTAAAAGAATCTTTGCCTGACTCATCAAGCCAGACAATTAAAAGTTTTGTAAATGTTTTAGATATTAGCCAAGAATTTGTGACAAAAGTTAGCTCTCAACTAAATTTTTCGCAAAAAGCTTATAGGTCTTCAACAAATGGAATTGATAACTTTGGTCCAATTCCACCTAAAGTTGGAGAAAGTACATCGTATAATATTGTTTGGAGTGTGCAAAACGCAACAAGTAATTTAAAAAATGTCAGAATAAAGGCGGTTTTGCCGCAAAATGTTTCTTTGGTTGATAATTTGTACCCTGAAAGAGAGGCATCACATCTTTCTTTTGATAGTCTTAGTCGCCAATTGGTTTGGTTGGCTGGCGACTTGTCTGAAAATTCATCTAAAAGCCTTACGCTACAAATTGTTTTACAGCCAGTCACTTTTCATATAGGAACAGCACCAAGTATTATTGGCCAAGCAACTGTGTTTGCAGATGACCAGTTTACGGGAGCCACAATTCAAAAAACTATTTCATCAATAAATACAACATTGCCGGACGACCAGTCAAACTCGGGCGGAGGAGTAGTTCAGTGAAATTGGTTTTGTGACCGTCAGCGGGGCGGTTTTTTTATTGAAATTGAGTGTCTTTTGGAGTAGAATCAATTAATGAAAAAACAAGACAATAGTTTAATGGAAAAAATTATCTCTCTTTGTAAGAGAAGGGGTTTTGTGTTTCCTGGATCTGAAATTTACGGAGGATTAGCCAATTCCTGGGATTATGGTCCATTGGGTGTTGAGTTAAAAAACAACATAAAAAACCTCTGGTGGAAGAAGTTTGTTCAAGAAAGAGATGATATGGTTGGCATTGATGCTTCATTAATTATGAACCCAAAAGTGTGGGAATCTTCAGGACATTTGAAAGAGTTTTCAGACCCCCTAGTGGAATGTAAAAAATGCAAAAAAAGATTTAGGGCTGATCATATTAATTCAAATAATTGCCCAGAATGCAAAGGAGAGTTAAGTCAGCCAAGACAATTTAATTTAATGTTAAAGACTTTTTTGGGGCCAGCAGAAGAAAGAGTTAATGAAGTGTACTTTAGGCCGGAAACCGCTCAAGCGATGTTTGTTGATTTTAAAAATGTTTTGGAAAGCTCAAGAAAAAAACTTCCATTTGGAATCGCTCAAACAGGAAAAGCATTTAGAAATGAAGTGACGCCGGGAAACTTTATATTCCGCACTAGAGAATTTGAACAAATGGAAATAGAATATTTTATTGAAGAAAAAGATTGGAAGGAGAAGTTTGAGTTGTGGCGCAAAGAAATGTGGAGTTGGATGACTGAAACCTTGGGAGTGGAAAAATCCAAGATCCACGAATTAGAAGTAGCAAAAGGGGAGTTAGCCCATTACTCAAAAAGAACAATAGATTTTGAGTATGACTTTCCATTTGGCAGAAAAGAGCTTTATGGCTTGGCCTACAGGACAGATTTTGATTTAAAAAATCACTACCAAGAACCTCCCTATAGAGACGAAGAAAATAATGAAGGTTTTTATCCCCATGTTGTAGAACCAACATTTGGTGTAGATAGGTCGGTCTTAGCTGTTTTGTGTGATGCATATGTTGAAGAAGAAGATAGGATTGTTTTGAAATTAAAGCCTAGTCTTGCTCCATATAAAGTAGCGGTTTTCCCTCTTCTTAAAAATAAGCCCGAATTAGTTGCTAAGGCACGGGAAATTTATAAGGAACTGCAAAAAGATTTTATGGTTGCTTTTGATGATAGAGGAAATATTGGTAAAAGATACTACAGTCAAGATGAGATTGGTACTCCTTATTGCGTAACAGTTGACTTTGAGAGTTTAGAAAACGATGATGTGACTATTCGTGATAGAGACTCAATGAAACAAGAGCGCATTAAAATTAGCGAATTAAAAAAGTATATAAATGGAAAGTTATAAAAAAACAAAATTAGATAGCGGGTTAAGATTGATTACTATTCCAGTTGAAAACGCAAACAGCGTGACGGTTTTAATATTGGTGGGGACTGGTTCAAAGTACGAAACGAAAGATATTAATGGGATGTCTCACTTTTTAGAGCATATGTTTTTTAAAGGGACAGAGAAAAGGCCAGATACTCTAACTATCTCTGAAACTTTAGACAGAATTGGTGGTCAATACAATGCTTTTACCTCAAAAGAGGTGACAGGGTTTTGGGCAAAAGTAGATAAGAAGCACACAGATGTAGCTTTGGACTGGATTTCAGATATGTTTTTAAACTCAAAGTTTGATAAAGACGAATTAGAAAGAGAAAAGGGAGTTGTTATTGAGGAATTGAATATGTATTTAGATACCCCAACTTCACATGTTTCAGAGCTTTTTGAGGATTTACTTTATGGTGACCAACCAGCTGGCTGGAGAATTGTAGGCGAAAAGCAAACTATACTTGATTATACAAGAGAGAAGCTTTTGAATTATTATCATAGTCATTACTCCAATGAAAATACGGTTGTTTGTGTTGCAGGAGATGTTAATTCAAAAGAAATTGAAGAAAAAGTAAGAAATTATTTTTCAAAAATAGAAATAAGAGAGAGTCCAGAAAAACTAAAAACATTGGAGAGTCAAAAAAGTCCGGGCATTTTGCTTCACTATAAAAAAACAGACCAAACTCATTTTTGCTTGGGTGTAAGGGCATATGATATGTATGACCCAAGAAGATATGCTTTAAAGATAATTTCAGTGGTACTTGGGGGTAATATGAGCTCTAGGCTTTTTATTTCTGTAAGAGAGAGGAATGGGTTGGCCTATTATGTAAACACATCTTACGATGGTACAACGGATGCTGGTTATTTGGTTACACAAGCTGGAATTAAAAACGATAGCTTAGAAAAAGCAGTGAGTTTGGTTTTAAAAGAATACAAAGACTTAAGCGAAAATGGAATTACTGAGAAAGAGCTTCAAAAGGCCAAAGACTATTTAAGGGGAGCCACTTCACTATCTTTAGACTCAACAGATAGCAAGGCTTCATTTTATGCAATGCAGGAAGTAATGGGTGAAAAAGTTTTAACTCCAGAGGAAAAGATTGAGATGATTGATAAAGTTTCTTTAAGTGATATAAAGAATGTAGCAGAAGATATTTTCAAAAACGAAAAATTGAATCTATCTGTAATTGGACCCTTTGATGAAAAAGATAAAGAAAGCCTAGAAAAAATATTAAAGATATAGTTTTTACTATTATACTATGGAAAATAGGCAAACACTGGATATTTCTTGGCAGACTATACTAAAGGTTTTTATGACTGGTTTTGTTTTGTATCTTTTGTTTTTGGCAAGAGATATTTTAGTATGGTTTTTCTTTGCTTTAATAATATCAATTTTATTGGAGCCTGCGGTGGCCTTTCTAGTAAGGTTGAAAGTGCCAAAAGTTATTGCAGTAATTGCTGTTTATTCTGCAATTTTTGGTGCAGTTGGGCTTATGGTTTACATTACAGCTCCAGTTTTTGTGTTTGAATTAAAGCAATTTAGCAATAATATACCAACTTATTTTCAAAAGGCAAATCCAGTACTTAATAGCTTGGGCCTTGAAGTCACAAGAAATTTTGAGGAGTTTACAAAAAATCTAATTACTCAACTAGAGGAAAGCTCTGGAAGTATTATAAGGGCCATCACAGTTTTTTTTGGAGGCGTTGTTTCAACCTCAATAATATTTGTTTTTGCTTTTTATATCTCTTTGGCAAATAAATCTACAGAAAGGTTTTTAACTCTTTTGTCTCCTAAAAAATACGAACAAACAATATTAAACATATTTGAGAGATCTCAAATTAAGGTTGCAGGGTGGTTTGGAGCCAGAGTTTTGGCATGTTTGTTTGTTGGAATAATGTCATTTATAGTTTTCATTTTGTTTGGAGTAAAGTACAGCTTTATTCTTGCTTTAATTTCAGGAGCACTAACATTCATTCCTTTTATAGGGCCACTGGTAACTGCAATTTTAGTTCTTTTGTTTGTTGGAGTTTCAGGCTCTTGGTTTGTTGCAGTATATATTGTAATTGCTCTTACCATAATACAAAGTATTGAAAACAACTTTGTGACACCAATACTTATGAAAAAGTTTTTGGATTTGCCACCTGTTTTAGTTTTAATTGCGATACTTATTGGAGGTAAGATATTTGGTATTTTGGGAGTAATTTTTGTTGTGCCCGTTTTTGGAATAATTTACGAGTTCACAAAAGAGTTTTTAGAAAAGAGAAAAGCTGTTTTAGTAGATTAGCCCTAGAGAAGTAAAAGGTAAATACTAATTATAAATGCAGTCGCTTGAGTTGAGATTCTCCAAAACTTGGAGATTTTTTTATACTTTAAAAAGTGAATAATTTTTCCGTGAAAATAGTGATGTTTTTTAAGAATGTTAATTTCAAACAGAGAGTTTATGACAGTGAGTCCGTCTGGCAATATTGCTATAATGGCGCAAAAATAAATATACGGCTGGTCAATTGAAACAAAATATATTAAAAGTATGCCAGATAAAAAGTCGACAATTACTTTAAAAAGGTCTGGTAGGTATTCTTTTGGGGATTTGCTTTTTAATTTTTTAACAGAATCTTCAGTGGATGCCAAATACTCAATATGAGGAAATAAATCTAAAAAGTAGTGACTTAAAAAAGCCAGTAAAAATGACAACCAAATTTGGTTTGTGAGGGAATATACTGTATATCCAATTGCTGACCCAAAGAGCATGTGAACTAATAATATCATTGAAGATTTGTTAATAATGATTTAGTATTTATAACAATAGCTATATTTTTATTATATGACAAAGAAATTATACATTACAACAGCAATTGACTATGTTAATGCCTCTCCTCATTTGGGACACGCTCTAGAAAAAATTCAGGCAGATGTTGTTGCCAGATATCACAGGTCTCTAAAAGAAGATGTTTTTTTCTTGACTGGGTCAGATGAAAACTCACTAAAAAATGTTCAATCTGCAGAAAAAGAGGGCATATCAACGGAGGATTTAGTTGCAAAAAATGCAGATGTTTTTAAAAACCTTAAAAAATCACTTAGCTTGTCTTATGATGAATTTATTAGAACCACAGAAGAAAGACATATTAAAGGTTCAAAAAAGTTATGGTTAGCTTGTAAGGATGATATATATAAGAAAAAATATACAGGTCTTTATTGTGTAGGGTGCGAAGAATTTTATAAAGAAAGTGAATTACAAAATGGACTTTGTGTAGAACACAAGACAAAGCCAGAATTAATTGAAGAAGAAAACTATTTTTTCAAACTTTCAAAGTATCAAAATAAAATAAAAGAGCTTATTGAAGGGGATAAATTAAAGATTATTCCAAAAAAAAGAAAAAACGAAATACTAAGTTTTATTAATTCTGGAATTGAAGATATATGTATATCACGATCATCTGAAAGGTCTCGTGGATGGGGCATTGATGTGCCAGATGATAGTAGTCAAAAAATCTGGGTTTGGTTTGATGCTTTATCAAACTATATAAATGCCTTAGGATATGCTGACGATGAAGATAATTTTAAAATTTGGTGGCAGGAAAACGAAAACAAACTACATGTAATTGGAAAAGGGATATCTCGTTTCCATGCTGTCTATTGGATAGGAATGCTAATGTCTGCTGGTCTTTCTTTGCCAAGTGAAATTTTTATTCACGGCTATTTAACTGTAGCAAATCAAAAAATGTCAAAATCTCTGGGAAACGTTGTTGATCCAGTTGAGTTGGTTAAAAAATATGGCACAGATGCTGTTAGATATTACTTGTTAAGAGAAATTACTCCCACAGAAGATGGAGATTTCACCTACGAAAAATTTGAGCAAAGATATAATTCTGACTTGGCAGGTGGTATCGGAAACCTTTTGGCAAGAACGGTCACTTTAGCTAAAAAACCTGTTTTTAATAACTTAAAACCAACTGAAAAGATAAAGAGTGAGACAGAAAAGTATAAAAAAGAATATAATGACTTTTTAGGTGAGTTTAAGTTTAATGATGCCTTAAAATCTATTTGGGAGCTTATTTCTCATTGTGACAAATATATTAACGAAGAAAAGCCATGGGAAGAAAAAGGCAACTCTTCTCAGGTTATTTCGGATGTATTATTTTCTTTAGGTGAAATTTCAGAAATACTAAAAATATTTTTACCAGAAACTTCAGAAAAAATTAAATTATCTCTAGAAAAAACAGAGTCTATAATTTTGTTTCTAAGGTTGACAAAATAATATAAATTTGTTAGAAAATAAGTAGAACACTTCGTCAAGCCACCTTGAGGGCTTGGCACATCACACCCTTTCGGAGGATTCGACAATGCTGGTATTGTCTCGCAAGAAGAACGAGAGGATCGTCATCAACAATGACATCACGGTCACCGTGGTGGATATCCGAGGCGACAAGGTGCGCCTTGGCATTGTGGCGCCAAAGGAGGTTCCAGTGCACCGCAACGAGGTGTACGAGGCTATCTATGGCAAGCCGGGTGCAGAGCCCGCACCCTCCACGTTGCCAAAGCCTGGCGAGTAATATTCGCCATCAGCAAACAACTAGTGGGCAATCGCAATTGCGATTGCCCACTTTTTCATTTAAAATACAAAAACATGATAATTGATACACATAGCCACGTAAATTTTAATGCATTCAAAGATGATGCGGATTTGGTTGTCAAAAAAACTTTATCTGAAAATATTCAGATAATAAATGTTGGCACTAAATACGAAACAAGCAAAAGTGCCGTTGGAATGGCAGAAAAGTACGAGCAGGGTGTTTTTGCTTCAATTGGATTGCATCCAATGTATTCAGCCTCTGAATTTATAAAAATAAAAACAGACCCAAACGAGGAAGAATTTTTAATTCAAGAAAATGAATTTGATAAAGAAAAATATAGAGATTTGGCAAAATCAAAGAAAGTTTTAGCTATTGGCGAGATTGGTTTAGATTACTATTATAAACCCAAAACTGCTTTAAAACTTCAACAGTTTAAAGAAAAGCAAAAGAGAATTTTTAATGAGCAATTGGATTTGGCAAAAGAATTAAATCTTCCTGTTATTTTGCATTGCAGAGTAGCACATGATGATGTAATAGAAATACTTAAAAGAAGAGGAGAAAAGAGAGGTGTAATACATTGTTTTACAGGAAGCTTAGAACAAGCTAAAAAATACATTGAGATGGGTTTTTACATTGGAATTAATGGCATAATTTTCAAGTTTAATATTGATGAAGTGATTAAGGAAGTTTCTTTAGAAAATATTTTAGTTGAAACCGATTGCCCATACTTAACTCCTCCAACGGCAGAAGAAAAAAGAAATCAGCCAATATTTATTAAACATACCATTAAAAAAATCGCAGAACTAAAAAATGTTAGCTTTGAAAAAGTCTGTGAAAAAACCACAGAAAACGCAAAGAATCTATTTTTAATTTAGTTTAGAGTCTAGTAAATAATGCCATATCCGCATCTTTTGCAAAAATATTGGCTGCGAATGCGCTATAACTTGGCAGATTACCCTATGGGTAGTCCTTCTCGTTCTATCACATTCTCGCTCAATATTTTTTCAAAATCTTTCGAAAGAGCATTATTAACTAGACTCAGTATTGAAAAAAAATTATTAAGGAATACAATAAACCAATTCGCTCGTTGACACTTTTTTAGGAGGCCACCATGCGTTGTCCTTGGAAGTCTATTGTTTCAATGATGGTATTTTTTATGGCTGAATTAGAGCCTGCTCATCAAAAAGATGTGCCAGTCAAAAAAATATCGGCAGAAGAAATTTTATTTGATATTGATGGCTACTATACCTGCAAAGGAAATGAAGCAAGCGGTAAGACTTACACCGGAGTAGCTACTATTGCAAAGGTTAACGAAATTTATGTTGTATCTTGGAACATGGGGTTGTCCAATTTTTCTGGAGTTGGAATTCGCCAAGGAGAAAATTTGGCGGTTAGTTGGTCTATAACTGCTGAAGGTGGAAAACAAATAAAAGGAGTTAATTTGTATAAGATTAAGCAGGGCCCACGGCTTGTAGGGGTTTGGGCAACTTTGCCAGGTAATGGATTAATGAGGAGAGAATCACTCACGTTTCTCAAGCCTTTTGAAAAAGAAGAGTAAAGAATTGACAGATTTTGCAATGTCTTGCCAATGAATGGCAGGACTTTTTTTTACCCATAAATCGTGATAACATTATCAAATTATATGAAGAGATATAATCCACAGCAAATAGAAAAAAAGTGGCAGGAAAAGTGGTATAAGTCAGGTGACTTTAAAGCAAAAAACTTCTCAAAAAAGAAGAAATTTTATCTTTTATTTGAGTTTCCTTATCCTTCGGGAGATGGTTTGCATGTGGGTCATTGTAGGCCATATATTGGTTTAGATGTAATTGCTCGTAAGAAAAGGATGCAGGGCTATAACCTTTTATTCCCTATTGGGTGGGATGCTTTTGGATTACCAACAGAAAATTATGCAATTAAAAAAGGAATTCATCCTGTTTTGGCCACAAAAAAGAATACAGACAATTTTAGAAAGCAAATGAAAATGCTTGGTTTGTCACTTGATTGGGCACGAGAAGTAAATACCACAGATCCAAAATATTATAAATGGACACAATGGATTTTTATAAAACTTTTTGAAAACGGTCTTGCCTATAAAGATAAGATGCTGGTTAATTGGTGCCCCAAAGATAAAATTGTATTAGCCAATGAAGAAGTAATTTCTGGAAAATGCGAAAGATGTGGCGCAGATGTTGAGAAAAAAGAAAAGGAACAATGGTTGATAAGAATTACTAATTACGCCGAAAGATTGCTAGAGGATTTAAATATGGTTGATTATCCAGAAAGAGTTAAAATTCAGCAAAAAGATTGGATTGGAAAGTCAGAAGGAGCCATTGTAAAGTTTCCGGTAGAAGGATTTGAAGACCCAATAGAGGTTTTTACAACAAGAATTGATACAATTTTTTCTGGAACTTATTTAATTTTATCTCCGGGGCATAAATTTATTGAAAGACATAAAGATAAAATAGAAAATTTAAGCCAAGTTTTAGAATATATTAAAAAAGCAAAAAATACTCCAGATATTGAAAGGTCCAACTTAGAGAAAGATGTCACTGGTATTGAGCTAAAAGGTGTTTTGGCTAGAAACCCAGCTACAAATGAAGAGATGCCAATATGGGTTGCTGATTTTGTTTTAGAGCAATATGGAACAGGGGCTGTTTTTGCTGATGCTCACGATAAAAGAGATTTTAAGTTGGCAAAAAAATACGGCATTCCTTTAAGAACTTCAATTATTCCGAAAGATGAGGAGTTTTCACATAAGGTAAAGAATTTAGAAGAATGTTATGAAGGTGAAGGAGTTTTGCACAACTCAATGCAATTTGATGGATTGGAATCATCTGAAGCTAAGACTAAGATTATTTTATGGTTAAAAGAAAAAAATCTTGCCAATACCAAGACAAGTTATAAATTAAGGGATTGGATATTTTCAAGACAACATTACTGGGGCGAACCCATCCCAATGATTTTTTGTCAAAACTGCGATTGGCAGACAATTTCAGAGAAAGATCTTCCAGTTGAATTGCCAAATGTAAAAAAATATCAACCAACAGATACGGGTGAATCTCCTCTGGCCTCAATTGAAAAATGGGTTAATGTAAAATGTAAAAAATGTGGAGGTCCAGCCAAAAGAGAAACCGATACTATGCCAAATTGGGCTGGATCAAATTGGTATTTTTTGAGGTACACCGATCCAAAAAATAATAAAGCGCTAGCTGATAATAAAATTTTAAAATACTGGCTTCCGGTTGACTGGTATAACGGAGGTATGGAGCACACAACTTTGCATCTTCTTTATTCAAGATTTATTTTTAAATTTTTGTATGATATTTTAGCTGTCCCAGAGTCCGTTGGATCAGAACCATATAAAAAAAGAACTTCACATGGAGTAATTCTTGGAGAGGGCGGTATTAAAATGTCAAAATCAAGGGGGAACGTGGTGAATCCAGATATTGTTGCAAAGCAATACGGCTCAGACACTCTTAGGGTTTATGAAATGTTTATTGGTCCCTTTGAACAGCAAATTCCATGGGATCAAAAGGGAGTTGTTGGTTGCAGAAGATTTTTGGAAAAGGTTTATAATTTAACTCATAATAAAATTTCAAAAAGTGAAAGCGATGAAAGTTTGAAAATTTTACTCAATAAAACTATCAAAAAAGTTGGAGAAGATATTGAGTTAATGAAGTTTAACACAGCAGTAAGTTCTCTTATGGAGTTTGTAAATGAGTGGTCCCGATTGCAAATAAATCGAGGATCCTCGAAGAAATCGGGACAGATTTCAAGCGTTGGTTTAAGTAAAAAAGATTTCAAAAAATTTTTAGTAATTCTTTCTCCGTTTGCACCGCATTTGGCAGAAGAGCTTTGGAAAGTGGTTGGATTTGCAGGTTTTTGTAGTCAACAAAAATGGCCAAAGTACAATGAAAAGCTTTTAAAAGAGGAAAAAGTTTTTATTATAGTACAGATTAATGGAAAGGTGAGAGATAAAATTCAAGCATCTTCTGGATTAACTCAAGGAGAAGCAGAAAATTTAGCTCTAGATAGCAAAAAAATAAAAGAATGGGTTAAAGAAAATAAGCCCAAAAAAATAATATTTATTCAAGATAAATTGATTAATATAGTTATTTAATTATGAATAGTATAAAGAAGGTTGTAATTTCAGCTGCGGGGCAAGGCACAAGAATGTTAGACCTTTCAAAAGATAAGTCAAAACACTTAATTGAAGTAAAGGACAGGCCATTTTTAGCCTATTTATTAGATAATATTTTGAGTGCCGGTTATTTAGAAATTATTATGGTGGTAGGATTTCGCGAAGACATGATAAGTGAGTTTTTAAAAACTTATAGTTTTAAAAACCAAACTCCAAATATAAAAATTGTAAATCAATTTGATATTTTAGGTCCAAAAGAAAAAGAGTATGGCACGGCATGTCCTATAAAATGCGTTAAAGATATTGTGGGCAAAGAAAATTTTATCTCACTAGTAGGAGATAACTTCTACACAAAAGATCAGCTCGTGGCATTAAATATAAACGATGAATACTGCTATGTGGCTGGAGTTGAAAGTAGTAGTCCAGAAAAATTTGGAGTTTTAGTTGAAAAAGGGGAATATTTGGAAAAAATTGTAGAAAAACCAAAGGAATTTATTGGCAACTTAATTAATACAAGCTTGTATAAATTTACACCAGTTATTTTTGATAAAATTTTTAATCTCCAAAAGTCTCCAAGAGGAGAGTATGAAATTACAGACGCAATATCATTGTTGGCCAAAGAAAATAAAGTAAAAGTAAAAAGATTTACTGATTATTGGATGGATTTTGGCAGACCAGAAGATGTATCTAAATTTGAAGAATTTTTAAAAAATGAAAGTAATAAAGGAAAAACTAGCGCTTAATGAGGCTATTTTAGAAATAAAAAGTGGAGGCGTTATTATTTGTCCAACAGATACCGTCTATGGATTTTTGGCTGATGCCTCAAATAAAAAAGCCGTTGAAAAAATTTATAAAATAAAAAAAAGACCAAAATCAAAACCCTTACCGGTTTTTGTTAAAGATTTAAAAATGGCAAAAGAGTTTGCAGAAATAAGCAAAGACCAGGAGAAAACACTAAAAGGGCATTGGCCAGGGAAATATACGTTTATTTTACAAAGAAAAGCAGAGGTAAAGATTTATGGTATTAATAAAAACACTATTGCTATAAGAATTCCTAAATACAAATTTTTAAATAATTTACTAAAAAAAATAAATAAGCCTTTAGTGCAGACATCCGTAAATATTTCAGGAAGTGAAAGTATGATTGGCTCAAGAGAAATAGAAAAAGTTTTTGGAAAAGAAGATATACTTATTATTGATGGGGGGAATTTAAAAAAGTCACAACCCTCAACAATTATAGATCTCACAAAAGGATACTTGACAATAATAAGATAAAGATGTATAATTAAATCGTAAGGTAAAGCATCGGGCTTTATCGGTACTGTTCATTTTAGTCCCATTTTGTGGGACAAGGAGACTGACATGAGTCGGTTACTGCTCTGCGATGTTCGTGGACCAGTTGAGGATCTTCTCCAGAAGCTCTCTGGGGAAGATGGAAGTGAGTGGCTCGAAGCCACCAAGAAGTTTCTCCGCAAGGAGAACCCTTGGCCAGAGCCGGCCAACCTCCCAGTTGTTCTCAACTGGAAAGCTGTTGGTCAGGCACTCGGCATGTAAAAGGAGTTCCAAGAGGTCGTGGACCAGTTTGAGGCGGCACCAGCTGGTCAGTGGGCTATCTACGTGCCCAAGAGTCTCATCCGCAACAAGGTGTGGAACGTGATCAAGGAACGCTGCGGTGGATATTCCTTGTACGGGGACAACCTGGATCAGAAAATCTCCAAGCGTAACGATCGCGACCCGGCCAATGGCAGTTACGCCATCAGTGTTCGCGCCGTGGTGGAGGCCGATGAGGAAAATGCCGGCAAATCCACCAACCAGCTTGATGGGGAAGGCCATCGCGGAATGACGTTCTTGGAGCGCGAGCTTCTGGAACTGGCTTTCTTCCTGACTACGGGCGAACACCTCGATCACGAGAACTTGACACTCTGTCCTGCCTCGCGCGATGTGGATGGTCGCGTGCCGTGCATGTTCTGGTATCCTGACTTCGGCAAGGTCCAGGTCCACAGCTGTGGTGTGGGCAGTTCCGGCAGTCATATCCGCTCTCGTTCCGTACGTGTCCTGCCTGCGAAGCAACGCGCAAGCGTGGCGTAGCAGGCATAAGGGTTGCTCGACGAAACCTCGCAAAGCGAGAGTTGAGACGAGCAATGAAGGCGGCTATTTGGGTTTTACAACTTGAATGGCCGCTGTTTTTTTGTATAAAAAATGATAGAATAATGAGAATAAAACATATGAAGTTAAAAAATAATGATCAAAAAGTAGCAAAATTGATTGAATTGGAAACTAACCGCCAAAAGACAACTCTGCAAATGATTCCTTCTGAGAACCACTGTTCTTCTGCTGTGCGAGAACCCTTGAGCTCGCTTTTGACCGACAAATACGCAGAAGGATATCCGGGCAAAAGATATTACGGCGGAAACCAATTCATTGATGAAGTTGAGAATCTTTGCATTGAAAGGGCAAAAAAGCTCTTTGGGGTTGAGTACGTTAATGTGCAACCACATTCAGGATCTCCTGCAAACGCCGCAGTATACATGGCCACCTGTGACCCAGGAGATACTATTATGGGAATGGCTCTTTCTATGGGTGGGCATTTGACTCATGGAGCCAAAGTAAGTTTTTCGGGAAAATTTTTTAATGCTGTATCTTATGGAGTATATGAAAAAACCCACTTGATGAACTATGAAGAATTTGAAAAATTGGCAAAAGAGCACAAACCAAAGCTAATTTGGCTGGGATTCTCTGCTTATTCAAGAATACTTGATTGGAAAAGATTAGGAAAAATTGCAGACTCTGTGGGAGCTTATTTGGTAGCTGATATTGCTCACGTTGCCGGATTAGTGGCCGGAGGAGTTTATCCAAGCCCTGTGCCATATGTTGATATTGTGACCACAACTACACATAAAACATTAAGAGGGCCAAGGGGAGGCCTAATTATGGTGACAAAGAAGGGATTAAAGAAAGACCCTGATTTATCAAAAAAAATTGATAAAGCTGTTTTCCCCGGATTACAGGGTGGCCCTCACGAAAACTCAATAGCTGCAATCGCAGTCTGCTTAAAAGAAGCTAGTACACCCGCGTTTGGCAAATATGCATCTCAGGTTGTGAAAAATGCAAAGGCCTTAGGAGAAGAGCTAAGTAAATTAGGGTTTAATCTTGTAAGTGGTGGCACTGATAATCATTTAATATTGATTGATTTGCGGAATAAAAATATTACGGGATTAGATGCTCAAAATCTTCTTGAAAGTATTGGAATATCTACCAATAGAAATAGTATTCCGTATGATACAGCTTCTCCGTTTAAGCCATCTGGAATAAGAATGGGCACTCCAGCCATTACCACAAGGGGGATGAAAGAAAAAGAAATGAAAAAAATTGCAGGTTGGATAAATGAGGTCATATCAAAACCTTATTTGGTAAAAAGAATAAGTCAGGAAGTTAAAAATCTATGTAAAAAGTTTCCTTTGCCTAAATGAAATTAGATTTACATTTATTTAAGTTAATTAACGGGTACGCAAAAAAATATAATCTTTTGGATTTTTTTGCAAAAATATTTGCCGTTTACGCAGGGTACTTCTTAATTTTGATTATAATTTTATATGCTCTTTTTTATAGAGATATTAAAATTTTAATTTTTCCGTTTTTGGCAATGCTTTTTGCTAGGTTTATAATTAATCAATCCATTTACCAGATATATAAAAGAAAAAGACCTCAAGAAGTTTTAGAGGTTAATTCTCTAGTCAAAAAACCTCAATACCCTTCATTTCCATCAAGTCATACAGCTGTTTTCTTTGCTTTATCGTTTTCAATTTTACCTTATAATCTAACACTTGGACTGCTTTTTTGTACTGTAAGCTTTTTTATAGCATTATCCAGAATATTTTGTGGCGTGCATTGGCCCTTGGATGTTTTGGCCGGTATTTTTTCTGGGTTTATTTCTTTTATTGTTATAAATTTATTAAAATTATATGTTTAGTAAACTTAAAAACAAATATTTTGCCTTAAGGCATGGAGAGAGCAAGGCAAACACAGCAGAGATTATAGTAAGTAATTTAGAGGACGCAATTAATGAAGAATATTCGTTAACTAAAAATGGTGAAAAGCAGGTAAGTACTTCTATAGAAAACTCTAAAAAATCAAAAATACTTGATAGTGAAGTAATAATTTATTGTTCACCGTTTTCTAGATGCAAAAGAACAGCAGAAATTACTAAAGAATTATTGGGTATAAAAATTGAAATTAATATTGATGAGAGGTTAAGGGAGCGTTGGTTTGGTAGTCTTGATAAATCAGGTACAAATAATTATCAAAAAGTATGGAGTAATGATAGTAATAATAGGCAACCAGAATATAATGAAGAATCTGTAGAAAATGTCAAAAATAGAGTGGTATCTCTTATTGATGACTTAGAAAAAATATATCAACAAAAGAAAATTTTGTTAGTTTCTCACGGTGATGTTTTGCAAATATTAGAAACACAATTTAAAAACAAGTCTTCGAATATGCACAGAAGTATAAAGTCTTTAGAAAGGGGAGAGTTAAGAGAGTTAATTAATTGATTCTATTCAAAAAATGTGGTAAATTATTGTCTAGTTCTTACCACTTATTTTAAGAAAGGTTATTGCAATGAATAAACCGGATAATTCTACAATCATCAATATTTGTGTCATACCCTCTGATCAAGTAGGGGTTGAGTGTGTAAATATCAGCCAGTCACTTAAGTCAGATGGCACAATGTTTGTTTTGGATGGGGAAACAAAGTTTCCTCATATGACAGTCTATATGGCTCGTTTTTCTAATGACCAAATACCCAATATCTTAAAATCAGTTGGTGGCTTAATGGAGGGAGCTAAATCTTTCTTGTGCAAGCACACAGGTTACTTTATGACCAAAGGGCGATATTTTGAGGTATCCTACGAAAAATCAACTCCATTTGTCGCACTTCATGAAAAGCTGATCAGTGAGCTTAAGGAATATAGAATCAATCCGGGCCAGCCCTATGAAGAGGGGTACTTTACACCCTATACTGAGGCGCAACAGAATAACGCCAAGGAAACCGGATATGATTTGGCACATAAATTATTTCGTCCACATGTGACTTTAACTCGCTACCAAGAAGGTAAAGTACCGGAAATTAATCCAGAAACACCGCCTATTGATTTGTCATTTCCGCTTCAAAAGATTTGTGTCTACAAAGCTGATGACAATGGGGCGGTCTATGAAAAGCTGACCGAATTCATTGTTTGAAAACCAAAAAGCTCCGATTTTGCTCGGAGCTTTTTTTATTTTCTTGTGTTAAGTTCTATTCTGGTGCCCGGGGTGGGAGTTGAACCCACATGACCTTGCGATCGCGGGATTTTGAGTCCCGTGCGTCTGCCAATTCCGCCACCCGGGCAGGATTCTATACAAGTTTTTTTAAATATTCTTTTCCGTAACCAGATTTTAACTTCTTTTCTCTTTGTCTGGCTTCTAATCTCGTATTATAGGTTTCTGTTAAAATTATTTCAAATGGGCGATATGGATTAGTTGTAGCTTCTTTTCCATTTTTATGCTGTCTAATCCTTCTTTCTAAATTATTAGTTATTCCTACATAAATATAGTTTCTACTAATGCTTTTTAGGGCATAAACATAATAGTTCATAATTATGGGTCTGCCAATCCTGCCTGCCGGCAGGCAGGTCCGCCACCCGGGCAGGTTTATATTACATGTTTCAATACAATAATTTACCACATTTTAGCTCTCATGCCAAGTGGCACCAACTATTTTTTCGGGAAATTTTTTAGATACTTCTTTAAAATTTTTACATGAAGTGCTATGTAAAACAGCTGATCCAGATTTTCCTATGTAAGCATTTATATTATCTCCGGCTTTTGGAAGACAGCATTTTGCCAAGCTATATGATATGCCTTTTTGCTTGCCAATATAGACTTCAGTAGTTTTTAACTTTTTTTGTGGTTTTACTTCTTTATGAGGTTTTTTAACAATGCCAATGATTTTTTTTCCGATAAAAGTTGGCACAGAAAAAATTGGTGAAAATGTAGCAGAAATAATTTTATTGATATGAGACTTTGCAAAGCTGGTTTTTACAAATTTTAACCAATCTAAAGACGGTTGTTTCTTCTTGCTGGTAATTATTTCAACAATATCTCCATTGCTTAATGGGCGAGATAGGGGGATAATTTTTCCATCTATTTTTGCTCCTTCGCAATGATTTCCAACTTCAGAATGTATTGCATAAGCAAAATCAACAGAGGTTGACCCTTTTGGTAAAACAATTACATCTCCTTTTGGAGTAAAAGTGAAAACTTTATTGTCGAAAAAATCAATTTTAAAACTTTTCCAAAATTCAGGAAGCTCCTTCGCAAATTTTAAATTTTCTTCTTCTTTATGAAGGTTTATTTTTTCCTTGTATGCCCAGTGAGCACAAATTCCGTGTTCTGCATCTTTATGCATCTGATCTGTTTTAATTTGTATTTCAGAAATTTCATTTTCATCAAGAAAAACAGTTGTGTGGAGTGATTTGTAGCCGTTTTCTTTGGGCTTTGCAATATAGTCTTGTATTTGCCCTGACATTGGCTGAAAGTTTTTATGAATAATGCCAAGCAGTTTATAACAAGAAAATATATCTTTAACAACTATTCTTAAGGCAACCAAGTCGTATATCTTTTCAAAATCCATTTGGTGGCGTTGAAGTTTTTGGTATGTGCTCCAGTATGATTTAGCTCTATATCCAATATCTAGAAAAGATATCCCTTCTTTTTTTAAGAGCTTTCTTAGCTTTGGCATAAAATTCTCCAAGTACTTTTTACGCTCCTCGTACTTTTCTTTGATATTTTCTTCTATCCACTTAAAATCTTCTGGGTAAATATTGGCAAAGGCTAAGTCTTCTAATTGGGTTTTTATCTCTCCTAGTCCTAGCCGATTGGCAATAGGCACAAATATGTAAAGAGTTTCTATAGAGTAAAGCCTTCTGGTTTCATCTGAAATAAATTCTATTCTTTTTAAACCATCAAGCCTTGAGGCTATCTTAAGAAGAACAACTCTCAAATCTTTGGCCATAGCAAAAAACATATTCTTAATGTTTTCCATTTTTTCTTTTCCAAATTTGTCGTACTTGCCACGGCTAATGTTAAAGGAGTAGTAAGTTTTATTAAGGTCGGAGGATTTTTTCACAAGATAAGCTACTTCTTTGCCAAACTTTTTTTCAATTTCTTCTGTATTTATTTCTTGAGGAGAAAATAAGGATGTGTCAGCTACGCCATACAAAAAACTGGCCATGATAGTCGTCTCATCAATGCCCAGCTCTTTTAGAGTAATTGCCATTCTCAATACATGGTCAATGTATAAGTCTTTTCCAGAAAGCCATTTCCTGTCTTTGTAAATCTCTTTTGCAAATTCAAAAGCCTCTCTTACTTTATCGGAATTTTTACTACTCTTTATTAGCTTTTGAATTTGAGTCTGCATTAGACTGTTCTCTCTTATGATTACACTCCTTATTGGAGCACTTAACTTGCCCCTTTTTATTTTCTACTAAGATTGAGTTGCACGTTGGACAGAATTCGTTTATGGGTTTATCCCATGTTGCCATGTCGCATGCAGGGTATTTATCGCACCCATAGAAAATTTTCCCTCTTTTAGTTTTTTTGGCAACCATATTGCCCTGTTTACATTTAGGGCAAATAATATCTAGTTTTATTATTTGGTTTCCCGGGCCGTCTTTAACTAATGACTCTGTATGTTTGCAATCTGGAAATCCAGTACAAGCGTAAAATCTACCAAATCTACCCAATTTTTCTACCATGGGCTTTGAGCATTTAGGGCAAACTTTATCAGTTTTTATGTCTGTATTTTCTTTTTTAACATCATCATATTTTTCCTGTAAATTTTTTGAGAACGGCTCATAAAAGTCTTTAATAGTTTTTTTCCATGTGTCCTTTCCTTCAGCTATTTCATCTAGTTCTTTTTCCATTTTGGCTGTAAAATCAATATCTACTATTTGAGGGAAGTTTTCAACCAACATATCGTTTACCATAATACCCATTTCTGAAGGAATGAATCTTTTTTGCTCGTTTTTTGAAATATAGTTTCTTTCTTGTACTGTAGATAGCGTTGGAGCATAAGTCGATGGTCTTCCAATGCCATGTTTTTCTAAAGCCTTAATTAATGAGGCTTCGTTGTATCTAGCTGGTGGCTCTGTAAAATGTTGCAACGGATCTATCTTTACCAAACTTAGTAATTCCTTTTCTTCCAATTTTGGCATATCATTCTCTGAAAATTTCATTGGATAAACTTTTAAAAAACCATCAAATTTTAAGACTTGGCCATTTGCTGAAAATGTATATTGATTTGCCAAAATATCAACTGAAGTAGAATCAAATAGGGCAGGACTCATCTGACAAGCTATAAATCTTTGCCATATTAATGTGTAAAGTTTATATTTTGGGCCATCTAATTCTCCCTTTAGAGATTCAGGTGTTTTATTGGCAAAAGTTGGTCTAATTGCTTCATGAGCTTCTTGAGCTCCGCTTTTTGCTTTAAATTTTCTGAAGTTATAATAATTTTTTCCAAATGATTCTTCTATAAATTTTTGAGCTGAATTAAGAGATAGTTGAGAAAGATTTAGCGAGTCTGTTCTGTGATACGTAATATGTCCTTCTTCATAAAGTTTTTGAGCCAAAGACATTGTGTATTTTGAAGAATATCCAAGTTTGTTTGCTGAAGTTTGCTGTAATGTACTTGTAGTAAAAGGTGATAGGGGGTTTCTTTTGGTTTCTTTTTTTTCTACACTCTCAACTTTATACTCTGAACCTTTTAATTCATTCAGAATTTTATTAGCCTCTTCTTTATTTTTTATTTCTAATTTATCAATTGATTTTCCGTTAACCTTTGAAAGAAATGCAGAAAAATCAATTCCAGACTTATTTAATATAGCTTCAACGCTCCAGTACTCAACTGGTTTGAATTTTTCAATTTCCCTTTCTTTTTCAACCACAAGTCGTACCGCAATTGATTGAACTCTTCCAGCAGAAAGTCCTCTAGATATTTTTTTCCACAAAAAAGGAGATAACTTGTATCCGACAATTCTGTCTAAAATTCTTCTTGCTTGTTGGGCATCAACCAATCTTTTATCAATTTTTCTTGGGTTTTCTAAAGCCTCTTTAATAGCATCTTCTGTAATTTCGTGAAAAACAATTCTTTTTGGATTTTTTAGCTTTAAAGCCTCTTCCAAATGCCACGAAATTGCTTCTCCTTCACGGTCTTCGTCGGTAGCCAATATGACTTCATCTGCTTTTGCAGCTTCCTTTTTTAGTAATGTCACATTTTTTCTAGCCTTTGTTGGAATTATATACTTTGGCTCAAAATCTTTTTCAACATCAACACCAAGCTCTGACTTTGGCAAATCTCGAACGTGTCCAAAAGACGACAAAATTTTATACTTTTTGCCTAAAAACTTTTGAATTGTTTTTGCCTTTGTTGGCGACTCAACTATTACTAATTCCATTTATTTTTTAATTTAATGAATATGTGTTGCCTCCTAAGTGCCGTATCTTACCTGATATCTCCAATAAGGCAAGCGAGGTGGCGACGGTCGAAGCCCCCAAGTTTGTTTTCTCTATTATCTTATCAATATACAATGCCTCTTCTTTCAATGCTTTCAAAATTAAATTTTCCTCACTAGTTTCTCCAAATATTTCTTTTTGTTTTTTTGATTGTACCAGATTTAACTCATTTAATATATCTTTTGGGCCTTGTACTATTTTTGCACCTTCTTTAATAAGTCTGTTTGGTCCTGCTGAATTTAAAGAAAATATTGGACCTGGAATCGCAAACAATTTTTTATTCTGTTTTTTTGCATAGTTAGCAGTAATTAATGACCCAGACTTTTCTTTTGCCTCAACCACCAATACTCCCGCTGACAAAGCAGAAACTATACGATTCCTTCTAGGGAAAGTAAATTTTGAGCCATGTGTACCTTCTTTGAGTTCTGAAATTAAGCATCCACCAGTTTCAATAATTTTTCTTGATAATTCTAAATTTTGTTGTGGGTAAATACTTTTTTCATCTAGTCCTGTGCCTAGTACAGCAATTGTTCTTTTTTGTTTCTCAACGCAAATTTTGTGGGCAAATGTATCAATACCGGGTGCCATACCAGAAATAATGGTAATATTTTCATTAGTCAATTCTCCTGCAATTTGAATAGTTGCCTGTTGTCCGTAGGGCGAGGGTCGTCTTGTGCCAACAACTGCTATTATTTTTTCATCTTTACTTGGCAGGATTCCCTTATAATATAAAACTTTTGGCGCATCAGATATTTTTTTCAGAGATTCTGGATAACTTTCACTCTCAATTTTTACAATTTTAATATCTTTCATTTGTAAACTATACCATATTTATTATGATCGCATTTTCTCAACTGCATCAGCTAGCATTTGGCAATAGAGATTTAATCCTATTTTATTAATTGAGCCAGATTGTTCTTTACCTAAAATGTTTCCAGCTCCTCTTATTTCCATGTCGCGCAGAGCAATTTGATATCCTGCACCCAGTTCTTTTGCTTGCTCTAGTGCTTTTAATCTTTCTTTAGCCAAAGGAGGTATTTTCTTTGGGTAAAACAAATAAGCAAAACTTTTAATATGAGACCTGCCTACACGCCCACGTATTTGATAAGCCTGAGAAAGACCTAGTCTAGAGGCATCTTCTACTATAATGGTATTTACATTTGCTAAATCAATTCCACTTTCAATAATAGTAGTAGCTACTAAAATATTATTTTTCTTTTCTGCAAAGTCCTTCATTATGCTTACTATTTGTTTTTCATTCATTCTTCCGTGAATTGTAGCAATTTTGGACTCGGGTAAAAGTTTTTGCAAATCTTTTTTTGTTGTTTCAATTGTTTGTACTCTGTTGTGCAAAAAGTAAACTTGCCCTTCTCGTTTTAATTCAGATTCAATAGCTTCTTTAATTTTATTTTCATTGTATGGCAGAATATGAGTTTCAATGGCGCTTCTGCCTTGCGGGGGAGTTTGCATTAAACTAATATTTTTAAAAGAAGAGAGAGCTAAATAAATTGTTCTTGGAATTGGAGTGGCCGATAAACTCAAAATATCTAAAGCCGGATTTTTTTGTCTTAGCTTTTCTTTTTGTTTTACACCAAACCTTTGTTCATCATCAATAACCAAAAGCTGTAATTTTTTAAATTCAACATCAGAAGATAAGATTCTATGAGTCCCAATTAAAATATCAATTTTTCCTTCTGAAATTTGTCTTAAAATTTCGCGCTGTTCTTTTTTAGTGCTCAGTCTTGAAATAATAGCCACTTTTACGGGAAAATTTTCAAGACGCTTTTTAAAGTTATTGTAATGTTGGTTAGCTAGAATTGTCGTAGGGCATATTATGGCAGTTTGATAGCCGTTTAATGAAGCCAAAAAAGAGGCTCTAATTGCAATTTCTGTTTTACCAAATCCTACGTCTCCGCAAACAATCCTGTCCATTGGTTTTTCTTGCTGAAGATCTTTTTTTATATCTTCAATGGCTTGTAGTTGGTCGGGAGTCTCTTGGAAAGGAAAGCTTTGTTCAAGATCCTTTTGCATGCTCAAATCAGTTTCGTAAGGTTTTTTTATGGTGATTTCTTTCTTTGAGTAAAGATCTAAAAGATCTTTGGCTAATTTTTCAACATCTTCTTTCACTTTTCTTTTTGTTTTTTGCCATAATTCAGATCCTAGCCTTGAAACAATTGGGTCAGAAAAGCCAACATAATTTGAGAGTTTTCTTTCTAAGCCAACGGGCACAAATAATTTGTCTCCCTTTGCATATTCTAAGACATAGTAATCTTGGTTATTTAACTCTTCTTTTCCAGTAAACTTTCCGACTCCATGATCCAAGTGCACTAAATAGTTCCCGACTTCAATATTTTTTAAATCAGAAAATAGTTCTTGAGATTTTAACCTTTTAAGTAAAACATCTTTTGACTTTTTTTCGTTATTAATTTTTATATTAAGAAGAGAAATATTCTCAACTTTATTTCCCA
Organism: Candidatus Staskawiczbacteria bacterium; assembly: GCA_016866675.1. Classification (GTDB taxonomy): domain Bacteria; phylum Patescibacteriota; class Minisyncoccia; order Minisyncoccales; family Staskawiczbacteraceae; genus VGLO01. The sequence continues at coordinate 657 of VGLO01000003.1, read as the reverse complement.
AAAAATCCAATTGCACGGCTTGCAACATATTTATTGGGAATATATCAATTACACCTCCTCTTTGAGAAAATTCTCCGGGGTCTTGCACAGAAAACACTCTTTCGTATCCTAGCTCATCAAACTTTCTTAGTAATTCAGAAATATTATAAGTTAAACCAGTTTTTAAAAAAACCGTATTGTCTTGGAAAAATTGTTGTGTTTTAGCTGACTTTAAAATTTCTTCTAAATTTGCCTGAAACCAAAAAACCTCCTTTTCTAAAAAATAGGGGGTGATTGAAACTACTAATAACTGATTTATCTTATTTATTGTATTCATTCATAACTTTTTCCAAGCCTTCTTCCATATATAATTCAAGGGCATCCGATATTTTTTTAACCGTTTTGTTAATTATTTTTTGTTCTTCTTCTGAAAATTTTTTAATAACAAAATTTTCAGGAGCTTTTGCTTTTCCTTTTAAGGGAGCAATACCAACTCTTATTCTTGCCAAATTTTTATTTCCCACAGCCTTAATAATTGATTCTACGCCTTTGTGGCCAGCTGAACCTCTGTTTTTTACAACTTTAATTTTTCCTAGAGGCAAATCAATGTCATCGTGAATAACTAATAAATCTGCCTTTTTATTTTGTGCTGTTATTTTTTTTACGGCTAAATCGGAT
>VGLO01000002.1 GCA_016866675.1 Candidatus Staskawiczbacteria bacterium | reverse complement strand
ACGACGAGTTGAGCGAGTCCAGGCAGATCAGTGCCGAGCTGGATTTCTTTTCGGGAGTAGAAAGTCACGAATGACCGATTATCCTGAGAAGTCTGCTTCCAGTCGTCAAAGACAGAGTTAAAGAGCTTGCTTTCCACCGCACCCTTGATTCTCCAAATGTAGGCCGGACAGCCCCTAAACGCCGACACTACCTGTGAGAATGTCGTGCCGTCACGCAACTCGTATGAGTAAGCGTGCATGGCATGGACATGATGGTGGTGGCTGTGGTCGTGTCCATGATCGTGATGCGAGCATGACGATGACATGGCAACTCCCGAAGGCTGAACTGCTTTCGCAAGCAGCTCCAGTGGAAGGTACCCATCCTCGGGGATCAGGAATGCCGGTTTGCCGTGGCTGTTACGAGCGACGAAGTCGAGCACCTCAGTATCCGGCAAATCCATCAGAGTCAAAGCCCTGCCATATTTGGTGAGGCCGGTTCCGATGGTAGCGGCGTGGACCTGTGACTTTACCACGTCAGAGTACCTGACGAGGTTGCGCTGGTGGTTTTTGAAATCCAGCACGCAGACGATCCGGAACGGGTACGGAACAGACTTGAGGAACTTTTTGGTTTCGCTGCCCGAGGTCATCCCGAATCCTTCCAGGAAGACCCATTCCATCTCCTGCTGGGCCATTTCATCGAGCTTCTTGCGGAGTTCTGCCTCATCCGAACAAGTAAAGCATCCGCTCGTCATGGGCAGTACCCGGGCCGAGCGCTCAATGAGCGACCCGTCCACCTGGGCCCCTTCGTCGTTGATGATGTAGGCACAGCGATCTTTGCTGGTCATGCCTTCGCGGATCATCGCTTCGATGGTGTTAATCGTGAGCGTGGTCTTCCCGGCGCCCAAAGGACCGACGGCAGAGAAAATCTGCATTTGGAATCTCCTGATCTGAATTGGAAAGAACTGCTGAAAACCCTATGTAGTCAGCGTTTAACTCGCTTTAAATAAGGTCAAAACCATATGTGGACGGAGCACAAACAGGCATATAGTTTAAAAATTAAAGCGAGCTAAGCGCTGACTACATTAAGGCAGCTGATAGAGACAATATAAACAATGTGAATACCCGGGTCAAATTAATTGCAAGTAACTTGCGTTTGTGTTAAAGTGACAATATGAAAAGTGACCAAGAAAATCAACTCTACTCCCTACTTCGCAAAGCAGGAATGAAAGCAACACCTGGACATTTAACTATTCTTTCCTTTATTCAGAAATCAAAAAAACCTATCAGTAGCCAAGATATTATTAATGGCATTGATAGGCATCTTGACCCAGCAACTGTTTATCGCTGTGTGACCAAACTGAAAGAGAATGGAATTATTCGCCAGATAGATTTGCGGCAGAATAATGCTCATTATGAGTTTTTTGATATGGCCCATCATCACCATATCATCTGCACGGGATGTGGTAGGATTGAGGATATTGAAGATTGTAATTTAGAAACGGTGCATCAACAGATTTTAGGACAAACCAAAGGGTTTACCCAAATCAAGCATCACTCATTGGAATTTTACGGACTTTGTAAAAAGTGTAATTCGAAGAATTAAAAGAACGAAGTAATTGCTTCGCCATCTATTGACTTCTATCTTTAGTTCACTGAACTTCGCAGATTATTTTCCTCTTTTAGCTTCAAATGCACGAATTTCCTTTTCGCTAAAACCTAAATGATGACCCAATTCATGCCAAGCGACTTCGCTTACTGGGGTTTTTAATTTGATAGCATCATGGCTAGCCAATTCTTCAATATGATTAGTTGACAGAATGTTTTTCTTTTGCATCATGATATTTTTTAAAAAAGAATCGTCCTACAAAGAATAATCCTAAAATAATTAAAATGGCAAAAATATAATTCTCTATTTTAGAAATGGCATCTACGTATGCTAGATACACTGCTCCCACATACCAACCCGCAATACCTAAAGCAACAGCACGTACTAGTGCGCCAAGAAAGGTAATCATCGCAAATGTTTTTAGGGGATAGCGTACTATTCCGCAAAAACAGGAGATCGCTACGCCCGGAACAATCGGCAATACTCTCAACACAAAAAGTGCAATCTCATCGCCTCTTCCGCGGATAAGTCTCCGTTCTGTTTTTTCCACATCCTGCCAGCTTAATCCAAGCCATTTTTCAGTTTTTTCAATGACAGGTTTTCCTCCCCAATAACCAATACCGTAAATAGCCAGTGATCCAAGAGTTATTCCAAGAGCGACCGGAAAAGCGATAACAAACAGTGCCCGCCAAGCTACTATTAGTAAGCCCTCGCTGGCCGGCAAAAGAAAAAACTGCCATAAGTGGAACGAGCGGTGAAGGAATGGGCGCAACAATTTCTTCAAGCAGAGTGGCTAAAAAAACGCCGAACGCGCCGTATTCCGTGACAATTGGCGATATATAAAAAGTAATTTTTTCAATCATAATCTTGCACCCACAAGCGTATTGATTTATTTCACTTGATCCTGAGGATCAAAGATAGATTTTTCGACATCTTCGCCATTTAAAAACTTGGCGATGCGTTGACCGCCAAAAATTGATGGCAAAATGCCTACTCCGTTACATCCAAGGTTATAGAGAAGGATAGGGTTACATGATTCAGGCCCGATCCGCCGAATGCCATTGGGAGTATACCCCATAAGGCCATGCCAGTAAAATGAATATTCTATATCCTCCTTTGGATGTTTACCGTAGTTACTACGGAGAAAATCAGCTATTAGGTTTTTGGCATCCTCCCAAGATTCTTCTGGTACATACATCGCTTCGTTCGGGAGTACTTTTTCCGGTCCACCGGCACAAACAAGGTTGTAAGAGGTATCGCCCCCATACTCATAAGGACGGCGAGTTAAATAAAAATAGCTTTCACCGGTTGGATCCTTAATGATTTCCTTGGTTTTTGAGAAATAGCTTACCGCAACGGGAGGCTGGTCCAGCGGTTGCACATATCCTGCCATATAGCCAATTCGCCCATCAACCAAATGGTGGAATTTCGTATTAATTTCATCGCCGACATTGTTTTGGATGGTGAAATTTTCGAATCCATTAGTGCATAAAATAACTTTTCCAGCCCTTATGGTGTGCGAAAGCACTTCAAGCACTGCTTCGTTCTTATTAAGCTCCACCTTTTTCATGGGACTGCCTTCATAAAAAGAAAAACGGTTTTTATATGTCGCCATAAGGTAGCCGATAAGCTCTTCGGTAAATAGGGTGCTATTCATACACCCTTTCGGATAGGAAAGCGCAGCTATGTAATCTTTATTATTCGTTTCAAGAAGCTTAAGTAAATCCGCTTGGGGAGCAATTGTATAAAGGCTTTTGTGCTCACTAGGCACATCCGCCAACCGATCCCAGTTTTCGGCAAGCATAATAGATTCCTGTAACAAATTATGAGCCACGCGATAACGGTTGCTTTTAAGGTGGCTAACCACCTGATCAAAGCTTGATAATCCGGCGTAGCCCGTAAACTTATATAATGGAGTCTGCAGTTTTGCTTCTACTATGATTTGGTCAAGCAACATCCATGCCGATTCAATGGAACGCTGGCCATTAACTGCCATCTCAACACCGAACTCTTCAATCATTCCCGAAAGAGACCTCTCAAAGTAACTTGCGACCTGCCCAGCATTGTGTCCGGTAGCTCCATGGGCTACCTTGCCCGCTTCAATAAGAATAATGGACTTATCAGTATTACGGAGCGCAAAAAAGGCCGTGGCTGCTCCGGCAATGCCGCCGCCAACAATTACAACATCAGAAGCTATATTTTTATCCAGTGACACAACCGGCCGAGTGCGCTTAAGCTGTTGTATCCAGGGAGAATTATTAGGTATCATACGTTCTTATTGTAGCACACTGTGATATAATACATAAAAATATGCAATATCACATTACCAAGGCCAACATTATCACTACTCTTATCACGCTTTTTGCGGCTACGGCAGTGCTTTATCCTTTATCGGTGCGATTCCAAGCAACCCAGTGGGCTTTTGACAGTCACTTGCCCATGATGTTATTTCCGTTTTTTGGTTTGCTGGCGGCCTCACTTTTATGGCTACACTCGCTCATGGGAGCGTTTGAAAATTGGCTAAGAAAATATATTCCCTTCGATATTACCGTCAATGTTACCGCTTTAATTATCTTGATTAGCTTGATTCTCCACCCCCTGCTATTGCTTATTGGCATGCAATTTAGCATGAAAAATATTTATCTTTACTACGGAACTATACCCGTTACCCTGGGAATTATCAGTTGGCTTTTACTCATTAGTTACGACGTTGTCAAGGCTCTCAAAAGAAAGTTTCAGTTTTTTTCAAAACACTGGAATGCGGTACTAATAATTAGCAATATCGGATTTCTTTTGAGTTTTTTCCACGCTCTCAAAATTGGTAGTACTCTACAATCAGGTCCCACGCGGGTGGTATGGATTTTTTACGGCATTACCGCTTTTCTCTGCATTGCGTACACCTATGCAGTTAAACCGTTCTTCATTAAGAAATAATGCAATAAAAAAACCGCCTCGGTAAAAACCTTGGCGGCTTTTTTATTATTTTGCCACCAAGGAAACACTTAGCTTTACCATTTTATCTACGTTGGCCAAGAATGGGAAATTCGGCACAAATACGCCAAATTCTTCGTAGGCCAACATAGTATTTGCCATCACTTTCGCATTATTTGTACCAAAAATCATGTTTCCGGTAAAAGTTACCGATTTAGTTACACCAGCAATGGTAATATCGCCAATAATAGTTACTGGAAATTCTTTGTCCACCTCTAGAGTAGCGGGCACACCTGTTACCGATGTTGGTTTGAATACGATAAATTCATTAGCTGGTTCATCAGCTTTTAGCACCAACTTCCTTACGTTATTATCACGATTAGCAATGTCTGTTTTAAATGTTCTGGCATTTATTTTGATTTCCCCAAATGTAACTGCGGAAGGATTATTCATACTTATTACTACACTGCCGGCAATATCGCTGGTAGTGCCAATAACCTGCGTTGGCTTGCCATTCAGCACTTCTCCAAGTTGATAGGTGGCGCTTGATTCTGCCCCAATAACAGCAAATGTTTTTTCTCCCGGGCTTTGCATTTCCGGCAGCATTTCAACTGACTCTTGTGCTGTTTGCGTCGGCGCAACGGCAGGTGTTAGAAAGTAAAATCCAACAACTCCCAAAATAGCAGTGCCCGCAATTCCCACTCCCAGCATGATATATTTTTTATCCATAATAGTTTTTATTTCTAATCTTTTTATTTATTATAGCACCCTTTTTGCTAAATATGCCCTACGTGATCAAGATCTTTTTCCTCTTTCTTAATAGTTGCTTCATCAGAACTTCCGCTATTATCTTTAATGATAATATAAGCTGCAAGAAGCGTGGTTAGAGGAACTGCCAAAATCAAGCCAATACTACTAACAAGAATACGAATGATTTCCGTAGCGAAAATTTCCTGATTTATAGTTAATAAAAATGGCTCATTGCTCTTAGCGTAAAGAAGAAGGAGTGGCAGGGATGCTCCCACATAGGCAATGGCAAGTGTATCAACCAAAGCTCCAATATGCTCTCTTCCAATTCTAATGCCTCTTTTGTAAATTACCCATCGGTTAAGATGTGGAGCTACTCTGTGTAACTCCTCAATAGCTATGGCCTGACTTATAGCTGCATCATATAGCACTCCCAAAAGCCCAATCAAAATGGCTCCAAATAAAAGCCCCGTTAAATCAATATTAATCTGACTGCCGATGTTAAGATAAATAGCGTGTTCATCTAATCCTTCGAGGCGGCCTACGTTCATCGCATAGTATGCCATTACTCCTGTTATTAGAATGGTAACCATCATGCCCGCAACTGCGGCGGTAGTAGTTTTATTGAATCCGTGAGTAATGTAAGAACCGGCAATGATGATTACCGAGGCAATGCCTAAACTGGCAACAATCGGAGAGAATCCACTAAGAATACTTGGGATGAGCACAAATACAATCAAAATTAAGCTTCCAGCCAAACTAATCAATCCTCTAATGCCCTGCCTTCCTCCCAGCCAACATACGACAATTAGGAACAGTATTAAAAAGATAAAAAGAGTATTAAGCCTATATGGCGAATTAAGGTTATAGGATATGGTTCCATCTGGCTGTTCTATAATATTCAAATAAAAAGTTTCGCCAGATTTGAGTGCTAAATAATCATTTGAAAATTCTACAATATTCCCCTCTTTTTCTCCTTCTAAAATTCTTACTCTAATTTCCTGTATTGTTGTCGTTTCGGCAAAGCCATCTATATCTTCATAATCTTCTGTTCTCTCACTAATAATCTCAACCACTCTTGCTTTTACAACTGAAATCTTCTGCTCGAATGAATTTTGAGCAAAGGCATTAAAAGGCAAAACAGATATGCCAATAAAAAAGAGAGTTAGTAATAGGACTTTTCTCATAATTCAATCCTATCAAAAAATCACCCGTTACGCGACTGTAGGGTAGAAGTTACCAACTGATGGGGCCTGGACTCCTTAGCGCTATTGCGTCATTCCTTGATACAGAAAAGGTCGAATAGATGTATTCAACTAAACTGTATCAACATGACACAAACAATAACGACGCAAAGGAATGGCCAATCCCCTCCTATTGTGGCTCCTAAGCTTAAATACTGCCTCTACGCACGCAAATCAACGGAGGCCGAGGATAAGCAGGTGCTCTCCATAGATTCTCAGATTAAAGAGATGTTGGCACTGGCGGAAAAAGAGAATCTGAAAATTATTGATATCAAACGAGAATCGCATTCTTCTAAGGAAGTTGGCCAAAGAAAAATCTTTAATGAGATGATTGATGAAATTAGGATTGGAAAATACAATGCGATTCTCACTTGGGCACCAGATAGACTAAGCCGAAACGCAGGTGACCTTGGGTCAATAGTAGATTTGATAGATCAAAAATTACTGATTGAGATAAGAACTCATGGGCAACGATTTACCAATAACCCAAATGAGAAATTCCTACTTATGATACTTGGGAGCCAAGCTAAACTAGAGAATGATAATAAAGCGGTAAACGTAAAACGTGGACTGAAGACACGGTGTGAAATGGGATATCGACCCGGAGTAGCTCCGACTGGCTATCTCAATGAAAAACATGTCGATAAAAAATGCCAATGCAGAATAGATCCTAAGAGAGCACCTGTTATCAAACAAATGTTTGAGAAAGTAGCCAATGAACAATGGAGTGGTAGAAAATTATTCAGATGGCTTAATGAAATAGAATTTAAAAGTAAAACTGGCAAACCCCTAGTGCTTGGCAATATTTACCTGATATTAAGAAACCCTTTCTACTATGGAGAGTTTGAATTCCCTGTTGGTAGCGGAAATTGGTACAACGGAAAACATACACCAATTATAGACAAACCTCTCTTTGATAAAGTTCAAACTGCATTAAGTGAAAACTTTGTACCAAAAACAGAATCAAAAGAATTCGCCTTCACTAAACTTATCAAATGCGGATACTGCGGATCAGGAATATCCGCCGATGAGAAATTCAAGAAATTAAAAGATGGTGGCACAAACAGACACGTCTATTACTTCTGCACCAAAGCGAGAAATATAGACTGCAGCAATCCGGCCATAAATGAACCAAGTTTAATTGAGGAGCTAACAAATTTAATGGATAAAATTAATCTAGACGAACTTGGTGTAAAATCGAGAATTGAGCAAGAAATAGCTAGATTCAATAAATTCAGGATTGGAGTACTTGGACACAAAAAAGGAAATAGCAATAGCGAAGTTGATATACGGAACTACGCTAAGTATTTACTCAAGGAAGGCACATTGGTTGAAAAAAGAGAGCTGCTATTTTTCCTGAAAAGTAAGCTAGTGCTCAAGGATAGAAAAATAGCGATTTTCTGAAACTACTTATTTTTTGATATGGTCAACAAATCCTAACGGGTAAGTCTCTTCATCCTTAGTGCCATATATCCTTTCGGCATCCGTTTGAGAAATTTCTCTTTTGAGGAAAAAATGCACTACATCATTTTTATTAACAACTTGGTAAACTTCCCAGCCTTGGATTCCAAGTCGTGTAAGTGCATCCATCACCATCTCCCATTGCTTGTTTGGTTTCTCGCCGAATTGCCCAATAAATCCTTTTGATTCATGAGTACGAACCCCGTATTCAAAATATTTCATACATTTACTACTCAGTTATCTTCCCGTCAAAATGTTCAGTGTCGGCTTCCGCTTCAGCCTTAGTTTTATGGATCACTCCATCACGGTGATGCGGAGGCATGTAGAGAGTATACAACTTCATTGATTCAGAACTAGTATTCATAATGTTATGCTTAGTGCCAGCCGGGACTACAATAACGCTGCCGTCGGTAATGTCATGGGAAGTGCCTTCAAGCACTGCCTTGCCGGTACCTTTTTCTACTCTTAGAAATTGATCGACGTCATGCACTTCCTCCCCAATCTCCTCCCCTGCTAATAATGACATAAGCACTAACTGACTATTCTTATCAGTGTATAGTACTTGGCGGAAGTTATTGTTTTCTAGTGATAACTTTTCAATATTTTGAATATATCCTTTCATAAGTTTTAATGATTAAGAATAAATAGCATGAAGTTTAAGTATCCGGCAAAGCTAACCCAAAGAATATATGGAATAAGAAGCCAAGCAGCCACTTTAGAAATTCTAGTAAACACTAAGATAGCTAACACAATAACCGCCCACAAAAGAACAATAACCGCTAATGCTCCTCCGATGGATTGTCCTCCAAAAAAGATGGGTGACCAAATAGCATTTAAAACTAATTGTATAAGAAATAACCGTATTGCCTTCTTTTTTTCTTTTGAATCACTTTTCCAAATCAGCCATAACGAAATACCCATCAATAAGTAAAGTGTTACCCAAACTGGCCCAAAAATCCAAGCTGGAGGATTAAGGAATGGTTTTTGCAATGAAGCATACCAAGTCGGAATTGCAGAAATTGTGAAAAAAGATCCTAGAATTCCTGCTGATTCTGAAATGGTAATACAGATAATTAATTTTAAAAAGCTATTAATCTTCATGAACTCATTCTAACAAAAAATCGCCTTTCGGGCGAATTTTTTGTTCTGAATGCGGCGCTCAGCCGGTTTGCAATCGAAGGAAAAGTTCCTTATGCGTCTCAGTCACCTGACTTAGCATATGGCTGCTGCGGGACTAGGATTCGAACGGGACTCAGCCACCCTAGTGCGGTAGGGATTTTAGTCGCACAATTGCCTCAGGGGCCCTTGACACTCGGCTTAGCATGTGTTGGCTGCGGGACTTGGACTCGAACCAAGATACCATCCTCCAGAGGGATGTGTCCTACCATTAGACGATCCCGCAATTATTAAATTTTATCTAAACTTTCAAATGCCTGTTTACAACTATAATACTTGAAACTACTCCGACTCCAACACCTACGGCAATTTGAATTAGTAGAATTAAAAATAAGTTTGAGAAGAAATAACTAACCAAACTAAACCCAGGCAAAATCACAGAAATAAATCTAGTAAGTGCCAAAACCGCAATAACTGTTAACAAAAGACAAACTAAAGAAGCAATTAAACCAAAAATACCACCCTCAATAACAAATGGTGCCTTAATAAACCAGTTTGAAGCCCCAACTATTTTCATAGTATTAATCTCTTCTTTTGCAGTATTAATAATAAGCTTGATTGTGTTAAAAACTATTGATATTGCAATAAAAACAAAAACCAAACCAAGCAATAATCCTACAATATTAACACTTCTTGTAATAGAGAAAATTGTGTCAATTGTAGCCTTTTTCTCAGAAAAATCAACTTTCTCAATAATATCTTCAAACTGCTGTCCTTCAAGTATCTCGGCGATTTTTTCGTATTGAGTTGTGTTTCCCCCTGTCACTATATTTAATGAAGGTAAAAATGGATTTCCACCCACCTCAATTAAAGCTTTTGAAAAAACTTCACTTTCTTTGTGTCTTTGTAAAAAATCGCTTAAAGCATCTTCTTTTGAAACATAATCAATACTTTTTGTATTTGGCGCATTGGCTAAAATTTCATCTTTAACACTTAAAATATCTTGCTCGCTAGTACTTTCTTTAAAATAGGCAGTAATATCAATCTTGTTTTGAATAGTGTCAATTAAATAACTACTAACTCCATGTGTTAAAAAAAGCCCTGTCACAAGCAGACTTGTTAGAGTTAAAACAAAAATTGCAGAAACGGAAATTCCCTTGTTTCGATAAAAATCAGTTAATGCAAAAGAAAATGCTCTTTTTAGGTTAATCATATTAAAAATCTTCCTTTTGACTCATCTCTTATAATTCTTCCTTCTTCAAGTGTTATTACACGTTTACCTAACTTGTTTACAATTTCTTTATCGTGAGTAGCTAAAATAACTGTTTTTCCAACTTTGTTAATTTTTTCCAAAAGAGATATGACCTCATAAGAATTATATGGGTCTAAATTTCCGGTTGGCTCATCGGCAATTATCACATCTGGATGATTTATTATAGCACGAGCCACCGCCAATCGCTGTTGCTCTCCACCGGATAATTGTTCAGGAAAATTGTTTAACTTGTCTGACAAACCAACTGCCTCCAAAACCTTAGGTACCTGAGAATTAATTTCAATATCATCTAGCCCCTCAACTTCCAAGATATAAGCTACATTTTCAAAAACGGTTTTATTTAGTAAAAGTCTGTAGTCTTGATGAATACCACCAATTTTTTTTCTCACATCCTGCAAATAATCCCCCTCTAACGAACTTATGTTTTGACCTCTAAAAAATACCTCACCTGAAGTAGGAGTTTCAAGTCCTAAAATCATTCTAATTAAAGTTGTTTTGCCGGCTCCCGACTTTCCCACAATTGAAATAAATTCTCCATCTTTTACTTCAAAAGAAATCTCCTGTAAAACAGTTGTGCTTGGCGGATATATTTTTGTGACGTTTTGAAACTTAATCAAAATATTTTTTTTAATTATTAACCATTTTTAATTCTTCATTAATAAAGTCATCAATCTGGCCATCTAGAACTCCTTCTGTATCACTAGTTTGGCATTGTGTCCTCAAATCTTTAACCATTTGATATGGATGCAACACATATGACCTTATTTGATTCCCCCATGAAGCTGAAACCGAGTCTCCTTTAATTTCCTTAATTTCTTTTTTATGCTTTTCTTCCTTTAATTTATACAGCTTTGAATGAAGAACTTTCAGCGCCTTTTCTTTGTTTTTACCTTGAAGCCTTTCTGTCTGACAAGCAACCACTAATCCAGTTGGCAAATGAGTGATTCTTATTGCTGACTCTGTTTTATTAACATATTGCCCTCCTGGGCCGGATGAACGAAATGTATCAATTTTTAAGTCCTCTGGTTTTATTTCTATTTCAACTGAATCCTCAATTTCTGGCAAAACCTCAACCAAAGCAAATGATGTATGTCTTAATTTTTGCGCTGAAAACGGTGAAATTCTCACGAGTCTGTGAACCCCAGACTCTTTTTTTAGAAACCCGAAAGCATATTTGCCCTTAATTTCAATAGTTGCAGACTTTGTACCAATTCTTCCATCTGGTCCACCGGCCTCTCCAAAAGATTGACTTAAAACTTTTACCTTAAAACCTTTTTTATCACAGTATCTTTCGTACATTCTCTTTAGCATTGTAGTCCAATCTTGAGAATCAACTCCGCCTGCTCCAGCAAATATTTCTAATATAGCATTATTTTTATCATACTTTTCAGACAAAAAAAACTTGAATTCTTCCTTATTTACTTTCTCTTGTAATTCATTATAGATCTGATTAACATCTTGTCCTAACTCAAATAAATCTGTTAAATCTTTGACTTCTTTTGTAAGCAATTCTAGAGACTGAATCTCTTCTTTTAAATCTGAAATTCTTTGACTGATTTTTCCTGCTTCCTGATGGTTTTCCCAAAAATCTTTTTCTTGGGTCCTTTTTTCTAATTCTTTAATTTCCTTCTCTTTCTCCTCAACATCAAAGACGGTCCATCAAGTAATGGACTCTTTTGCTAATCTTATCAATGTTTTCTTTTATTTCTGCCAAAGTTGATGGTTTTAATTATCTCTAAGAAAATTTTATCATATTTTATGCAAAGAAAAAAGGCCGCGCGTCCGAACTCGCGCGGCCCCTGACAACCGAAAGAAAATAAGCTAGTACTGCTGACTGGTAAATCCAGAAGTCCTACCTCATTAGGAGAACCCATGATAGCAACAGTACCACATCCATGAGAAGCACCATACTCTGCTCATCTTCTCGATCAGTTGTTTTGAAAAGACCGCGCGTCCTGATGTGCCCCAGGATCGCGCGGTCCGGAACCAGTGAACAGTCTTTGCCTTATAGCTTGAGGTCAAAAAGACGGGTACCTCAAAGCTTATCGAGGCAAAACCTATGCTAAGGGATTATTGTCGCGGCCTGTTATCGCAACAAACTCAACTGTCCAGCTGGAGCCTTACTTAATGTTCTGTTCAAATAATACCACAAAAAACTAAAAAATCAAATAATTTATTTTTTGAAAAACCCTCCTATCCACGAAAGCCAAAAGCTAATTAAGTAATCGTCATCTGGCAATTCTTCTTTTGGGTCTTCTTTAACATCAATAAAAGACACTACTTTTTCACCCGGCAACTGCAAATCCATCTCCTCTCTTGCAACCCTTTCTATATAATGCTCATTATCCTCATTAGATATTCCTTCTCTTAGTTTTTCATTCTTTTCTTCCAAATCTTTCATTTTTTTTTCCAATGAATTAACTTGTCTGTTAAATTGGTTTTTTTTATAATAAACATTAATGTCAACAAAAACTAATGCCAAGAAAATTAAAACTATGAAAACACCTCCCATTTTAAATAAAAAATAAGAGAGGTTTTTTTTACTTTTATTTTTCTTAAATTTTGTTATTATGGGAGACATAGAATAATCTTAAAAAATAATCAAAATGAAAATAAAATCAAAAAAATTATTTAGAATATTTTGGGCTATACTAATAAGCTTGGTTGCGTTAAGCACTATTCTTTGGGCAGTTGGGATTGGTTTTATAGGATAATCTAGTAAGAATAAATACTTTTAATAGCTTTCTCATATTCTTCTAGCATTCTTTTTGCCAAATTAACATCCAAACTATAGCTTATATTATGAACTATTAAGTTTCTTATTTTATGGGCCTCTAAAATTTCATCCCAATTTTGAATTAATCTTCTTCCATCTCCATTAAGCATCTCTTCAAAACTACCACCTGAAAATTCTGCGTCCTGCATTTCTTCAAAAAGAAATTCATCTGCCTCAAGCATGGCTAGTTTATACTCTTTTTCTGATTCTGTTATAATTTTTTTAGTAATAGATTTCCACTTTTTATCAACTGCTTTTAATCCATAAGCCTGCCATGCAAAAAACTCAGAGTAGTCTTCTATGAATGCGTTTCTTAAATAACTACTATTTAAGTAAAAATAGATTACGGCACACAAAAAAAACAGCCCAAAAATTATAAATATTAATTTAACTGGAAAAAGAGTATCTTGAATACTCGGAGAGCTAATAAAATAAATAAAATCCCTGATGCCTAAAGCATCATAAAGTTTTTCCCAATTTTGATCCCAAGGAAGACTCATATTTTAAAATGTTCCTTGATTATAGCAAATTCTCCAACTCTTCTGCAACTGACAGAATTTTTGATTCCTCAAAGTAGTTTCCTATAATTTGTAAACCAACAGGCAAGCCGTCTGCTTTACCTGCTGGCAATGATAGGGCTGGCAGACCGGCTAATTTTACGGCGCTAGTATACATATCAACTAAATACATAGACAACGGGTCATTTGCCTTTTCTCCAACCTTAAAGGCTGTAAAGGGAGCAACCGGAGAGAATATCAGATCAACTTTTAAAAATGCATTAACAAAATCTTTTTTTATCAATTCCCTAACTTCTTGAGCTTTTTTATAGTAGGCATCATAATATCCGCTTGATAAAGCATATGTGCCAAGCATAATTCTTCTTTGGGGTTCTCTACCTAGTCCTTTGCCCCTGCTTTTTAAATAAACTTCTAGCAAATCTTTTGCAGACTTTTCTGAAAAACCATATTTTATTCCATCATATCTTGCCAAGTTTGCTGAAGCTTCAGATGGTACAATAATATAATAACAGGCAATAGCATATTGAGAGTTTGGAAGACTTATCTCAGTAATTTTCGCCCCTGCATCCTCTGCTTTTTTAATTGCATCTTTAACAACTTTTTCTACATTTTTATCTATTCCCTCTTGAAAGTATTCCTTGGGAATACCAATCTTCAAACCATTTAGTTTTAAATTTGAATCTTCAAAATTATAGTTTTGATTTGTTGCGTCTTTTTTATCTTTACCCGATATTACTTTAAAGACTATTTTGCAATCTTCAACGTTTTTTGCAAATGGTCCAATTTGGTCTAAAGAAGAAGCTAAAGCAATTAAGCCGTATCGTGAGACAGCTCCATAGGTTGGATTCAATCCGACAACACCACAAAATGACGCTGGGAGCCTTATAGAACCCCCTGTATCTGAACCAAGTGAAAAGACTGCCTCGTTTGAAGCTACAGAAGCCGCAGACCCTCCAGAACTTCCTCCTGCCACACGACTTGTATCATGTGGATTTTTTGTAATTTTGAAAGCAGAATTTTCGGTTGAAGCTCCCATGGCAAACTCATCTAAATTTGTTTTTCCTAAAATAACTGCTCCCTCCCTCTTAAGTTTTTCTATAACAGTTGCGTCATAGGGAGAAACATAGTTTTCTAAAATTTTTGACCCTGCAGTTGCAATTTTTCCTTCAACTAAAATTGCGTCCTTTACTGCAAATGGCACTCCAGTTAAAAGTGGAAATTCATTATTTTTTTCAATTTCAATATCTGCCTTTTTAGCTTGCTCTAAAGCCAAGTCTTCCGTCAAAGACAAATATGCTCCAATGATTCCATCATTCTTTTTAATTTGCTCAATATAGGCCTTAGTAATTTCTTGACTCGTAAACTTTTTACTTTTTAGCCCTTCATGAATTTGCCTAATTGTTAAATCTAGTAATTGCATTATAAAATCTGCTTTACTTTAATATGTTCTTCTTTTCTTTCTGGAGCCAATTTAACCAAGTCTCCAGCTAAACTAGATCTTTTCAGTAAAACTTCGTCCTCCCGTAATACATTTTCTAATTGTAAAATCTGATCTTTAGAATTTGATGTTTTAGCTTTTTTAAGTATTTCAAAATAATCCAAAATTGCAGACATATCTTTCTGCATATTCACAATATCCTCATCTGTTAGCTCTAGCCTAGCAAGCTTGGCTATATGAATTACTTCTTCTTTAGAAATCATTTAACAATTGTATCAAAATTGGTCTACCCATTAAAGACTTGACATAGTTTTCAATAATTGTATAGTGGGGTCGTAGCCGGTTTTCGCCTCTTTTACAATTCAACGCATTTAGAGAGGGTATATCATGGTGATTTGGTGGATTCTGGGCTTAATAGGGTTTACTACCTTATTTCTGATTAGTATCTACATCGGCACGCGAACGATTGATAAAGAGCTCTAATGGATGATTTTCCTATGAAAAAATGGTCACCGTGCTGCAAAGAAGTTTGCTGCAAAACATGTAAGAGGGTGTACGTTTGCACTCCCACCGATGACTATTACTCAAGCACAAACTCCAAAGACGGCCAATGCTTGAGGTGTCTGATGGAAAAGTTAGGCGCAAAAAAGGTGATTGTTTATAATAATCAATTCAAACCAGAGCTCAACTGATTCAGGCCTCCGCCACGCACATCGTAGCTGAGGTTCTTTTTTTATAAAAATATATAAAAAAACTATGCTATTGCCCACTCTTCATCCTTTGCCATCAAGTCAGCTAAGGTTTCAATGTTTTCTAAAGCAATTCCCGAACCTCTTACAACAGATGTCATGGGGTCGTCAATAATTCTGCAAGGCATTTTTGTTTCTTTAGCAATTAAAACATCTAATCCTTTCAACAAACTTCCACCACCAGCCAAAAAAATCCCGTTTGTCATTACATCAGACAAAAGCTCTGGAGGAGTCTCTTCAATTGTTGTTTTAATTGCCGAAACAATTTGCTTTACAGATCTTTCCAATGCTCTTTGTATGTCATCATTAAAAACAATCACTTCTTCTGGGAGTCCTGTCACTAAATTTCTACCCCTCATTGCAATTTCTTTTTTTTCTTTTAATGGCATAGCTGACCCAATACTTATTTTTATTTGCTCTGCAGTTCTCTCGCCAATTAGGAGTTTGTACTCCTTTTGAGCAAACTGAACAATATCATCATTTAATTTATCTCCTGCAATTCTAAGGCTTCTTGATGTCACAATTCCGCCCATAGAAATTACCGCAACCTCTGTTGTACCACCGCCAATATCAACAATAAAGTTTCCTCCAGCTTCTTGAATAGGAAGTTTTGCCCCGATAGCTGAAGCTAAAGGCTCTTCAATTAAAAAAACTGTTCTTGCTCCGGCGGATTTTGCGGCATCTCTTACAGCCTTTCTTTCAACTTCTGTCACTCCGCAAGGAATACCAATAATTACTCTTGGATTATATCCAAAACCAAATATTTTCTTGCTACCTTGCACAGATTTTTCAATAAAATACTTTAACATTTGTTCTGTCACCTCAAAATCAGAAATAACGCCGTTAACCAGTGGCCTTGTTGCAGTAATGTAGGAGGGTGTCCTACCAACCATTTTTTTTGCCTCTTCCCCAATAGCTAAAATCTGTCCGGTTTTATTATTAACAGCAACGACAGATGGCTCATTTATAATTATTCCTCTATCCTTAACATAAACCAAGGAATTTGCAGTACCCAAATCAATTGCCATATCAAGAGACAAAAATGAGAATAAATTTTTTGCACTTTTAAACATTCTTTTTTATATAACTAATTAGACTGCTCACTTTAACTAACTTTTCAGAATTACTGACCCTTTCTTTTATTTCCACTGACTTCTTTTCCAATGTTTTTTCTGATATGACAACCCGATAAGGTATACCAATTAGGTCTGATTCTGCAAACCTTTCCCCCGCTGACTTGTCTTGCCTATCATCATATAATACTTTAATATCTTCCTTTTGCAAATTTTGGTATAATTTTTCTGCAATCTCTTTGCCATTACTAGTCTTATCTAATAAAATAATGTGAACTAAAAACGGAGCCACGGACTTTGGCCAAATTATTCCATTTGCATCATTATTTGCTTCAACTATCGCACCCATAAGTCTTCCTAAGCCAATTCCATAGCAACCCATTAAAACATTTTTATCCTCACCATCCCTATCTGTAAACTTTAAATCAAACGGATTAGAATACTTGGTTGCAAGTTTAAAAATATTTCCTACCTCAACTGCCTTTTTTTCCTCAAACTCTCCGCCTTTACAATTTGGGCATACAGGATTTTCAGACTTTATTTCTTTATTTATTGCTAAGCTACATTTTTTGCAAATATAAATTAAGTCTTCACCTGCATCCGTAATCATTTGAAATTCATCTGAATACTTCGAAAAACTTCCCCCAGATGCCAATGTCCTATAAGTTATTTTTCCCAAACCACATTCCTTGAATATTTTTTCGTAGGAATTGGCAACAACCTCGTAATACTTGTCTAAGTCAGCCTGATTTGCATGAAAAGAATATAAATCCTTCATCCAAAATTCTTTTACACGAAGAAGTCCGGACTTTGGTCTTAACTCATCTCTTAACTTATCTTGAATTTGAAAAACAGATAATGGTAAATCTCGATAAGAGAAAATAATTTTTTTAGCTAGTGGGGTCACAACTTCCTCATGAGTTGGGCCGAGCACATACTCTTTGCCACCATTACCCTCTACTCTAAAAAGAATTTCTTTTTCTGCTTCAATTCTGTTTGTTTTAACCCAATTTTCTTTTGGTTGTAAAACAGGCATCAACAACTCCTGACCACCAACCTCCAACATATTTTTTCGTATAATAGATTCAATGTTTTTTAAAACTAAAAATCCAAGTGGCAAAAAACTATAAACACCAGCCATTAACTGATCAATATAACCTGCTCTGATTAATAAATCATGCGAAACAGACTCAATGTTTGAGCCTTTGCTTTTATTTATTCTATAGAACAATTTTGACTGTTTCATAATTTTTTATTTTAGTCCTGCAGCCCAAAGATCCATTACTCTTGGGACATCAAACTTTATTGTAATAAAAATTGACATTGAGATTAACAAAACAAAAAATACAATTGTCAAAACCTGCTCTATTTTTATTGAAACGGGTTTTCTTTTTACAGCTTCAATAATTAAAAATAAAAGCTTGCCACCATCTAATGCAGGTATTGGAAACAAATTAAATATGGCAAGTAAAACAGACAGAGACCCAACAAAATATAAGAAAAATCCAACACCAAGAGATACAGCTTGAGACAAGAAAATTGTAATTCCAACTGGACCAGCTAACTCAGCTCCCACTGGTACACCATTTCCAGAAAATAAACTTGCAAAAAAACCGTAAATACCTTTTAGAGCCTCAATTGTAACCTTTCCTGTGTATATTGTTCCTTGAATTGGAGCCTGATACCAAGGATATTTTTCAATCACATTTGCCATTCTTTCTATTGAAATACCCGTTGGACCTTGACCTTCAGGATACTCTACTCTTGGAACAATTGTCGTTGTCACTATTTTACCTTCCCTTTCTAAAACAACTGTGATCTCTTTGCCACTATTATCCTTAGTAAATAATTGAAAGTCGGAAACTTTTTTTACGATAATGTTTTTTTCACCAAGTTCAAGACTTAAAATTTTATCACCCACTTCAAGACCAGCAACTTTTGCAGGTGAATTTTCAACAACTTCTAAAATTTGAATTGATGTATTACTTACCCCAACAACATCTTGATCTCCAATTGGGACAGTTGCCCCAATAGAAAAAGCAACGGAAAAAATAATGGCAGCTGCCACCCAAAACGCAATTACTCCGCCCAAAACAATTAGTATTCTTTTAAAAATTGAAAGTTTTGAAAAACTTCTATAATCATCAACTCCACCTTCTTCACCATAAATTCTAACAAAAGCTCCCAAGGGAATTAAGTTTATTGAGTATTCTGTTTCGCCAAATTTTATTCCAAATATTTTTGGTGGATATCCTATTCCAAATTCATCAATTCTTGCCCCAAATTTTTTAGCAATAATAAAATGACCATACTCATGTATAATCATCAATAAAATTAAACTAAAAAATGCAATTATTAGTGCTCCGATCATGTAATTTCTCCTTCTTTTTTAGAAACTAAATCCTTAATTTTTTTTGAATACTCGTCTATTAATTTCTGTAACTCCTCTTTTCCTTTAAACTTATCATCTTCTGTAAGTTTTTTCTCTCTTTGAGCCTGTTGTATTTTACTCCAAGATTCATCTCTTAGTTTTCTCATTGTTTCCCTTGCCTGTTCTGATTTTTCACTTAACAGCTTCGCAAGACTTTTTCTATATTCTTCTGTAAGTAGTGGTAAACTTAGTCTTAATAAATTTTTATCAACTGCACAAGACATTCCAAGACCAGATTGAGAAATTGATTTCTCAATCGGCTCAATATATGAATTATCCCAAGGTTGAATAACCAACTGATTTGGCTGTGGAGAGGAAATGGCTGCTAACTGCTTTAAAGAGTATTTTGAACCAAAACAATCAACCTCCAAATCCTCTATTAGGGCAGGAGAAGCTCTTGATGTTCTAATTTTTGCAAGCTCAGACTCAAGAAATTTAAAAGACTTCTCAAATTCTGGTTTTAACCTATCCGTAAATTCTTTGTAACTCATTTTTAGGATTTAGGATTTAGAATTTAGGATTTATTTTTTTACTACACCCTATACGCTACATCCTATGCTCTAATTATATTTCCATTAATATTACTTCTAATGCTAATCTTTGATTAATATTGTAAATACTGGACTGATAACCTATTTTATCAATTATTCTAATTATTTTTTTTATTTTTTCAATTGAATACTTACTTTCTGCTTTACCCCAAAACCCAATTGCATTCAACATTTCCTGCCTAAAGTAAACCTGTAGAGCTTCTAATAATTTTCCAAAATTTACCCCGTCTAAGTTTACTGATTTTGCGAAACTAAATTTTTCTGCCAAATCCATATTTAAAACTTTTCTTATATCAGCAGATAATTTGTCCTCAATTTGTATACTGCCTCTGTTATCTGAAAACTTTAACTGCTGGCACCTTGAAAAAATAGTACTCAACATTAAATCTGGCCTAGAAGATACTAAAAAAATAAGTGTTCCTCCCTTAGGTTCTTCAAGTGTTTTTAAAAAACAATTTTGTGCCTCCTGACTCATTCTTTCTGCATTTTCTATTATAACCGATTTAAAGCTTCCGTAGTATGACTTCAAAGAAAGAAAATTTTGGACATTTCTTATCTGCTCAATGGAAATTTCCATCATATCTTTTTCATTTTTCTGCGAACTTTCACTATCCTGTGATTTAACAATCATTAAATCAGGGAAGGATTTTGAATTTATCATTTTGCAGTTTACGCATTTTCTGCATGGAGAATTTTCCAAAGAACAATTAATAAAAGAAACAAAATCTCTTGTAAAATCAAATATCAATTCTATGTCAATCCCGGAAAGCAAGTATGCATGAGCTAAATTCCCAGACTTAAATCCATTTTTTAGAAAATTAAATTGCCTTTGATAATTGCTTTCCATAAAAATTTGATTTTCTACGATTAAGCCTTAAATGATTTGACGATATTTACTTCTTTGACATTACCACTTTCTTATATTCATCTAGGTGTTCTAAAACCGTTCCTGTCCCCTTAATTACGCAAAACAAGGGTTCGTCAGCCACAAAGCATGGCACCCCAGTGCTTTGTGCTACTAACTCATTTATTCTTGGAAGCAGTGACCCTCCTCCAGCCATAATGATTCCCTTATTCATAATATCAGCTGAAAGTTCTGGTGGGGTTTGTGACAAAACAAATTTTACAGCTTGCACAATTTCTGCTAATACATCTGAAATTGCCTCACATATCTCGTTATTTGAAATTTTAATATTTCTTGGTAAGCCCAAAATTAAATCCCTTCCTTGAATTTCCATAAATCTTACTTCCTTCTGAGGTAAAGCCGTTCCTACTTTTATTTTAATTTCTTCTGCAGATTGAGTGCCAACAGCAAGATTATATTTTTTCTTAATATATTCGGTAATAGCTGCATCAATTTTATCTCCTGCAACTCTTACAGAGTGAGCGGCTACAATCCCGCCAAGCGAAATTACAGCAACCTCTGAAGTACCGCCTCCAATATCAATAATCATGTGTCCAGAACATGAGTTAATAGGAATACCAGCTCCAATCGCAGCCAAAATTGGCTCCTTTGCAACATAAGCTTGTCTGGCTCCAGCTGACAAAGCAGCCTCAATAACTGCCCTTCTTTCTGTGCTTGTAATACCAGCTGGCACAGAAATTACAAGCTCTGGCTTAAATGGCCTTACACGAGGCATTGTTTTTGAGATAAAATGCCTCATCATTGCTTGTGTCACCCTGTAATCAGCAATGACGCCATCTCTCATTGGCCTGTAAACTTTAATGTCTGCTGGAGTTCTGCCAATCATTTCTTTTGCTGCGTCTCCCACTGCCAAAATTTTATTTTCAGACAATGAAATTGCAACAACCGACGGCTCTGTCAAAACAACGCCCTTACCTCTTAGATAAACAAGGGAATTGCAAGTGCCCAGATCAATTGCGATTTTATTATTAAACATAAATATAGTTTAAAATTAAAACATCAAATATCAAAATGATATTTTAAAACTTCAAATAATAAAAATTTTAATACCTTAACTTTTATTTTTGAATTTTTAAATTTTAGCTCAAACGAATTTCAAGTTAGCTTGAAATTCGTTTAATATCTGCCCCCAATTTCTGAAGTCTTTCCTCTATATTCTCATATCCTCTATCAATATGAAAGATGTCATTAATAACAGTTTTTCCATTTGCCATGAGTCCTGCCAAAATCAAAACTGCTCCGGCTCTTACATCTAATGAATTAACAGATGTGCCCTCAAGATTTTTTGGTCCAAAAATAAAGGCGCGGTGTGGGTCAACAATTTCCAAATCACCTCCCATTTTTCTTAGCTCATGCATATAACCAAGTCTGTTTTCATATAGCGGATCATGAACCAAAGACTTTCCCTGCGCTTTAATAAGTAAAGGTATGATTATAGGAAGTAAATCAGTTGGAAAACCAGGATGAGGCAATGCTTGAGCTCTAACCGGTTTTATAAATGGTGAATAAAAAACTGTTATTTGATTTTCACCTCTATCAAGGTTAACTCCCATCTCTTCTAATTTATATAAAAATAAATCTAAATAATCAAAATTAATATTTTTTACCACAACTCGTCCAGGAGTTAATGCCCCAGCCACAATAAAAGTACCTGCTTCCAAGTGATCTGGCTCTACTGAATGTTCGCAACCATGCAAAGATTCAACTCCTTCAATTTCAATTGTATGGCTTCCTAACCAATTTATTTTGGCACCCATTGAGACAAGCATTTTTGACAAGTCCTGAACAGAAAGCTCTGAAGCCGCTCCCTTTATTAAAGTTTTTCCTTTGGCCAAAACAGCTGCCATCATTAAAGCCTCTGTTGCTGTTGGACTAAACTCTCCTAAAATAATTTCTCTTCCCTGCAACTCATCTCTCCAAATATGGTAAACGCTTCCCTCTTTCTCAATATGGGCTCCAATTTTTTCTAAAGCTTTCAACTGTACTGTTATTGGCCTTAAACCAATCACATCTCCTCCGGGAGATGAAATTTTAAAATCTTTAACTCTTCCAATAAGAGACCCAAATAAAACCACCGACATTCTTGTTTTTGAGACATTTTGTAAATTGATATTTTCTGGGTTAACACTTTCGGCTTTTAGTTTTAACTTTCTTTCACCAATCCATTCTGTCTTTACTCCCATACTTTCCAAAACACCTATAGTATTTTTAATGTCTTCAATTAAAGGCAAGTTATCAATAATGCACTCTTCTTTTGTAAGCAAAACAGCAGCTAAGCAAGGGCCTGCCGCATTTTTTGATCCTCTCACCTCAATAGTTCCTGTTAATTCCCTATTTCCATTAATAACAAACTTATCAGACATTTATAGTTATTTTTTTTATACTGTATACTATTCTATTTTAACCTTGCTGTCAAATAAGCCAATTTGACAAATAATTAATTTATGATATTATTTTATTAGTTCCAGAATGTTTCTGGAAATCGCCCATTTTCAACTTATTGGAGGGTTTGACAGTGAACCAGGAGTACGATCTCGTCTGTCAGCTCGGCTCGCAAGTCATGTACAGGGATGGCAAGTATGATTTGGCTCCTCATACCCTGATGCGGACGATGGCTTCAGTCATCATCCTCAACAAGGGCATCGCTCCGCGCCTGATGGTGCTGGGCGGGAGCAACTTCGGAGTGCGCTATGACGACGAAAAGATCTAACGATCAGCACCCGACCCAGAAGAAGTCTATATTCACCTTTGAGGCGTTTGCCGGCTCCGACTACGATCGGAAGTCCGAGGCGACCGTCATAAAGGAAAGGCTAGTCGATTGGCTCGGTGCTCCGCATCTGAACAGCAAGAGAATCCTCGCCGAAACGCTCTCGTCCACCACGGAAGAGAATGCTGCGTTTCTGGCGATCATGCTCAAGCGCCGGCCGATGTTTGCCGGCAACGAGAAGATCGGCATTCTCACACTCCTCTATCACATGGAGCGTGCGTTCCCAATCTTCAAGAAGGCTGGTCTCAACGTGGAGCCGGTGTTCGCCGAGAACATTCTGGTTTTGAATGCCGATGCGAAAGCGCGACAGACCCAAGACGACATTCGCTGCGGCGACTGGCCCATCGACGCCATGTCGGTTGACGAGATCTGCGAGTACTACAAGACGCCCAAGGGCGGCAAGCAGTACGATGTCGAGCGGATTCGCCAACTCCTCACCGAGGGAAAGTCACTCGAGGAGTTACTCTTCCCGTGGTGGTATATCACGGTCGTCGACGGCTATATCTGCGCCGACGGAGAACCAGAGGAACTCGAGAAAACATCAACTCGCTTCACCCAAGCTCGAGATCTGAAGGACGCGGCCTCAAAACTTAACTGCGAGGAGTCTTTCGTTAAGGGGCCATTCGAGACCCTTGAACAGGCTCGCAAGGGCTAATTAGAAAAGCCCAACAAAAAAACTGTGCGCTTAGTTCACCCAGCTAAACTAAGCGCTTTTTCTTTACAAAATACTCCTGGGCTTCTTTTTTTAGGAATTTGTGCTAATATCCTTAATGTTCTAATATTAATCAATATCTATGAAAGCAAAAACTCGCCGAATATTATTTCTAAGCTTAATTGCGTTATTTTTAATAATAACTCCATACTTGGTACTTTATTCTTTGGGATACCGAATTGATTTTAAAAATATTAAAATCGTGGCAACCGGAGGAATATATACAAGAGTTCAACCCTCACAGGTTGAGGTAATAATTAATGGAGATATAAGTAATTCTACTGGGATTTTTTCAAATTCTGTTTTTGTGCAAAATCTTCTTCCGGGGCAACATAGTGTTTTAATAAAAAAAGATGGCTATTATGACTACCAAAAAAACTTTGTGGTAAAAGAAAAAGAAGTAACGAAATTGGAAAATGTTATTTTGTTTAATAAGAATTTTGGCTTTGAAAAAATTGCCGGCAGTACAGACCAGTTTTTAGATCTAAAGGCAAAACCAATTGAAAGGTATATTATAGTCTCAGGAAGCCTTTATTACTTTGATAATGCCCCAGAAAACGCACAACTCTCAATAATGCAAAGAAACACACCATTGATTAAAAATGTAGTTTCTTTTAAGGTATCACATAACAGCATATATTGGCTTGGCAAAGATGGTATTCTAAGTAAATCAAATTTAGAGGGTAAGGACACAGAAAAAATAAGCACAAAAGCTATTGCTATAAAAAGTAAAACCTTATACTCTATTGAAGTGTTCTCTCAAGATATATTCCTAAAAGAAGGTGCAAATCTTTTAAGGCTTAATGACTCATCAAAATCATTTGAATCATTCTACGCATCTGTAAAAGACTTAAAGCTATCTCCTGACGGACATAAATTAGTTTATTACAATGACAATGAAATATTCTTATATTTCATGCAAAATCTGCCTATTGGAGAAGAAAATAATGCTTTGCTTGAAAAATCTTTAGATAAAATTTCAGAGGTTTACTGGCTAAATAACGACTACATTATTTATAACACAACAAATAGTGTAGTAATTTCAGAAATTGATTACAGAGGCAACATAAATAAAATTTTTATTGAAGGAAATGTTTTATTGGCCAACAGAGAAAGCCAAGGCATAGAAAAGCCAGATATATTTTATGATCAAGTAAACAAAACTTTTTATATCTTAACAAATAAAACACTAATATCTTCAAGTAATATATTGCCCTAGTATCTAGTCTCTAATAATCAAAAAACCGCCAAGAGGCGGTTTTTTGATTGAAGAGATACTTGAATTACCTCTTTGCCCACTGCGGAGCCTTTCTAGAACGTTTTAGTCCAAACTTCTTTCTCTCTCTCATTCTTGGATCTCTTGTTAAGTATCCAACTTTTCTTAGTCTCTTTTTAAAGTTATTATTAAAATCTACTAATACTCTGGCTGTTCCATGCCTTATGGCTTCTGCTTGAGCTGAATGCCCTCCCCCCCTTACAATAACTGTCACTCTGAATTTATCCAAACACTTCATCTTTATCATTGAGGCCACTGCTGTATTTTTGTCATCTTCAGTAGAGAAGTACTCTTGATAAGGCTTTCCATTTATTAAAAACTGCTTGTCACCCCTTGTAAAAAGTCTTACGCGAGCAACAGCTGTTTTTCTTCTTCCCGTGGCCTCAAAATATCTGTCGGGCTTTAAAGCCAAGTCTTTTTCTGTAGGAAAGTCATCTGTCATATCATCAGACTCATCTATTACAACCTTGCTAACAACTTCCTCTTTTTTTTCTGGTTCTAAAATAACCTTCTTAACTGTTTTTTTTGTTTCTGTTTTTGCCATAATTTTACCTTTCAAATTTTAATCTTTTAATCTGCTTTGCTCTTAACTTATTCTTAGTCAACATTCCCATTACGGCTTTTCTTAATACTTCAGAATGTCCTTTTTTTATCACAACCTCTTTCATTGTCTGCTTTTTTAGTCCACCCAAATATAAAGTGTGATGATAGTAAATCTTATTATCAAATTTTTTACCGGTAACCCTCATTTTATCTACATTTTTTATTGTCACAAAGTCACCAATATCTTTATATGGAGCAAAATCTGGCTTTTGTTTTCCTCTAAGCAAAATAACCACTTGAGTGGCTAATTTACCCAAAACTTTATCTGTTGCGTCAATTAAATGATTTTCTCTTTTTACTGTTTCCATATTTCTTATTTACTTAACAAGTTCAACTATTGCCATATTTGCGCCATCTGACTTTCTTTGTCCTAATCTTATAATTCTTGTGTATCCTCCGTTTCTTGATTTATATTCTGGAGCAATTTCTTCAATTAGTTTTTTCAAAACAACAGGCGACAAAGTTTGAGATAGAATTCTCTTATCTGACATTTTTGCATCTTTTGCCCTTGTTATAAACTTATCAGCAACAGACCTTAATTCTTTTGCCTTAGCTTCTGTAGTTTTTATTTTACTGTGTAAAAAAAGACTTGTCGCTAATGATTTTAATAGCGCCTTTCTTTGATTTTTAGGTCGTGACAGTATTCTACCTTTATTATTTCTTTTTCGCATAAGTATAGCTTCTTAAGAATTACTCACCTTTTAACTCTAATCCAAGCTTCTTTAATTTTTTCTTAATTTCTGTTAAAGCCTTATCTCCCATTCCTTCTAATTCAGAAAGTGACTTTTCTGACTTTTTAATCAATCCTCCAACTGTTTTTATGCTATTTTCAGTTAAAGCATTAAGTGTTCTTGTAGAAAAGTCCATTTCTTCAACTGTCATCTTCAAAGAACCTTCTTCTGATGAAGAAGATGAAGAATCAGAAACTTCTTTTTTTAAATCTGGAGTTTTTCCCTCAAAAATTAATGTAAAGTGTTTTATAAGTATTTCATTTGCCTGATAAAAAGCCTCTTCTGGCGTAATTGTTCCATCTGTTTGGATTTCAAGAGATAACTTATCAAAGTCTGTTCTTTCTCCAATTCTCATGTTCTCAACATTAAAATTGACATTTCTAATTGGTGTGAAAATTGCATCCATTGCAATTGCTCCAATTTCTGGCTTCTTAATCTTTCTCTGATCTCTTGGTTCGTATCCAATACCTTTTTGAATTGTAATTTCCATTATAAACTCTGTTTTCTTGTCAGTAATTGTAGCAATTTCTAATTCAGGGTTTACAAGCTCAATTTGAGGAAATAGTTTAAAATCAGAACCCTTTACTTTCTTCTCTCCCTTCACTGAAAGCTCAACTTTATGAGTAGTGCCTTCATGCATTTTAAACCTCAAGTTTTTTAGGTTTAAAATTATCATTATCATATCCTCTAAAACTCCTGGAATTGTTGAAAATTCGTGAGGAACTCCCTTAATTTTTACTTCTGTGACTGCAACACCTTCCAAAGAAGATAATAAAACTCTTCTTAAGGCATTTCCTATTGTCACGCCGTAACCAGGATAAAGTCCTTGTACTTCAAAAACTGCCTGGTTTTTACCCTTTTGCATTACTTTTGGCGGTAATGGTAGTGGTATCATGTTTTTATTTTAGTTGTTAGGTTTTAGGTGCTAGATACGTCATGTGACGATTATCGAGCAACCAATACCCAACAACTAACTTATTTTGATTTTTACAAATTGCTTTGCAAATTTTTACTTTGAATAAAACTCAAATATCAAAGAAATTTCAACCGGTGGATTTGCTTCAGCCAAACTTGGGTCTCCTAAAACATCTGCAAAAAACCCTTCTTTATTTAGCTTTAACCAAGATGGCGCTTCCATCTTTTTTAAATCTTTTGATAATTCCTGAAATATCAATTTTTTCCTTTTTGATTCCTTAATTGAAACTACATCACCCTTTTTCACTTCAAATGAAGGGATGTTTACTGACTTTCCGTTTACGAAGAAGTAGGCATGATTAACCAACTGCCTTGATTGGGCTCTTGTCTTTGCAAATCCAATACGAAAAATTACATTATCAAGCCTTTTTTCTAAAGACTTTATCAATTCATCTGAAACATTTTCAACTTTTCTTATGCTAGATAAAGCGTTTAAAACATACTTTTTAAATTGTCTCTCTGACAATCCATAAAGATTTTTTAGGGCTTGTTTCTCAACTAAAGATTTTTTGTATTCAGAAACAGCACCCCTTGATTTTCTTTTTTTATCAGGTGCAGGTGAATTTGGCATCACATTATTTACTCCTTTATTATTTTGTGTATTTATTTCTGCCATTTTTTAAACTCTTCTTACTTTTTTGGGAGTCACTCCATTGTGTGGAATTGGAGTCACATCCTTTACTGAAACAATGTTTAGCCCTTGAGCTACCAAAGTTCTAACAGCTGACTCTCTACCGGCTCCAATACCTTTTATTAAAACTTCTAATTTTTCAATTCCTAACTTCTTACAAACACCAACTATTGTTTCAGCAACGCGCGAAGCCGCAAAAGAAGTTGATTTCTTGGTCCCCTTAAATCCAACTGCTCCAGCTGACTTTGTAGCCAAAACCTGTCCCACTGAATTTGTAAGTGTAATTATAGTGTTGTTATAAGAAGAAGAAACATAAACCTTTCCCTCAAGAATTCGTTGACTTGCCTTTACTCTTATATCTTTCTTTACGGCTGATTCAACTTTCTCGCTTTCTTTGATTGCCTCTTCTTGGCTTTGTTGTGTGACGTGTTTTTTTCCCATTGTATTAAATTATTATGTTGGTGATGCAGATGGTTTTCTTCCTGATCCCATTGTTTTTCTTACATTACCTCTTACTGTCCTTGTATTTGTTTTTGTTCTTTGCCCTCTAACCGGTAATTTCTTTGAATGTCTTGTTCCTCTCCATGTGCCAATGTCCTTTAACCTTTTTATATTAATCATTATCTGTCTTCTCAAATCTCCCTCAATTTTAAAATTCTTTTCAATATATTCTTTAAGATCGCTTAATTCCTGTTGGCTTAAGTCTTTTGCTTTTTTATTTAAATCAATCTTTGTTTTTTCTAAAATTTCCTTACCTAAAGTTTTGCCTATTCCATATATATAGGTTATTGCAACTTCCATTCTTTTGTCGTCGGGGATAGTCACCCCTACTATTCTTGGCATATTTTTTAAAAAATTAACCTTGTCTTTGTTTATGTTTTGGATTTTTCTTGCAAATAACATAAATTCGCCCAGATCTCTTTATAATCTTGCAGTCATTACAAATCTTTTTTACTGATGGTCTAACTTTCATATTGCTTTAGTCTATATGTAATTCTACCCTTTGAATTATCATACGGAGACATCTCCAAAGTCACTTTATCTCCAGGTAAAATCTTAATCCTATTTAATTTCATTTTTCCGGAAAGAAAACCTGTAATTTCTCTTCCGTCTTCCAGTAAAACCTTAAAAAAAGCATTGGGCAAAGCTTCCATTACCCTACCTTCTGTTTTTATGACCTTTTTGGGGTCTTCTTGTGCGCTTTTGGAATTAGTTTGAATGTCTTCCATTTACTAGGCTATGTTAACAAAAATACTAAAAAAGGTCAACCCTATTGGTATTTTTAGACTATTTTTGGATTATTTATTCAAAACTTAGGTTAGTTTTAATCCTGCTTACATTGCTCGGAGCTGAATTTACCCAGAAAGGCCAAAAATTAACATCAACTAAGGAAACCTTGTCTCCGTAAGTTGATTCAACAATACTTTTAATTTCAGACTCCCCTTTCTTGCTAAACATTTCAGAAAGCTCATCTGTGTTTACTGTGTTGTAGCTTTTTGCAGAAACACTAAGAGAAATCTTTTCTGTCCCTTTTGTAAAGTCTAATAACCCAGACTCATAAACAATACTCAAACTACTTTCTAGTAATTTACTATCAGAAGGAATTTTTTCTGAAATTACTTTCTTTGCATATTCTTCTAAATCTTTTTTATTAACCACTAGGGCTGTAATTTTTACGCTTGCAGATTGATTAAATGATTCTACTACTGTTTCTGGCTTTACATCAGAAATTGTAGAAATTACATTTGCCAAAACAGAATCATCAAGAATAATTTCATCTTCTGAAATTTTGCTTTTTATTGTAGACTCTGCATCTGATATAAGTTTTTTTGTTAAAACATCTTCTGCGCTCTCAATGTCATCCTTCGTCACTTTTTTTACCTTTCCTGTATATCCACCTACCATATCTTCTGTTGATTCAGCCCAAATACTATAATAGTAAGATGTCCCAGAAAGTTTAGGAACAGAAAAACTTGCGGGTTTAATATTATATTCTTCTCCTGATTTTTCAGCTTGAACTTTTACAACAATTGATCCAGGCACCTTATTTTTCATTGCAGGAATAGTCACCTTTGCTAAAGTCACAAAGTATTTACCAGAATCAGATAAAAAGTGAGTACCAGAAACCAATGTGACTGGCGTGGCGGGATTGTTTTTATTATATATTCTTATGGTTCCTGTGGCTCTTCCTTCATTTGAAGCGGTACCCGTAGCTGGAAAGTTTTGTGAAGATTCTTTTGTATCTTCTAAAACTTTAAGTGGAATTACTTTTCCAATAAAATTAATTTCGCTTACATTCTTGTTAGCTAGAATTTCGTCTTCCAATTTTATCTCGCTCAAAGTAGGTGAAATTTGAATTTCGGCTTTTGGTAGTCTTACAAAAAGAAATAATCCAACTAGAAAAACACAAACAACAACTCCAATGCCAACCCATTTTTTAATTGAATGTTTTTGATCTATCGCCGGCATTTGAATCTTGCTTTCAACTCGTGGACTTTTGTTAATTTTTACAGATTTTGTTGTGCGCTTCTTTTTTGTTGCTTTTGCAACGCCCAAATCCCGTACTGCGTTTTCTAATTTGTTGGCCACCTTAGGTGGTACTACATCGTAAATTTTTCTTGGCATAGAATTTTTACTCTAAAATTGCTTTAATTCTTCTGACCCCTTGTGAGGAAGCTTCCTCTTTTACAATCTTAAAATGTCCTAATTCAGAAGTATTTTTTACATGAGGTCCTCCGCAGAATTCCTTGCTAAATACTTTATCCATAATATCCTTCCCGATGGCCTCGCCATCGCGGATCCTCGATGCTTCTGGCATCGGGACAATAAAATACACTGAAACAATGTTATTATATTTTACACCAAATTCCATTTCTGCGCCAATCTTTTCTGCTTCCTCCTTTGGCATCTCCCTTTTTACCACATCCAATCCCTGCTGAATCTTTTCATTAACCATATCTTCAATGTGTTTTTTTTCTTGATCGGTTAACTTCCGAGAAAATGAAAAATCAATTCGTAATCGTTCTTGATTAATATTGCTTCCTCGCTGTTTTACTTCCTTTCCAAATAATTCCTGCAAAGCAGACAGCAACAAGTGATGAGCTGTATGTAATCTAATGGTTTTTTCATCGTGATCAGCCAGCCCCCCCTTAAACATTCCAGCTGAAGCCGTCTTTGAAAGCTCCTGGTGTTTTTTTAGTTCATCTTCAAAAGCTTTTTGATTAATTTCTTTTCCGCTTAGCTCTTTTAAAATATCAAATGGAACGCCAAACGTCTGATAGAGAAAGAATGCTGACTTTGCGTCAATATTTTCCATTTTTTCTAATTCTTTCAAACCCTTTTCCAATGTTTCGCCAAACTTCCTCCCCTCTTCATGAATAACGCTCAACACATGCTCTTTTTTCTCTTCTAATTCCTTGTAGGTGCCTTCATATATAGAAAGTGTGGCCTCAACAATATTATCAACAATTTCCTTTTTAAAGTGATGCATCCTACCATAGGTCATCGCTCTCCTAAGCAGCCTTCGCAAAATGTACCCCTGATCTTTGTTTGAAGGTAAGACGCCATCAGCAATTAAAAATATTGCAGATCTCAAATGGTCAGCCACTATTCGCCTCAGCCTCAAATCTGCATCTGGAACTTGGTCTAAAATTGGTAAAAATAAATCTGTATCAAAAATATTGGTTGTTTTTTGGGCAACCATGGCTAGCCTTTCTAATCCCATGCCCGTATCAATTCCTTTTTTCTCAAGAGGAGTGAGCTTTGCTTCTCCGGCTAACAATTGCTCTCTTGAGCCGTCACAGAAAAACTCATTGAAAACAATATTCCAAATTTCAACATCTATTCCATTAGCATTTTTACAGTAAATTTCCGTGGTTGGTCCGCAAGGGCCATTATTTCCCGTTGGGCCCCAAAAGACATCTTCCATTCCTTCTTCCCTGATATCTGTAACCCCAAGTGATTTCCAAATTTCTTTTGATTCTTCATCTTTTGGCACTACATCTGACCCTTCAAAAACCGTAACATACGAAATCTCCAATCCCACTACGCTTGCAATAAATTCAAAAGCGTACGTAATGGCTTCTTTTTTCCAGTACCCGCCAAAACTGAAGTTTCCCAGCATTTCAAAGAAGGTATCGTGGGTATCATCGCCAACCTCTTCAATATCTGAAGTACGCATAGATTTTTGGACAGAAGCCGTGCTCAGTGATCCAAAATCCTTCATCGCATCAGCGTCACCTGTATAATAGGGCTTGAATTGTTGCATGCCCGCAGTTGTAAAAAGTACCGAAGGATCAGTCGGCAATAGCGAAGAAGAGGGAACCACAGTATGCTCATTTTTTTTAAAAAATTCGAGGAATTTTTTCCGTAAATCTGCTGAATTCATGATTTTTTATTATTTCTTGCTCCAATACCATGGACGTAGTCCGTGGATTTCTATTTTACAATAAAAATCTTCTTTCATCAAATATTTTTTCAAAACAAAAACCGGTAGTCAAAACCACCGGTAATAATTTCATTCAGGATTCCATGCAGAGTATTTAACTTTGGTTAATCCATACTTTGCAACAAGATAAAAATAGTAATCTCCCACAGTTGCGAAGCAATTTTCCATTCTTTGCCCAAAAACCCTGATCATTTTAGCAATCAATTCAATATGTCCAAAGTCTTTTGGTGGCAACAAGATAATTCCTGCTTCTTTATTGCAAGCATTCGAGCGCTGGTAAAGAGTCAACTCCACTGTGCCATACTCATCAGACACAACATGTTTGCGAGTCATATTTGTGGCGCGAGAATATTTAACTACTTCTTTCCCAAAAAGT
Source organism: Candidatus Staskawiczbacteria bacterium (assembly GCA_016866675.1). Lineage (GTDB taxonomy): Bacteria > Patescibacteriota > Minisyncoccia > Minisyncoccales > Staskawiczbacteraceae > VGLO01. The sequence continues at coordinate 13,440 of VGLO01000002.1, read as the reverse complement.
AATTTTTGTCTTAATCCTGAATCGCCCAATTTTAAAAGTTCTAGCATTGGATACCTCCTCTCCAAAAAAAATAACTACGTATACCTGTCTGCAACCACTGAGGCAGCAAATGAAAGTGGTTTTATCATTGGTTCAAAGCCATGCCCTTTAATCAATCCTGTCACCTCCTTTACCATTTCTTTTGTTTTGCCATGCTCACCTACATCTGCATGAATATACTGAAATTGATAATTAAATGTTGGACTTGCTTTACCGAATTCCCTTTCTAATGCCTCTCTTAGAGAAAGAGCCAACTCACATGATAAATAAACTTCTTGTAAAATCCTCTGCTTCCAATTGGTTGGAACATTCACAAAACGCTTGAGCTGCTCATCTGGATAATGCATTTTTTTTAAGAAAAACCTGCCACCGGCTCCTTTTCTTAAAACAACAATTGCAATTGGAAAAAATGGTTTGTCAGATGAAGGAGAGTCGCATCCAACAACAATATCGTAAAAAAATCCTGGCTGGGCTAAAATATAGCCTTTAATATCATCTATTACTTCCTTAAAATTCATTCGGCCATTGCTTGGATTATAAAATTGTCCTACATCAATTACTTCTTCTTCCATACACTTAATATACTTTAGACCCAAAAAATGTCAATTAAATCAAAAAGGCTAGGAAACCTAGCCCATACTTAACTATTGTGCCAATTTTATGATTTCTATAAACTCTTCTGGCTTGAGGGATGAGCCACCAACCAATAATCCATCTACTCCCCCGTTTTTTAAGTAATCAGAAGCGTTTGAGCTTTTTACACTTCCCCCATACAAAACATTAATATCTTGAAATACGATTTTCTTTATAAATTCAATAGATTTTTTTGTTTCTTCAACAGAACAATTCTTTCCCGTGCCTATTGCCCATACTGGCTCATAAGCTATGACAATATTTTCTGACTCTTTTTCAGATAAATCTCTTAAACCCTCTGTAATTTGTCTCTTTAAAACTTCTTCTTTGTTTTCACCTTCTTTTTCACCAATACAAAAAATTGGTTTTAATCCCTCACTCAAAGATTCTTTTATTTTTTTATTTATCACTTCATTGGTTTCACCCAAATACATTCTGACTTCAGAGTGTCCAGTAATTACATATTCAACACCTAAATCTTTTAGTTGCTTTGGCGAAACTTCGCCGGTATATGCTCCCGACTCCTTATAAAAAACGTTTTGTGCTCCAAGTGTTAGCCCTTTCAGTGTCGATAAATAAATAAAGGGCGGACAAATTACTACCTTAGCATTTTCTGATTCTTTTACTCCATCCTTCACAGCATTAAAAAGCTCTACTGCTTCTTTTTGCGTAGATGGATTCATTTTCCAATTTGCAACAATAAGTTTTTTCATATTAAGATATCATACTAAAAAAATCTAAAACAAAAAAGCCCTACATACTAGCAGGACCTTATTATTTTCGGGTTACTTGATGTCCGCAATCCTTACATATGTATAAGCTCCCCAAGCCAGCTCTTCCGTCGTAAAGCTTATTCCTCCCAGCCACATGAAGTTCTCCACCAAGGCAATTAGGAGCAGGACAAGGCCAAAAATATCCCTTATGGCTTAATTCCCAAGGAATCGTTGTTTCTTCAACTATTTTCCTCAAAGGAGGATGTTGAGACAATATTCGCTCTAATTTCTTTTGAGCCTCTGCAAAGGTTTCAATACCAAGAATTGTTGCCATTCTAAAACCTCCAAAAAGAGCTACTCTGTCAAAACCTTACACCCGTCTCTTGTAATTGCAATTGTGTGTTCAAAGTGGGCTGAAATCTTACCATCCCTTGTGGCAAATCCATAACCGTCTTTTGCTTCCTTTAATCTAAAATCTCCCAAAGTCACCATTGGCTCAATACAAATTACCATTCCCTCTTTTAATTCAACTCCTTTGTGACGCTGTCCATAGTTTGGAATTTGTGGATCCTCATGTATTTCTTTGCCAATTCCGTGACCACACAAATCCCTCACCACTCCGTACCCTTGATCTTCAATATATTTTTGTATAGTGTTTCCTAAATCTCCGGTTGTGATACCAGCTCTAGCTTTTTTGATTCCCAATCTTAATGCTTTTTTTGTCACTTGCAGTAATCTCTTTGCCTCAAAGGAAACCTCTCCTACAGCAACCGTCACAGCCATATCTGTATTGTAGCCCTTCCATAAAACTCCTAGGTCTAAACCAACAACATCTCCGCTTTTTAGCCGGTAGTTTGAGGGGAATCCATGGACAATTACATCATTCACAGAAGCACATAGAGAGTAGGGAAACTTTTCGTATCCCTTAAATGCAGGTTTTGCTCCGCGTTTTAAAATAAGGGCCTCAGAAGCCCTGTCTAATTCTAAAGTTGTAATTCCGGGTTTTGCCATTTTTTCAATTTCACCCAAAACTTCAGCCAGTATTTTGCCTCCTTCAGCCATTACCTCTACTTCTTTTTGTGTTTTAATTAGGCTCATTTTATCCAATTACCTTTAAAATGTCTTCGTGCACTTGAGCTACAGAAGTTTCACCATCAATCTTTTTCACATTAAACCCATTATTGCTAAAGTAATCAAATAGAGGAAGTGTTCTTTCTTTATATTGCTCCAATCTTGTTTTAATTGTTTCTGGGTCATCCAAATCTTTTCTTTTTACAAGATTTGAGCCATCAATGGGACATAATTTCAGGTTTTCGGTTTCCTTGCTGAATAAAATTGAGTGGCGCATTAATTCGCAAATTTTCCTGTGCGAATTTCTCTCAATTGTCACTTCAGCTGAAATTTCAATCAAGCAAATCTTAATATTTTCCTTTCCATAAAGCTCAACCAAAACCGGCATCTCCCTTTCTGATTCATAAATAGTTCTTGGAGATCCTGACATAATAATACTACTTCCATCATCGTGAAGGTCTTTTAAAGTTTTAATCGTCAAATAAGTCACCCAGGGAGGACTGCACAATTCTCCTCTTTTCCAAATCTCTTTTTCATTTAAAATATCAAACCTCTCTCCATCAATTTCAACAAATCTTTCTTTTGCATCTTTTGGCATTTCCTCTACTTTTTTGAATTCCTTTTCAAGCATTTTACTTGTCTCAAACAAATAAAGACCCATCTTTTCAGAAAGAAGTTCTGATTGTGTGCCTTTTCCAGCCCCCGGAGCACCAAATAAAATAATCACTTTTTTACTCATAGCAGTATTATATATAAAAGATTTATAAAACTCAACCAAAAATCCGCCTCTTGGCGGATTTTTTAATAACTTAAACTAAAATGTGTCGTACTCTCTCATCTCCAACTGCGAAGTTATTTGTCTCATGGTTTCTAAAACCACACTCACTACAATCAAAAGAGATGTTCCTCCAATCAAGAATGTAAAACCGGTAATTCCAGTGGCTCCCGCCACTATGTTTGGCAAAACAGCAATAAGTCCTAAAAACATGGCTCCGGTAAACAGAACTCTATTTAAAATGTGTTTTAAAAATTCAGCAGTTGAAGTCCCTGGTCTTACGCCGGGCACAAACCCACCCATTTTTTGCAAATTTTCAGAAATTGTCTTTGGGTCAAAAGTCACAGCCGTATAAAAGTAGGTAAATAAAATTACAAGCAGGAAATACAAAACTCCGTGAATCCATGGATTATTAAAAAATGCAGCTGCTGCATTTGCTGTTGTCCCTACAACACCTCCTACTCCACCCAAGAATCCTGCAATCATACCCGGAAATAACAATATTGAGAGTGCAAAAATAATTGGTATAACTCCAGCTGGGTTAATATTCAATGGCAAATAAGTTGAAGTGCCACCGTACATTTTGTTTCCTCTTACTCTTTTTGCGTAAGAAACCGGTATATTTCTTCTGGCTTCTGTAATAAAAACTACTCCAGCTATAATAAGAATTGAAGACAAGAAAAACAAAATATAAGAGACAATTTTTGAAGGATCCCAACTTATAAATGTTTGGAAAATATTGATTGGCAAGCTAGCTACTATTCCAGCAAAAATTAACAAAGAAATTCCATTTCCCATTCCCTTTTCTGTAATCAATTCTCCAAGCCACATCAAAAACATGGCTCCAGCAGCTATTGTGACAATTGAGCTTATCATCATAGGAAAGGATAAACTTGTAATAATACCTTGTCTTTGAAACAAAGTAAGCATTCCATAACCCTCAACAATAGCTAATGGGATTGTAAGCAATCTTCCGTATTGATTAAACTTCTGCCTTCCCGCTTCTCCTTCCTCTTTATAAAGTTTTTCCAAAGCAGGAAAAATCATGGTCAAAAGCTGAAGTATAATTGTTGAAGTAATATATGGGCCAAGTCCCATTAAAACAATTGAAAAATTACTCAAAGCTCCTCCTGAAAATATGTTTAAAAGTCCAAAAACTTGATTCTGCTCAAAAAAGCCCTTTAAGTTTTCAGTACCAATTCCTGGAATTGGAATATTGGCTGCAATTCTGAAAAAAATAAAAATAAAAGAAATAAATAGAAATTTATTCCTTAATTCTTTATTGCGAAATACTAATAATATTTTTTCGTACCACATTGTTTAGGATTTAGGATTTAGGATTTAGGATTTAGTTTTCACTACAATCCATGCTCTATATCCTAAGCGCTACTTAATAGTTCCTCCGGCTTTTTCAATCGCTTCTTTTGCTGATTTTGAAGTTTTACAACCCTCAACTGTCAACTTTTTACTTAGTTTTCCATCACCTAAAATTTTTACCCCTGGAACCTTCCCCTTAATATTACGTAAAATACCCTTTTTAATCAAACTTTCCGGACTTACAACCTCACCGTTTTCAAATTTCTCATCTAAGGCACTAATATTTACAACCAAAATACCTGTTGGAGCCTTATTACTCCTATATGCTTTTAACTTTGGATACCTTTTTATAATCTCCCTCACTATTGGTTCCATCTTTCTACCAGATCTTGCTGTCTGTCCCTTTCCACCTCTTCCTGAGTATGTTCCTTTCTTTCCACCTCTTCCAACTCTCTTCTTACCCTTTGTTTTATGTTTTGGTTTTAATTCGTGTATTTGCATATTATCTAGCCTTTAATTTTCTTAATGCCTCCATAGTTGCCCTTGCATTATTTAATTTATTTTTTGATCCAGATAGTATTTTTGATGAAACGTTTTTAATTCCAGCCAAGTCACAAATAGCTCTTACAGCCCCTCCAGCCACCAATCCTCTTCCTCTTCTTTGTGGTTTTAGCAATATTCTTGCTGGGCCAAACTTTGCTTCAACTTGATGAGGTATTGTTCCGTTTACAATCACAACATTCAACAAATTTTTCTTTGCTCTTGAAGTTGCTTTTTCTATTGCTTGAGAAACATCCCTGCCTTTGTCAATTCCAATTCCAATTTTTGATTTTTTGTCCCCAGCTACTACAACTGCACGAAATCTTAATCTTTTTCCTCCACCAGTCACTCTTGTCACTCTGGCTAAATCCAAAAGCTTGGTTTCAAATTCATCTCTTACCGCTGCCCTTGATCCAGAAAACTTTCTTATTGACCTAAAACCATCACTCCTATTAGACTGGTTATTATTCTGTATTTTTTTATCTGTATTTACAACTTTTTTTATTTCTTCTGCCATTATTATGATTTAAGATTTATGATTTTAGAATTAAGAAATTTTTATAAATTAGAAATTTAAGTTTTAGATTTATCTAAAACTTCAACCCTCCTTCTCTAGCTCCGTCAGCCACAGCCTTTACTCTTCCATGAAAAACAAAGCCTCCTCTATCAAAAACAACTTTCTCGATTTTTTTTGAAACTGCTTCTTTGGCAATTATTTTTCCAACTTCCATAGCTCTTTCAACTTTCTTTGCTTTTGAAGACTTTACCTTTAAGTCAGATACAGAAAGTAAAACCTTACCAGATTCATCATCAATAAGTTGGGCGTAAATATAGCTTGCAGACCTAAAAACCGAAAGTCTTGGCTTTTCTTTTGTTCCAAAAACCTTCATTCTTATCTTTCTGTGGGCTTTTAATCTTTTTATTTTTTTTCCTAACATGTTATATATTTATGAAGTAAATCTTATTTTGAAGCTACAACCTTCTTTCCTTCTTTTCTTCTAATCTTCTCGCCTTGATATTTAATTCCCTTTCCTTTATATGGTTCGGCTTTCTTTGAAGCTCTTATTTCAGCTGAAATCTGACCTACCTGCTCCTTGTTAATTCCTGAAACTGTAATTACGTTCTTTTCAACTAGGAATACGATTCCTTCAGGCTTTTTAATCTTAACAGGGTGAACAAAACCAACATTTAAAACCAACTCATCTCCTTGTACTGCTGCTTTGTATCCAACTCCTTCAATTTCAAGTTTTTTTTCAAAACCTTTTTCAACTCCTTCAATCATATTAAAAATCAATGCCCTATACAAACCCCATAATCCCTTCATACTTTTTGGCAAAGCTCTTACAGGCATTACAGAAATTTTACCATCCTTTAATTCCACTTTAATTTCTCTGTTAATTTTTGCATCCAAAGTACCCTTAGGTCCTTGAACCTTAATATCTTGTCCTGTAATTTCAACTTTTACAGTTGAGGGTACATCAATTAATTTTTTTCCTATTCTTGACATGAAACTTGAAACATTAATCGCGAAGCATTATTACGCTACCTTGCTCCACATTTTATGATTTTTTAAACTTATGAATTCGTTATTATATATTATTTTTCAAACATCGTCAATTCTCAATTCTATCAACGCATTCTACCAAACTTCCATTAAAACCTCCCCTCCTAATTTTGATTTTTTAGCCTCAACTCCAGTCATTAAGCCTTTTGGCGTTGAAAGAATCATTTTTCCATAACCACCTCTTACTTTCTTTATTTCCTGATATTTTGTGTAAATTCTTTGCCCCGGTTTTGAGACTCTCTTAAATCCCTCCATGGCGGGCAATCCATTATCATATTTTAAAGTTAATTTTAAAAGTTTCAATTTTCCTTTTGAAACTTTTTTCACTTCTCCTAAGAAGTTCTCTTTTTGCATTATCAAAGCAATTTCATTTTTTAATTTTGAAAAAGGCAAAATAACCTCAGTCTTTTGTACGGCCTCAGCATTCTTTATTTGATTTAACATGTCTGTAATTGGGTCTGTCATTTTTCTTTAGGATTTAGGATATAGGATTTAGGGTTTAGAATTTAACACTACACCCTGTATCCTACACCCTATAACCTTTATAAATTTACCACGATGATTTTTTTACTCCCGGTATTTCTCCTTTATTTGCCTGCTCACGGAAACAAATCCTGCAAAGTCCGAAATCCCTCATAAAACCTCTTCTTCTTCCACATCTAAAACAGCGTCTTTGCAACCTTGTTGAAAACTTTGGTTTCATTTTTGCTTTTGCTTCTTGTGATGTTTTAGCCATAAAAATTACTTTTTATCTTCCTTTAACGGAAATCCTATTAATTTAAATAATTCTAAACCTTTTTCATAATTCTTTGCATTTGTCGTCACGGTAATTTGTAGTCCTAAAATTGTCTTTTCTTTTTCTGTAAAAATTTCTGGGAAGTTTATATGCTCTTTAAATCCTATACTTAAGTTTCCTCCTTGATCAATTAATTTAACATTCAACCCCTTAAAGTCTCTTGACCTTGGCAATGATAAATAAATTAACTTTTCAAGAAAATCCCACATTCTTTGCTTTCTCAATGTAACCATAGAAGCTATTTCAAGACCTTCTCTTAATTTAAAACCAGCAATAGATTTTTTTGATTTTATTAGCTTTGGTTTCTGACCTGAGATTAACGCCAAGTCATTCATAGCAAGTTTCTGAACCTTTTCTCTCTCACCTGAAGTTTTATTTGAAACTTCTTTTCCAAAAGAAGTATTAATAGTCACCTTAACTATTTTTGGAACCGCCATTTTATTTTTGTACCCAAATTTCTCCATCATTGCTGGGATTACTTCTTTTTTATATTTTTCTTGTAATTTTTCCATGGTAGTTTTTAAAACTCTGACTTACACTTTTTACAAACTCTGAATTTCTTCTCACCAACAATTTTATATCCCAATCTCACAGCCTTTCCGCACTTTGGACACAAAAACTTAACATTTGAAACATTAAATGGAGCTGGAATTCTCACAACCTGACCTTGCTCTCCCTGTCTTTTTGGTTTAATATGTTTTGCTTTTAAATTAACTCCTTCAACCAAAATCTTACTTTCTTTTGGGAAAGACTTTAAAATTTTTGCTACTTTTCCAGAATCTTTTCCTGCTGTGACTAATACTGTATCTCCTTTTTTAACTTTCATGTATTTTCTATAATAATTCTATTGCCATTTGAGCAATTTCGTCAAAACCTTTTTCTTTCAATTCTTTGGCAATTGGACCGAAAACTCTTCCTCCTTTAGGTAGTTTTCCATCTCCTAAAACAACAACTGCATTGTCATCAAATCTAATATATGAACCGTCTTTTCTTTTAAACTCTTTTCTTTGTCTTACCACAACTGCTTTGATCACATCATGTTTCTTAACAAGTTTTCTTGGTTCAGCTTTTTTTACTGCAGCAACAATAATATCTCCTATTTGAGCATATCTTTTTCTTGTTCCGCCCAAAACGTTAACACACTGGACAATTCTTGCCCCGCTATTATCTGCAACCTTTAGCATTGATCTTAATTGAATCATATAATTTCTTTATCTTTATATCTTAGAAATAACCTTCCATCTTTTTTCCTTTGACATTGGTGAAGATTCTTCAATTACAACCTTATCTCCTATATGGAATTCCTGTTTTTCATCGTGAGCCTTGTATTTTTTGTGTACCTTAAACCTTCTCTTGTATTTTGGGTGTTCTTTGACACTTTCCACTTTCACTACAACCGTTTTCTGCATCTTGTCTGAAACTACAATTCCTTCTAATTTCTTTTTGCTCATGATTATAAGTTATAAATTATTCTATAATTATTTAATTTCGTTAAGTACAGTTAAGATTTTTGCAATATCCTTCCTTGAGTTAACAAGGTCATTAATATTCTTTAACTGGTTTGAAGACCTCTTAAACCTAATATCGTTAAGTTTTTTCTTAAGGTCATTAACCAATTTTTCCAATTCTTTTTTGTCTTTTTTTCTTATTTCTTCTATTGTCATATTATTATTAAATAAATTTGCTAGTTATCTCTTTTAACAAATTTTGTCTTGATTGGCAACTTTCTAGATGCTCCTTGAAGAGCTTCTTTTGCCACATCTTCTTTTAATCCGTCAATTTCAAAAATAATTCTTCCTGGCCTAATCGCAAAAACATAGTGGTGAACTGCTCCCTTTCCTCCTCCCAATGGCACTTCTTCTCCCTTTGAAGTGACTGGCTTATCTGGAAATATTCTTACCCAAATTTTTCCTCCCTTCTTCATATATCTCATAATATATCTTCTTGCTGATTCAATCTGTCTTGCAGTTATCCATTTTGTTCCCATTGATTTTAATCCAAAGCTTCCAAAATTAAGGTCAGTCGCTCGGGTTTCAATACCCTTTGACTTACCTTTAAACCATTTTCTGTGCTTAACTTTTTTTGGCATTAATAAGCTCATGTTTGTGGTTTATTCAAATTTATCTCCTTTATATATCCAAACCTTTACTCCTATCACTCCATAAGTACAAAAAGCTTCTGATTGATGGTAATCAATGTCTGCTCTTATACTTGCAAGTGGCATTCTACCTTGCTTTAACCATTCATTTCTGGCAATTTCAATTCCATTAAGTCTTCCGGAGACCTCCATTTTAATTCCCTTAACTTCTTTATTTTGCATTACTCTTTCCATATTTCTTTTCAAAACTTGCCTAAAAGGAATTCTCTTTTCAATTTGCTGAGCTGCCATTTTTGCAACAAGAGAAGCAGAAACCCAGGGATTTTTAATTTCCTTAATATCTATCTTAATTTCTCTTTTTGTTTTTTCAGTTGCTTTTCCAAATAAGTTTTTTCTGCCGTAAATTTTACTTTCAACTAATTTTTTTATTTCTTCAACTCCTTGACCACCTCTTCCAATAATTAAACCTGGTCTTGAAGACTCAATAATAATGTTTATCTTATTTTGAGAGTGCTCAATTTCAATATTAGCAATTGAAGCCTCCTTAAATTTTTTATTTAGTAAATCTTTGACCAAAAAGTCCTCCTCAAGGTATTGGGGCATCTTTTTTCCATAGAATCCTCTTACATTAAAATCTTCCATTCCTCTGATTCTAAATGCTTTTGGGTGAACTTTGTGTGTCATATTACTTTTTCTTTGTTTTTTTAACCGTTTTCTTAACTGATGAAACTTTTACTACCTCTTCTTTTTTATCCCTTACTTTCTTTATTATTTTTTCCTTTTTGTCATCAGTTTTTAAATCATTTTCTTTATTTCCGTCACTTATAACAAGCGTGACATGTGAGGTCCTCTTCATTATAGGATATGCCCTACCTCGTGACATTGGATGCCATCTTTTTAATTTTGGACCTTCATCTACAAATATTCTTGCAATAAATAATCTATCTTCTTGAAGTTTAAAATCATTATTTGCCGAAGCCACAGCGCTCTTTAAAAGCTTTAAAAGCATAATAGAAGTTTTCTGTGGAGTTGCCTCAAGAAGCGATCTTGCTTTTGCAACATTTTTATTTCTCACCAAATCAGCCACTTGTCTGACTTTTCTTGGTGCTGTTCTTAAATTGTTTAAACTTACTTTTACTTCCATGATTATTTTAAATAATTGCTATTTAGCTGGTTTTGCCGGAGCAACCTTAGCTACATCCTTAACTCCTGAACCCGCTTCAATGTCTCTCTGCATCTTTCCTCCATGTCTATGAAACTTAGTTGTAGGAGAAAATTCTCCAAGCTTGTGTCCTACCATATCTTCTGCAATATAAACTGGCGTAAATTCCTTTCCATTGTGAACTCCAAATGTAAAACCGACCATTTCTGGACTAATCGTCGAATGTCTTGACCAGGTTTTAATTATTACCTTGTCCTCTTTTCTTTGACCCAAGACTTTCTCAAGTAATTTTTGGTCTACAAACGGACCTTTTCTTAAACTTCTTGACATGATGAATATATGAGCTAAGCGAATATCATCGCTCCACCCTCTAAGCTCAAGACTATTCCTTAGCGTAGGGGGCGGGGCAATTATTCGCCACAGCTTCCTTATTTCTTTTTTCTTCTCTGAATTATATATCTACTTGTCCACCTTTTTGATTTTCTTGTTTTAACTCCTAATGCTGGTTTTCCCCATGGAGTCTTTGGATGTTTTAATCCAATTGGTTGTCTTCCTTCTCCTCCACCGTGTGGGTGATCTACCGGATTCATTGCACTTCCTCTAACATGAGGGCGCCTTCCCTTTAGTCTTGATTTACCAGCTTTTCCAATTGTATAATATCTGTTTTCTGGATTAGAAACCATTCCCACAGAAGCGAAGCATTCACCATTTACCTTTCTTACTTCTGTAGAGGGCATTTTCAAGTTAACAAACTTACCTTCTAAGGCCAAAACCTGCGCTGATGATCCCGCTGACCTTACCATTTTACCTCCCTTTCCTGATTCTAATTCAATATTATAGACATTTGTCCCAACTGGAATATTTTTTAGTTTTAATCTGTTTCCAATCTTTAGTTGAGCAGATTCAGAAAATAAAATTTCATCTCCAACTTTTAAATTCTGTGGGGCAATTATATACTGCCTCACTTTATCTTGATACTCAATTAAAGCAATAAAAGCTGTTCTATTTGGATCGTACTCAAGGGCAATCACTTTTGCTGGAGCATCCATTTTAGTCTGAGCAAATTCAATAATTCTGTAAAGTTTTTTTACTCCTCCACCTTTATGTCTAACAGTAATTCTACCTGAAGATTTTGATCTACCAACGCTTCTTTTAATGTATTTTAAAAGTCTCTTCTCTGGCCTCTTTTTTGTAAGCTGAGAAAAGTCAATTCCAGTCATTCCTCTTCTTGATGGAGTTGTTGGTTTATATATCTTCATTTTACTTTTTATCTAATATAAATATTTAGTAAATTTCTATCCTTTGCCCCTCTTTAATCGTAATTACGGCCTTTGAATACGATTTCCTAAATCCTTCTGTTTTTCCAAGTCTTCTTTTCTTTTTTGGAATTTTTATTATGTTTACAGCAGTCACATTAACTCCATAAGTGCCTTCAATTGCTTTTTTAATTTCTAGCTTATTTGAATTCTTGTAAATTTTAAAAACGTATTTATTTTCTTGGCTTAAGTTTGTTGATTTTTCTGAAATATGAGGTTCTCTTACAACTTCATAAGAAAAATCACTCTCTTTGCTATATTTTTTTACTTCAGGCAAAGTGCTAGTCTCTTTTGGTTTAACTAAAGCTACCTTATCAGCCTTTTTTTCTGGCTTTGCTTTTGAGTCTTTCAGTGATTTTGCCTTTTCTGAATCTTTCTTTTTGTTTAAAAAATCTAATAAAGCCATATTTTATTCTCCTTTTTTAGTAAAAGTATTTTCTATTTCTTTAACCACATCCTTTGAAATTAATAAATACTTGTTATTTAGCAAATCAATAATATTTAAATCTCTTGCTCTCTGAACTGCTGTTTTTTTAATATTTCTTGAAGCCAAATATACATTATTATTTCCATCTGAATACAAAACCAATCTGCTTGAGTTATTTAAAGGTAATTTTTTAAATAATTCATTCATTGTCTTTGTTTTTGCTTTTTCAAGTAAAAACTTATCTACAATAATTAGTAAATTATTTCTTGCTTTTTCTGATAAAACCATAAACAAAGCCTTTCTTCTCATTTTTTTAGGAATTTCTCTGTCAAAATTTCTTTCATTTCTTGGACCCCCAGAAACTCCTCCCCCCTTCCAAATTGGAGACCTAGTAGATCCATGTCTTGCTCTTCCTGTTCCTTTTTGTCTCCATGGTTTTCTTCCTCCTCCCCTTACTTCTCCTCTATTTTTTGTATGGGCTGAATTTTGTCTAATATTTGACCTTGATGAAACCAAAACTTGGTGCACCAAATCAGCGTTCATTGGAACTTCAAATATTTCCTTAGGCAAAGTCGCACTTCCTGATGATTCTCCTTTTTCGTTATAAATATCTACTTTCATAATTATCCTTTAATTTGGAGTAGTGTTCCCCTATGTCCTGGAATAGCCCCCTTTAATGCAATAATATTGTTATCTTTATCAATTTTTATAACTTTCAAATTTTTAACAGTAACCCTTTCATACCCCATTCTTCCAGGCATTTTTCTTCCTTTAATAACGTGTTGTGGAAAACGCTGTCCTGTTGAACCAATAGTTCTTGATTCGTGTTTTGCTCCGTGACTTCTATTTCTTCCTGCAAAACCGTGTCTTTTTACTCCTCCTTGAAAACCTTTTCCTTTTGAAAAGCCAACTACTGTCACTTTATCTCCTTCATTAAAAATAGCTGTTGTAATTTCGTCACCAACATTAGAGTCTCCAGCGCTTCTTAT
>VGLO01000001.1 GCA_016866675.1 Candidatus Staskawiczbacteria bacterium | reverse complement strand
GATACCGAAACGGCCGACGATGCTCAGAGTTACCAGCTCATCCGCAAGGAAGGAGCCAGTGACGAAGAGACGATCGCCGAGATCCAACGGCTCATGCAGGAAGTGCCCGACAAAGCAATTCTGCTTCCTAGCTCGGATGGTTTGGTGCGTCTCATCACCCATCCTGAGATTCTCCAAATCCTCAAGGAGATCTCACGACGTCCTCGGATCAAGGAAGAATGGTTCCCGCGAGCGATCGAACAGTGCATGAAGTACTGGATCAAATGCGCTGCACACCTGAAAGCTCATGAACGCCAACTTGTTGCTGCTGACGTGCCTGTCAATCAGCGGGAATTGGCGGTTTCATTGGCCTGGTGGGCAACGCACTACGGAAACTGCTTCAGCTCCGACGTTCTTTTGAGAGCAAAAGCTCTCCGTGTCGGCGAAATGCTGGCCAGCGGAGCTTTGCAGCTCGCCAGCCTTAACTCCGATGCCGAAAAGGCCTATTGGCAATGCCAGGAATTTCTCTGCGCCGCCAAGTTCGGGCTGGAAAACGGTGAAGATCGAGATCTGATCATCAAAGCCATGCAGCACTGCCTTTCGCTTTCCCAAGGCACTCCGGTGCACGGGGAATGGAAAAAGGATTGCGCACAACTGGCCTGATACAAATCGGATGCTCACCCTATGTGGTGTGCATCCGATATTTTTTATAAATATGAACCATAACGTCAAAAAGCTATATCAAGAACTAATAGGAATGAAGGATTATTCAGATTATCAAAAAACTAACAGGCTTTTGGAAAGCCTCTTTGCTTTTGTGCTAGATAAAAAGGGAAAGAATGTTTTAACTAATAATGAAATAGTAAATTTACATAAAGTTATCAGCCAATCGGTTTATGAATTTGAAAAATATTGGGCGAATACGATTATAAAAAGTAAAAATCCAAGAAAAGCATTCGAGAGTTTCTCTGACATGGATCGATACAGAAAACTTACTAAAATGGAATGGATGTCTCTTTTAATATGTTCCAGTCATAAAAAACATAACATTCTTTTTATTGGCGGGGGGCCGCTACCAATTACCGCGATTCTGATTGCGCAAAATCATGGTCAAAAGGTAACTGTCATAGATGCAGATGCTTTTGCCTGTGATATTTCAAGGAGATTGGTAAAAAAGTTAGGACTTAGTAAAAAGATTATTATTATCCAATCGGACGCATTGGGTTTTCAAAACTATCGCCAATTTAATGTTATTTTTCTTGCCTCCTTGGTTGGAATTGAAAAAAATATGAAAGAAAATATTCTTTTACATATGCGCAAGCACTTACAGTCTAAAACGCACATTTTAGTTAGGAGTACTTTCGGCAAGAGAAAAATTCTTTACCCTCCCTTGCCGAGGCGAGCATATGATATTTTTAATCCTATTCTTGAGGCAAGAATTTTGAATGGTACCATAAACTCGGTGATTATTTTTGAGCATAGTGCAAAGCAAGGTGGTTGAAATTAACCTTTTCGATCGCGTCAAAATATGACATAATATAAAGCCATGAACTGGATATCATAAGACACTAGATCGACAACCTAGTACAAACCAAGTAATATGGGAACATTATGAAAAAAGCACATAGCATTTTAGAAAATGAGTTTAAAATATTTTGTTTATATTTTACAATGCTCTGATGATTCTTTGTATGTTGGCTATACAAATGACCTAGAAAAGAGAATATATAAACATAACAATGCAAAATCGGGGGCACATTATACAAAAATACGCAGACCTGTAAAACTAAAATACTACGAAGAATTTAAAACTTTAACAAAAGCATTAAAAAGAGAAGCTGAAGTCAAAAAATGGACAAGAGATAAAAAATTAAGTTTAATTAATGGTGTTTAAAAACTATGGGAAAAATTTTTAAAAAATACAAAGATTATTTTAAAGACAATCCAAAAAAGTATTGGTTTAAGAGAAAAATATATGGATGGGGTTGGGTTCCAGTCACTTGGCAGGGTTGGCTTGTAGTTGCCATTTATATTGGTGCTTTATTATTTTTTGGTTTTACAATTGATGCAAGCTCATCTGATAAAGAAATTATTTTTACATTTTTTTTACCAATACTTTTCCTTTCAATTATTCTAATTAGAATTTGCTATAAAAAAGGAGAAAAACCAAGGTGGCAGTGGGGAATTCCCAAAAAAGACAAAAACTCTTGACAGTCATTATTATTTTGATAATATAGAGGCACAGAGGCAATGCCTTTAGAAAAATGTTTATCTTCTGGTAAATATCTTTCTGGAGGCAGTAGTGAAAAAGGCTGAGGGTGCGGAAAAACCTTCCGGTTCGGGGGTCTATCCCCCATGCTACTCCGGAGTTCCGGAAACCACCTGAGCGAGCAATATGCTCGCACGCCACACTCACTGCCTCCATTGTTCTTTATTTTTCTCGCCCAAGGGTCTTCGGACTCATTTCATAGAGGCCGTGCCACACTTGTGTCACGGCCTTATTTTTTTTTTGACTAAACTTATTTTTATTGGTATTATTCTAATTGTTCTGGGCGCGTAGTTTAGTGGTAGAACGCTGTCCTGCAAATTAATTTGGTGGGCCCATAGTTCATTGGTAGAACGCTGTCCTGATAAGACAGAGGTAGAAGGTCCGATTCCTTCTGGGCCCACCAAATTAATGGAGGATTTGTTAATATAGAAATATATAGACAAAGACTCCTAAGACAGAGGTCGAAGGTCCGATTCCTTCCTCGTCCACTATGAATAAAAAATTTTTATTAATATCTATAGTTGGTATTGTTTTAGCGGTTATTGGTGCGTTGTTGGCATACAGCTATATCTTTCAGAATAACGAGACAAATCTAGATTTTATTGAAAGCAAAAATACTCAAAATCAAACAAACAACTCAAATGATTCTAATGTCGGGATTGATGGGATTGAATTAAAAACTAGTAATGAAGTTAAAGAGGGGTTGATTATTTGTTCAGATAAGTGTGGAGATGGTATTTGCCAAGATAAAAATAGCATGTGTGAAGATGGTAGTTTAAATTGCATCTGCATTGAGAGTGCCCTAGATTGTCCATCGGATTGCAGATAAATTACGAAACCGCTATGAAATTGGCGGTTTTGTTTTACATAAAAACACTAATAATGTATTGTTAAAATGCAATATGAAAATTATAGTTAAGGCAAAAACCAATTCAAAAGAAAACAGGGTAGAAAAAATAGATGAGAGTAATTATGTAGTTTATGTAAAGGAACGACCTGTTGATGGTAAAGCAAATTCAGCAATAATAAAAATTTTGGCAGATTACTTTGGTACAAAATCATATTTTATAGAAATTATTTCAGGGGATTGGAGCAAAACAAAGATTATTGAAATTAAAAAATAGCTAAGGTAGAATAGCTTAATGAAAAAAAAGAAAATCTCTAATATGCCAAAAGTAAAAAAAACAGTAGGGCCTGAGAAGAGTATTTTACTTGTAAAAAAAAATAAGTTGTCCAATAAAAATTCAAAAAAAGAAAATAAATTAAATAAAGAATATTCTCCAACTTTGGCAGAAACTTTCAAGCCAAAGATAAAGGTTATTGGAATTGGTGGAGGGGGTGGGTCAATTGTTTCTGAAATAGGTAGGTCTTTGGAAAAAGCCACTTTCGTGATAGCCGATACAGATATCAGATCTTTTAAAAAGAAAAAGGGAATCAAGCATTTTATTTTTGGTCAAGAGTTAACACATGGGTTGGGCACTGGACTTAATGTTGAGCTGGCCGAGGAAGCTGCTCAAAGAGAAAAAGAAAAAATATCCCATTTATTCAAAGATCAAGATATTATGATTTTTATTACTTGTTTGGGGGGTGGGCTTGGTTCTGGCGCAACAAAAGTATTTTTAGATTCAGCCAAAGACTTTAGTGGAATTACTTTTGGAATTTTTACTTTGCCGTTTAAGTTTGAAGGGTCAGGAAAGCATAAAATAGCCTTAAAAGCTCAAAGAGAATTAAGGAGATTGCTTAATGTTTCAATTACAATACCTAATGAGAGAATTTTTAAAGTAATAGATGAAAACACTCCAATAGTCCAAGCCTTTTCAATGGTTAATAAGAATTTAATTGAGTCATTGGAGAGCTTAATTGATTTAATACAGAGTCCTGGATTAATAAACATTGACTTCGCAGATTTAAGAGCAATATTGCAAGGTAGAGGGAATTTGGCCTTTTTAAATACAGCAGAGGCCTCCGGGTCAGATAAGGCAGAAAAGGTAATCGCCAGTGTTTTACATAACCAGCTTTATCAAGATCATTTCTTGCCAGAAAAAGTTTTGTTTAATATTGAGGGAGGTAAAAATCTTAGCATGTTTGAGGTTGATAAAATTAGTAAGGCAATTTCTGAAAAAAACTCAAAAGCAAAAATTATTTTTGGAATATCAAAGAATGCAAAGTTTAAAAATAAAATAAAAACTACATTACTTATGACGGGGCCCATGCCTTTTTCTGGGCAACCTGAAAAAATAGCTAAAAAGACAGTAGTTTCAAAAGAAAAAGTAAGAAAAGCAAAACCTTTAAAGTTGAAAGTCCAAAAATCTTTCAAAAAAGCAAAAAAGGAAAAGCAGAATATGGAAAAATTACCAATATCTGTTGACTTTATGCCGGAATTTGCCAACTTAAAAACAGAGGAGTTTCAAGCAAAAAAGATAAGTATTTCTGAAAAAACACTAAGCTTAAAGAAGAATTTACGAAGAAGTGCTTTGGAGATTCAAAAAGCAGAAGAGCTTGAGAGTGAAACTAAGTCAAAGCAGGAAGAAGAATGGGAGATACCAGCTTTTTTAAGATTTAAAAAAATTAAGTAGTATAATTTAGGATTAATTAAATTTATAGACTAAAATTGTCCATGGATGTACAAAACATTAAAAAAGTGATTATTCCGGTGGCTGGACTTGGAACCAGGTTTTTACCTTTGTCTTTGGCTATTTCAAAAGAGTTTTTGCCTTTGGTTGATAAGCCAGTTATTCAATATATTGTTGAGGAAGCTAAGAATTCTGGAATTGAAGAGATTGTATTTGTTATAAGCCCAAAGCAAAAAATGATATTAAATTATTTTAAGGGTTCACCTGAGTTAGAAAAAATTTTAATAAAGAGAAAAAAGGATAAGATTTTAAAAGAGTTAAAAGATTTTGATTCAACGTTCGAGGGAATTAAGTTTTCCTTTGCTGTTCAAAAAGATCCACTAGGAGACGGACACGCCCTTTTGCAAGCATATAAAATGGGGGGATTGGGACATTCTGAATCTGTAGCAGTTTCATTTGGGGACGATATTATTGACTCTAGTGTTCCGGCTTTAGCCCAATTAATAAATATTTTTCAAACTTGTGATGCTCCTGTAATTGCCCTAAAACAGCTTCCGAGAGAAAAAATACCAGCATACGGATCTGTTGTTGTGGAAAAGATTGCAAATAATCTTTATAAAATCAAGAAAATTATAGAAAAGCCACAGCCAGATCAAATAAAATCAGATTTCGTTATAGTAGGAAAATATGTTTTGACTCCAGAGGTTTTTGACTATTTAAAAAAATCTAAGCCATCAATCAAGGGAGAAATAATTTTAGGAGAAGTGTTTGAAGAAATGTTAAATGATGGAAAGATGGTATACGGTTATGAAGTAAAGGGTGAGTGGTTAGAATGCGGAGATAAATTAAAGTGGCTAAAGTCATTTATGTATATGTCTTTGAAAGACCCAGTTTTTGGAAAAGATCTTAAGGATTACATTAAAACATTTAAATAGTTTTTTTCGATAAATATGGATAGTAATAAATTAAAAATTGCTTTCTTTGAAATTGAAGACTGGGAAAAAGAATATATGAGAAGTCATTTTACGGGTTTTGAGCTAAAATTTTTTGAGGGAAATTTAGAAAGAGAGATATTGCCTCTTGTTGAAGATTGTCAGGTTATTTCTATTTTTACATCCTCTCAGTTAAGCAAAGAAGTTTTAAGAGACCTACCAAGCTTAAAAATGATATCAGTAAGAGCAACAGGGTTTGATAATATTGATATTGAAGAAGCAAAAAAAAATGGTATTTTAGTTTTTAACGTACCTACTTATGGAGAAAATACGGTTGCAGAGCATACTTTTGGACTTATTCTTAACCTTTCAAGAAAAATTCACAAATCAATACAAAGCGTCAAAGAAAACGGCTTTATTCCAGATGGTTTAAGGGGTTTTGACTTAAAAGGTAAAACATTAGGAATTGTAGGCACAGGCCATATTGGAAGCCATGTGGCTAGAATTGCAAGAGGCTTTGAAATGAATGTTGTGGCTTTTGACGCAAAAAAAGACAAAAAATTGGCAAAAAACCTAGGATTTGAATATGTTTCTCTTGAAGATCTACTTAAAAATTCAGATATTATAACGCTGCACTTACCTTACAATAAAAATACTCATCACTTAATAAATTCAAGTAATATTGTCTTAATTAAAAAAGGTTCATATTTGGTAAACACTGCCAGAGGGGGTCTTGTTGAAACTTCTGCCTTAGTTGGTGCTTTAGAAGATGGAACCTTAGCAGGAGCTGGATTAGATGTTTTAGAAGAGGAGTGCTATATAAAAGACGAGAGAGAATTATTAACAAAAGGTTTTCCTCAAAAGTGTGATGTAAAAACGATGCTACAAAACCACGTTTTAATGGAAAGAGAAAATGTTATTGTTACTCCGCATAACGCTTTTAATTCAAAGGAGGCATTAGAAAGAATTTTAGAAACTACGGTAGAAAATATTCAATCGTTTAGTAAAAATAAACCAATCAATACAGTAAAATGACGTACGACTTAATTATTATTGGAGCTGGACCAGCTGGCGTATCAGCTGCTGTTTATGCTACTCGCCAAAAATTAAGTATTCTGATGCTTTCAAAAGATATTGGAGGTCAGGTTGCAAAAAAAGCAGTGGATATTGAAAACTATCCGGGATTTGAAAAAATCTCTGGTCCTGATTTGGTTGACTTATACAAAAAACAATTAAAGGCTAATGACCTTTCTGTAACACTTGGAGAAGTTGTGGGAATTGAAAAAAACGATAATATATTTTCAGTAAAAACAGTTGATGATAAGGAATACAAGGCAATTTCGGTAATTGTTACTTCTGGGGCAGAATCAAAGCTTATTCATGTGCCTGGTGAGGAAGAATTTGCCGGAAAAGGGGTAAGTTACTGCTCATTATGCGATGGTCCAGTGTTTAAAAATAAAGACGTTGCTGTAGTTGGTGGCGGAAACAATGGTTTTGAAACCGCCGTGTTTTTGTCTAACTATGTAAAAAGCGTAAAAGTATTGGAATATGGCGAAAAAGCCAATGCCGATGCTGAAAACCAAGAATTGGTGGCCAAAAATCCAAATATTGAGGTGATTACCAATGCACAGGTTACGAAAATTGAAGGAAAGGTGTTTGTGAGCGCAATTTATTATGAAGATAGAGCAAATAAGAAGGAGAAAAAAATAGATGTGAGCGGAGTATTTGTAGAAATTGGATATAGTCCATCGACTAACTTTTTAGGAAATCTTGTTGACTTAAACGAAAAAAATGAAGTAATATTTAACTCAGAAACATTGGAAACAAAAACTCCAGGATTATTTTCAGCCGGTGATTGTAATGTTTCCCGATATAAGCAAATTGTCATGGCCTCAGGGCAGGGAGCCTTGGCAGCCTTGAGTGCATATAATTATATCAGGAAAGTTAGTTAGCAACATTAACTTTCACTGATACCAGACATTAAGAATATATATAAAATGGTATTAAGAAAAATAAATAAAGTTTAAAAAATAAAATGAGTAAAATTATAAATATTATTGCGCGAGAAATTAAAGATTCACGAGGAAAGCCAACCGTTGAGGTTGAATTAGAAACAGATAGGGGAAGTTTTGTGGCTTCTTGTCCATCAGGGGCTTCAACAGGAGCCAACGAAGCCTTGGAATTGCGAGATGATGATAAAAGGGGAGTTTCAAAAGCAATTGATAATGTAAATAAAATTATTGCGCCAAAGCTAATTGGCAAAGATCCTTCAAACCAAAAAGAAATTGATGACTTAATGCAGGCTTTAGATGGGACAGAAAACAAGTCAAAACTTGGAGCAAATGCTATTTTGCCTGTTTCTATGGCTGTTTGCCGAGCGGGAGCTGCTGCAAAGAAAATTTCTTTATATAAGCACATTTCAGAAATTTCAGGAAATAAAATTTCAATGCCCCTGCCAAGCTTTAATATTTTAAACGGGGGAGCTCACGCTAAAAACGAATTGGAATTTCAGGAGTTTATGGTGGTTCCTCAAAAAAAGACTTTTATTGAAAATTTAAAGTTAGGAAGTGATGTTTTTAATAAGCTGACAGAATTGCTAAAGCAACAAGGGGATTTACCTGAAATGGGAGACGAAGGCGGATATGCGCCACAAATTGCAAACGCAGAACAGGCATTACTTTTAATTAAAAGCGCAATTGGTGACCACAAAGACGTGGGAATTGCTATGGATTGTGCTGCCTCAGAGTTTTTTAGAGGTGGAAAGTACGAAGTAGAAGAAGGAAAACAGCTTTCAAGAAATGAATTAGTTGAGTTTTATAAGGATTTATCTTCAAGGTTTCCGATTATTTCGATTGAAGACCCTTTTGCCGAAAGTGATTGGGAAGGTTTTAAAGAATTACACAGAGAATTGTCTGAAGTTGTTATTATTGGAGACGACTTAACAACAACAAATATTAAGATGATTAAAGAGGCGGAATCAAAGAAAGCTGCCAACGGAATTATTATTAAGCTAAATCAAATTGGCACAGTATCTGAAACAATTGAGGCGGTAAACTTGGCAAAGTCTTACGGCTGGAAAATTATGGTTTCTCACCGATCAGGAGAAACCATGGACAACTTTATTGCTGACTTGGCCGTTGGTGTGGGAGCTGAATTTATAAAGTCAGGAGCCTATACTAAGGATGTAAGAATCGTAAAGTACGACAGATTATTGGAGATTGAGCAAGAATTAAGTAAAAAAATTTAACTATGGCAAAATTATATTTACAAAGGCATTTAAAGTCACAATGGAACATGGAAGATCGTTTTGCTGGATGGACAAATGCACCAGTAGCAAAAGAAAGCTTAAAAACATCCAAAGATGTTGCTCAAAAACTCATGGGTCAACCCATTGATATTGTGTTTACCTCTCCATTAATGAGAAATATGCAAACTGTTGTTGAGATTTTCAATAATTTTGAAGATGGAAAATATCCATTTTTTATCAATTTAGACGGAGGGAAAATGCAAGAATGGGGAAATTTTGAAGATATTGGAGACAAAGATGTGAATACCTATGTTTCTGAAAAGTTAAATGAGCGATATTATGGTGAGCTTCAAGGACTAAATAAAGCTGAAACCAAGAAAAAGTATGGAGAAGATCAGGTGAAGCTTTGGAGAACAAGCTATACAGATGCTCCGCCAAAAGGAGAGAGTGGGGAGGATGTTTATAATAGGACAGTACCATTTTTTAAAGAATATATTGAAAAGGAGTTGATTAATGGGAAAAATATTCTTGTTGTTTCAAGTCATCATCCATTAAGGTCTATTATAAAATGTATAGAAAATATTCCCACAGAAAGAATGGGCGAGGTGGAAATACCTTTTGCAGGATTGGTTAAATATGAATTTGACGGGAAATATCACAAGGTGTAGAATTAATAATAATTAAAATTTTTCTGTTAAAATATGTTTTGCATGTTTGAGCAGATTAAAAAATATAATGCAAGAAAATCAACTAAATAATTCAGGAAACATGACAGGCAGTGATTCAGAGCAATCAATGAGAGCTCAACCCCAGAGTAATTACGAGCCTCCAAAAATGCTTGAGCCACATAAAATGAGATTTAATAAAAATTTTATAATAATTGCAATTGCTGTTGCAGTTGTAATAATTACAGGTGTTTTAATTTTTATTAACTCATCTTCTGGTGGAATGTTTTCATTTAGCCCAGTATCTAGACAGGAGGCTGTAGATAATGCAATTGATTACCTAAATAATAATTTATTGCAAGGACAAAAGGCTACAGCTTCAAATATAACAGAGGAAAGCGGAATTATTAAGTTTAAGGTTAATATTGATACAAATAGTTATGACAGCTATATTACAAAAGATGGAAAGTTATTTTTCCCACAAGCATATTTACTGACAGGACCTAGTAATTCAGGCGTTCAGCCGGAAGGAAATGTTTCATTTAATATAACTAGTGATAATCATATTAAAGGAAATATTAATGCCCCAGTGACATTGGTTGAGTTTTCTGATTTTGAGTGTCCTTTTTGCGAAAGGCATGTGCCTACCATAGAGAGGATTCTTTCTGAATATAAGGATACAGTTAGATTAGTTTATAAGCACTATCCGCTTTCAAATATACACCCAAATGCTCAAAAGGCCGCCGAGGCTTCTGAGTGCTCATCAGAGCAAGGAAAGTTTTGGGAATATCATGACTTACTGTTTGCAAATCAAAAAAGTGGGTTTAGTGTTGTAAAGTTTAAACAATGGGCAGTACAACTTGGGTTAAACGCTAATCAATTTAACAATTGCTTGGATTCCTCAAAATATGAAAAGAAAGTGAAGGACGATTTGGCAGAGGGATCTGCAAAAGGAGTCGATGGAACTCCGGCAACATTTGTTAATGGAGAATTGGTTTCGGGGTCTGTTCCCTTTGAAGTATTTAAGGAGAAAATTGATAAAATTATAAATAAGTAAATATGGTAATAATTTATTCAACACCAACTTGTGTTTACTGTCATTCTTTAATGGAGTACTTAAAGTCAAAAAATATTGAGTACAAAGATATTGATGTTTCAAAAGATGAAAAAGAGCTAGAAAAAATGGTGGCAATCTCAGGACAAATGGGAGTACCTGTAATAGACATTGATGGAAATGTTGTTATTGGTTTTGATAAGAAGCGAGTGGATGAGTTATTAAATCTAAAATAAATATGATTAAAGTAGCAATAAATGGATTTGGTAGAATAGGCAGGCAGGTATATCGCAGAATTTCTGAAAATCATCCAAATATGGAGGTAGTTGCAATTAATGATTTGACTGATGATAAAACACTTCTGCATCTATTGCGCCACGACTCAAGCTATGGTTTTTATGATGGCAAATTACCAGAAAAAGTTTTTGCAGAAAAAGATCCCGAGAAGCTTCCTTGGAAAAGCATGGAAGTTGATATTGTGCTAGAGTGCACTGGGCTATTTACAACCAAGGAGGGAGGAGAAAAGCATATTAAGGCGGGAGCTAAAAAGGTGATTATATCAGGACCATGCAAAGATACAGCAGGGTATGTTTTAGGTGTAAACACTGATAGCTTTGATATTTCAAAGGATGATGTTTTTGATATGGGAAGCTGTACTACTAATTGTTTAGCCCCCATTGCCAAGATATTAAATGACAACTTTGTGATTCAAAAGGGTTTTATGACAACCGTACACAGCTATACAAATGATCAAAAGATACTTGATTTACCTCACAAGGATTTAAGAAGGGCTAGAGCTGCAGCCGTTAATATTATTCCAACTTCAACCGGAGCAGCAAAAGCTATTGGCAAAATGATTCCTGAGCTCAATGGAAAATTAGACGGTATTTCTATGAGAGTACCAACGCCAGTAGTTTCTAGTTTAGATGTTATTGTTGTAGTTGAAAAAGAAACAACAGTTGAGGAGGTTAATGAGGTTTTTAAAAAAGCTTCAGCTTCCAAGAATTTCAAGGGCATTCTACGAGTAGAAGAGGAAGAGTTAGTATCCACGGACTTCAAGGGAGATAGTTATTCTTCCATTTTGGATGCCAACTTAACTATGGTAAATGGAAACTTAGTAAAAGTAGTAGGATGGTATGATAACGAGTGGGGGTTTAGCTGTAGACTCGCAGAATTTACAGAATTTGTGGCAGAAAAATAAAAAAAACAAGTAACTTTTCACTTATTTTTTTAAGAAACCCCCAAGACAAAAGTGTCTTGGGGGTTTTGATTTAGCGAGGTAGTTGGCATCGGCTTATCTCGATAGGAGCAGAGGTTCCTCGAGAATTATCCGACTTTGTCCTGCTCTTTTGGAGCTGATTGTAGCCTTCCCAGTACTTCGCTTAACTCTTCTTGCTTGCACCAAGAGAGAGTCTTGCTAGACATACTTACGGCACCACCATGAAATGCCTTAATGGAAGACTTCCCAATTTTCCTCGCTTTAGTTCTTTATGGAATGATAGTTTAAAAAATAAATTTTGTCAAAGTTGTTGCTATTTTTTATAAATGATATACTAGTTTAATTACCTTAAATATAATCAAATTAAAATAAAATGGAGAAAAATATTATTTGGTTTAAAGACTTAGGGATTAAAGATGTTAGTGTTGTGGGTGGAAAAAACGCTTCACTTGGAGAGCTTTATAATAATTTAATCCCAAAAGGAGTAAATTGTGCTAATGGTTTTGCAATTACCGCGGATGCCTACTTTGCTTTTTTAAAAGAGACAGGTCTTGATAAACAAATTGATGGCATTTTAAAAAATCTTGATGTGCATAATCTAAAAATGCTTCAGGCAAAAGGAAGGGAAGCGAGGGAAGCCATTCTGGCTGCAACTTTCCCAGAAGATTTACAAAAAGAGATTGGTTTTTTTTATAAAGAGCTATCAAATTCTTATGGAGCCAGAGAAGTAGATGTTGCCGTAAGGTCTTCTGCTACCGCAGAAGACTTACCTGGAGCTTCTTTTGCTGGGCAACAGGAGACATATTTGAATATTTCAGGGGAAAACAATGTAGTTGAGGCAGTTAAAAAGTGTTTTGCGTCGCTTTTTACTGACAGAGCTATTGCATACAGACAGGAAATGGGTTTTTCTCATATGAAGGTTGGCTTGTCAGCTGGAGTGCAAAAAATGGTGAGGTCGGACGTTGGAGCCTCTGGAGTAATGTTTTCATGTGATACAGAGTCTGGATTTGCAGACGCTGTTTTAATAAATGCAAGTTATGGATTAGGAGAAAATGTTGTTTTAGGAAGAGTTGAGCCAGATCAGTACTATGTTTTTGAGACTACTTTAAAAACAGAGTTTAAACCAATTATTGAAAAGAAAGTTGGGTCAAAATTGTTAAAGATGATTTATGACAAAAATAAATCAAAGCCTACAAAAAATATCAACACTACAGAAAAAGAAAGGAATAATTTTGTTTTGTCTGATGAAGAAATTTTAACATTGGCAAAGTGGTCAATGTTGGTTGAAGAACATTATCAAAAACCCATGGACATGGAGTGGGCAAAAGATGGAAAAGAAGGGAAGTTGTATATTGTTCAAGCAAGACCAGAAACTGTTCAAAGTAAGAGGAATGTAAATATTTTAGAAGATTACGTTATTGATAGGTCAAAAAAGTTGAAGGTTTTGGCTGGTGGTATGAGTGTTGGAAGTAAGATTGGCTCTGGAAAGGCAAATAAAATAATGTCTGCAAAAGATATTAACAAGTTTAAAAAAGGAGAAATTTTGGTTACCGGCATGACCGACCCAGATTGGGTACCAGCAATGAAATTGGCTTCGGCTATTATTACAGATCAAGGGGGTAGGACAGCCCACGCAGCAATTGTTTCAAGGGAATTAGGAATTCCATGTATTGTTGGGACAGATAACGCTACAAAAACAATTAAAACCGGCAAAGAAATCACAGTTGATTGTTCTGGGGGTGAAGAGGGACTAGCTTACGAAGGCTTAATTAAGTTTGAGGTAAAAAAAACTGATATTTCAAAAGTAGAAAAACCAAAAATAAAAATAGAAATGAATTTGGCTGATCCAAGTCAGGCGTTTAATCTAAGTTTTATACCAAATGATGGTGTTGGGTTGGCTCGTGAGGAATTAATTATTGCAAATACCATTAAAATCCATCCAAACGCTTTAATTAATTATAAAAAACTCCCAAGTAGTTTAAAGAAACAAATTGATAAGTTAACCCTAGGATACAGCAATAAGGTTGATTTTTATGTTGATAAATTAGCAGAGGGAGTTGGAAAAATTGGAGCGGCCTTTTATCCAAAGCAAGTTATTGTAAGGTTTTCTGACTTTAAAACAAACGAATATAGAGAACTTTTGGGAGGTCATTTATATGAATCAGATGAAGAAAGAAATCCCATGATTGGTTTTAGAGGAGCATCTAGATATTATGATGAAAAATTTAAGGAAGCTTTTATTTTAGAATGTAAGGCAATTAAAAAAGTAAGAGAGGAATTTGGAATTGATAATGTGCAAGTAATGGTTCCATTTTGCAGAACAGTTGAAGAAGGAGAGAAGGTTTTAAAAATTATGAAGGAGGCTGGTCTAGAAAAGGGACAAAGGGGATTGAAGGTATTTGTCATGTGTGAAATTCCGTCAAACGTAATTTTAGCAGAAGAATTTCTAGAAATTTTTGACGGTTTTTCAATAGGGTCCAACGATTTAACTCAATTAACTTTGGGATTAGACCGAGATAATTCTGAAATTGCTAGTATTGGAAATGAAAAAAATGAAGCCGTGAAAAAATTAATTGAACAAGCAGTCAAAATTTGTAAAGAAAAAGGAAAGTACTCTGGAATATGCGGACAAGGGCCAAGCGACTTTCCAAATTTTGCTGAATTTTTAGTAAATACCGGAATAGAGTCAATTTCATTAAACCCAGACTCAATTATAAAGACGATGTTAATGATTTCAGAAAAAGAAAAGAAAAAAATGCCTAATCAGAGTATTTAGTTTAATTAGAATAATTTTCATATGTACGACATTATAACCTTTGGTTCAGCTACAAGGGACATAATTGTAAAGCCTAAAAACTTAACTGTTTTGAAATATAATCCCGCAGGCTCTAATAGTTCTACTGAAAATATAGAAAGCACTGGAGTTTGTTTTCCATTGGGATCTAAAATTGATGTTGAGCAAATAAATTTTATGAGTGGAGGGGGTGGTACCAATACTTCTGCAACTTTTGCCAAACAAGGCTTTAAAACAGCGTTTTTTGGTGGCCTAGGAGAGGATTTAGCTAGCCAGGAAATTATTAAAGAATTAAAAAACTTAAAAATTAACACAGGTCTTATTCAAAAAAGCAACGAAAAGCCAACAAACCATTCAATAGTTATTTTAGATTCAAATAAAGAAAGAACAATTTTAGCTTACAGGGGAGCCTCTGAAGTTTTAAGTAAAAATGGAATTAATTTTGGCAAACTAAAAGCAAAGTGGTTTTATTTAGCGCCTTTGTCTGGTCAAATGTGTAAAGCTTTTGAAGAAATTGTTGATTTTGCAAGTAAAAACAAAATAAAAATTGCTGCAAATCCCGGCATGGCACAACTTTCATTACCACATTTTTACGATATTGCAAAAAAAATTGATATTTTAATTTTAAATCAAGAAGAAGCAAGTTTTTTAACAAAAATTACATTTAATAGAGAGGCTGATATTTTTAGAAAAATAGATGAAATTTGTCCCGGTATTGCTGTAATGACAAAAGGAGGCGAAGGTGTGGTAGTTTCAGATGGCAAGCAAATTTTCAAAGCAAAGCCGAATGAAAAAAGAGAGGTGGTTGATACTACGGGAGCAGGAGATGCTTTTGGGGCAGGATTTGTGTCTGGTTTTATTCATAGTAAGGGAGATATTGAATATGCAATTCAGCTTGGAATGGCAAATTCAGAAGAATGTATAAGTCAAATAGGCGCAAAAAATGGCCTACTTAAAAAAGGAGAAAATTTTACGAGGGTAGAAGTTTTAAGGGAAGAGTGCGACAATAATATTTGTCTGGTGAAATAATTTATGAAAAATTTAAAATATTATTTAGACAAAGCGTATAAAGAGGGGTGGGCGATTGGGCAGTTTAACTTTTCTGATTGGTCTCAGGTAAGGGGGATTGTTCAAGCGGCTCAAAATATGAAATCTCCAATTATTTTGGGGACTTCAGAAGGTGAAGCCAAATTTGTTGGTTTACAAGAGGCAGTGGCCATGAGAGATGCTTTGAGAAAGAAAACGGGAGTGCCAATTTTTTTGAATTTAGATCACGGAAAATCGGTGGACTATTTAAAGGAGGCGGTAGCTGCAGGATACGACATGATTCACTTTGACGGCTCAAAGCTTCCTTTAGATGAGAACATTAAAAAAAGCGTAGAAGTTGTTGCCTTTGGGAAGTGGAAGGGGATCGTCGTTGAAGGTGAAGTCGGCAGGTTTGGGACTGATGCTTCAAAACTGTACACAGAAAAGTTTCAAATTAAAGAAGAAGATTTAACCAAGGTGGATGAGGCAAAGGAGTATTTAAAAAAAGCCCATATTGATGTTATGGCGGTTTCTATCGGAACTTTTCACGGAATTGATGCCAGCGGCGTCTCACCTCATTTAAAACTTGATAGGTTAAAAGATTTGAAAGAAAATGTGGGAATTGCCATGGTATTGCACGGAGGATCAGGCACCCCAGAAGAAGACATTAAGGAGGGGATAAAACTGGGAATTGTAAAAATAAATATTAATACAGAAACGAGGCTGGCTTATACCAAAACACTCAGAAATACGCTGGATGCCAATAAAGATCAAATAACTCCATATAAATACCTGCAAAACTCAATTAATGAGGTGCAGAAGGTGATTGAAGAGAAAATTAAGCTCTTTGGGAGTGAAGGCAAAGCCTAATTTTTTGCATGAAAAAAGCCCGCGGTACCATCCGTGGGCTTATATGTAATCCACTTTTTTGTTGACGCAGTTTGTGGTTTGTGAACTGCGTTGAATTCTTTAAGTGGCCTCATGCTCCTGCCATTGCTGGCAGCAGCACTCACCACACCCCCCACACCGGTCGCAGCATAGGAGTTGCAAAAAATCATATTATCTGTTATACTTTTCATATTAATCTATAGATTCGCATATAATCATGATTTCATTATTAGCAAAAACAAGAAGTGAGTTGGGAAAGAAAACCAATTCAATTAGGGGAGTAGGAAAAATCCCTGCTGTTGTCTATGGACACAATTTAAAGAAAAACGACATTATTGAAATTGATGAAAAGGATTTTAAAAAAGTTTATAAGTTAGCTGGAGAAAGCTCTTTGATTGAAATTGACCTATATGGAACTAAAGATAAAAGGACTGTTTTGGTTCACAATATTCAAAAAGATCCAATAACTGGAGATTTTATTCACATAGACTTTTTTCAGCCAAACTTAAAAGAAACTGTTGAAGTTGCAATTCCTATTGTATTTGAGGGAGTGGCTCTAGCTGAAAAGGACTTAGGTGGGACTTTGGTAAAAAACATGCTAGAAATTGTGGTAAAAGCTTTACCTCAAAATTTGCCTCACGAAATTTTGGTTAATGTTGAGTCTCTTAAAACTTTTGATGACCATATTTTGGTAAAAGACCTAAAACTACCAAAAGATGTAGAGGTTTTAAAGAACCCTGAAGAAATAATTGTGGCGGTTTTGCCTCCTCAGAAAGTTGAAGAAGAATTGTCGGCAGAAATTACAGAAAATGTGGAAGATGTTGAGAAGGTTGTAAAGGAAAAGAAGGAGGAAGATGTGGTTGAAGAAATTAAATAACAGTTTTAAAAGTTTAAAAAGCAACTTTATGAAATAAGGTTGCTTTTTTGTTGTATTAAAATATAATGGGAGTATAGTTTAAATTTTAAGAGATGCGAAAATCATTTATTTCATTACTTTTAGCTTTTCTGGTTCCTGTTTTTGTTTTCATTAAAACAGATAAAGTTTTTGCAGATGATTTATCTGTGATGTGTGAACAGATTACACAAGACGAAAATACTTGTAAAGACATTAGCTCATCAGAGTGTAGGGCAAAGCTTGAAAAGTGCGCAGATTATTATGACCAGCAATCTGCTCTAATTGCAAATGATTTGTCTAAAACTCAACAACAAAAAAATACTCTACAAAATGAAATTTCTTCGTTAAAGAAGAAGATATCTGGTTTAGATTATCAAATAAGTCAGGGAACTCTCTTGGTAAAGGACTTGAGTTTGCAAATTAACGATACTCAAAAATCAATTGATAAGACCTCTTTTGAGATTAGCGAGGCTCAAGAACAAATTATAGCTATATTAAGATCTATTTACGAGCAAGATAAAAAATCTTCATTTGTTATTTTGCTTGAGGGAAATTTGTCAGACTTTTTTAGTAACTTAGCTTATCTAGAATCTTTAAATGCAAAAATTAGTGCTTTAATTGATAGTACTACAAATTTGAAGAATTACCTGGAAACGCAAAAAGTAAAAATAGACACTGAAAAGGGTCAAGTGCAAAAAACTATTCAGGTTCAGAATTTACAAAAACAGCAAAACGAAAAAAACAAACAGCAACAAGACAGTCTTTTAAAGTTAACAGAAGCTCAATATCAGCAACAGCAAAGAGAAAAAGCAGAGGCAGATAAAAACGCAGCCTCTATTAAGGCTAGAATCTTTGAGTTGATTGGAGTTTCTCAGGCCCCAACATTTGGAGAAGCGCTAGAAATTGCAAAGTATGTTTCAAGTGTCACGGGGGTTAGGCCCGCTTTCTTGTTGGCCATATTAACCCAAGAGTCAAGTCTTGGAAGAAATGTAGGGCAATGTTATTTAACTGATTTTGACACTGGAAACGGTACAAACCTTCAGGGTGTCGCAAAAAAAAGAGTAATGAATCCAAAATCAATTCAGGGATTTATTTCTTTAACCGAAAGTTTGGGAATGAAAACAAAGGAAACCCCTGTGTCATGCTGGATTCCACTATACACAAGCAATGGGACACCTTATGGCTGGGGTGGGGCAATGGGTCCGGCGCAGTTTATTGCCTCAACATGGAGCGCTTATACAATCAAAGTGACTGATATTACAGGAAGAACGGCAAACCCTTGGAATATTAGAGATGCGTTTTTAGCTTCAGGATTGTTATTAAAAGATAATGGAGCGGGAAGCTCTGAATCTGTTGCTGCAGCAAAGTATTACTGTGGCGGAAATTATGGAAGATATGAATGCAGGGCTTACGCAAATTCTGTACTAAAGTTTGCATCTCAATACGAAGCCGATATCAAGGCCATTGGGGGATAGGGATAATATTATAAAAAAGGCGCTCTCGAGAGCGTCTTTTTGCTTGTGTCGCGTTTATGAAAGGCAAGGAGCAGCCAATTCACCCCGTGTATCAATTGACAGAGCGCGCTAAGAAGCGGCCGCTGGCTGCACTATTGCGGCCAAGGCAATCGGCGACCATATTGCCGATCCTCGACCCCGACAAAAGGGGCAGTTCTTTGAAGGCCGGACTTGGAGTCTGGCCTCGTACAATCAACAAATTTTCGGTCGCGAGTAATAGAACCGAGGAGAAAGCGCCAACTGCTTAAGTTGGAAAAGACTCGTGAACAGCTTCACGAGTCTATTTCTTTACAAAAAATCCGCCAACTGGCGGATTTTTATTCTTCTTTTCCTTTTTTAAATGCTTTGATGATGGGGCTTAAATCTCCTTCAACAATTTTTTCAAGATTATGCCACGATTTTCCAATTCGGTGATCGGTAATTCTGTTTTGCGGATAATTATATGTCCGAGTTTTTTCTGATCTTTTTGCCCATCCAATTTGTGCGCGTCTTTCTTCTGATAAACTTGATAAGTCTGCTTCCTCTTGAGCTTGCAAGATTCTAGCAGCCATTAATTGCATGGCGTTTTCTCGATTTTGAAGTTGAGATCTTTCAGACTGAGAAGTCACTACAACTCCTGTTGGCTTGTGAGTAAGCCTAACAGCTGATTCGGTCTTATTTACATACTGTCCGCCGGCTCCTGAAGCCCTGTAAGTATCCATTTGAATGTCAGCTGGGTTTATTGAAAATTCTGTCCTTTGAGGTTTTTTCATTACAGCCACTGTCACCGTTGAAGTATGTACACGTCCCTGTTTTTCTGTTTTGGGAATTCTTTGAACGCGATGTACTCCGCCCTCATACTGAAGCTGATCATAAGCTTCCTCTCCCTTTAACTCAAAAATAATTTCTTTATATCCTCCAATGTCAGACATATTAGAATCCAGCACTTTTTGCCCCCATCCTTGGCTGGTAGCATACTTTGTATACATCCTATATAAATCACGCGCAAAAAGCCCGGCTTCATCTCCGCCGGTGCCAGCTCTTATTTCTACAATTACTGATTGTTTTTCTATTTCCATTGTAGTAATATACCATAAGAATTTAGTTTTTAAAACAGTACCTTGATAGCAAAATAAGGAGGTTGAGATGGCCAAGAAAATCTTGAAAAACAGCAGGAGGGAAAATATAATAAAAAAGAGGTTAGGGAAGATGCTTATGTTGCGTTTTAAGTTTGAATCATTCTTTAAGCGACTTTCTAAGTATAGTCGCAAAGTCAATCGTCTTGAAGCTTGGAGGCGATTTCTCAAGCACGAACATCAGCAGGAAGAGCAACTAAAGCGCATTAAGATAGAGGCAGTGCAACGTCGTTGGTCTGAACAATATTATACTGTTGAAAAAAAATCAACGGTATTGTTGTTGAGCGACGAACGTATCAGCGATCTGATGACTCTCTTGTATATCGTCAAGGAATGTAAGGGAGGTAGTAATGACTTATTACGAACTTTGCTATACCGATGATGGTGGTAAGAATTCAAAGGTTATTATAAAAGGCGAGGATGACAAGGAAGTAGTTGAACGATATAGGGAAATTAGGAATAATCACCCTCGGTTTCGCGATTGGAGGCTTTGGAAACCAAATCTTCCATGGAAACCAAAATTAATAGCTGGAAACGAGGGATAATTAATAGGCGGTTATGAAAAATAGCCGTCTTTTTTAATATAAGGCTAAGAGGTATTGATATTATTTTAAAAGTTTGCTAACATACATCTTATGAAAACAGATATCCATCCTAAATACTTTGCGAAAGCATCTGTTAAGTGTGCCTGTGGCAACACGTTTTTTACTGGCTCTACAAAAGAATTCATTGAAACTGAAATTTGCTCAAAATGTCATCCTTTTTATACTGGAAAGGAAAAGGTATTAGACAAGGTGGGAAGAGTTCAGAAATTTAAAGATAAATTGGCAAAAAAGTCTGATGAGCCAAAAAAAGAAAAGAAAACTAGAGAGAGAAAATCAAAATAGTATCATTTAAGTTTTAAATATAATTATGAGTAACGACGTCAAACTAAATATTGAAGAAATGATAAAGGCTGGAGTTAACTTTGGCCACACTGTTTCAAAGCTTCATCCTAAAATGAAGCCTTTTGTATCTGGCGTTAAAAACAATGTTCATTTAATTGATTTGGAAAAGTCTATTAAGGAATTTGAGTCTTCTTTAAAATTTATTGCGAGCTTAGTTAAAGAAAACAAAACAATTTTATTTGTAGGAACAAAAATTCAAGCAAAAGAATCAGTTAAAAAAACAGCTCAAGATTGTAATATGCCATATGTTGTTGAAAGATGGCTTGGAGGGACTTTGACAAATTTTGAAACTTTAACGAAAAGAATTGACTATTTCCTAGACTTAGAAGACAAAAAAGCAAGGAATGCTTTGGAAAAATATACAAAAAAAGAAAGATTAAATTTTGACAAAGAATTAGAAACGCTTAAGATTAAGTTTGAAGGTATAAAAAGATTGAGAAAATTGCCTGATGCAATATTTATTTTAGATTTAAAAAAGGATTTAACAGCAGCAAAAGAAGCAAAGAAGAAGGGGATTAAGATTATTGGAGTTGTAGATACTAATATTAATCCAGATATTGCTGATTACATTATTCCTGCAAACGATGACGCAATCTCGTCAATCGAATATGTTTTAGAGAGTGTCAAAGAAACAATTTTAAATTCAAGGGTGTAGGAGATAGGGTGTAGGGTGTAGTAAATTCCCTAAATCCTAAATCTTAAATCCTAAATCCTACGGTGGTAAATATTGAAGATATAAAAAAACTTCGAGAAGAAACAGGAGCATCTCCAAATGAGATAAAAAAGGCTTTAGAACAAGCCCAAGGTGATTTAGAGAAAGCAAAAGAAATTCTAAAAACTTGGGGTAAAAACATTGCTGGAAAAAAGACTTCCAGACAGGCAAGTCAGGGTATTATTGAAACATATATTCACCCCAATTCAAAAGCAGGTGTTTTGCTTGACATAAGATGTGAAACTGACTTTGTTGCAAAGTCGCCTGACTTTAAAAAGTTAGCTCATGAGATTTGTTTGCAAATTGTAGCAATGAAGCCTTTGTATGTAAAAGATTCAGAAATCCCTGCTGAAATTGTTGATGGTGAAACAAAAATATACGAAGAGCAGTTAAAAGATTCAGGAAAACCAGAAGATATATTAAAGCAAATTCTTGAGGGAAAAATAAATAAATACAAAGAATCAATTTCTTTATTAAATCAACCTTGGGTAAAAGACGACTCAAAAACTATTAATAATTTAATTGAAGAAGCTATTTCAAAAATTGGAGAAAATATAGAAGTTAAGAGATTTTCAAGATTTGAAATATGATACAACTTATTTCTTTAATAATTTTTATAGTTTCTTCTGGAGTTTTACTATTTCTACTTTATAAAAAAATACCGGTTTTGGTTAACTTACCCAAAAATGGTCATCATGGTTTTAAAAAACCAAAGACTCTTAAAAAATTAGAAAAAAGAATTAAGGACATTCACTTTGATTTTTTTGAAAAGCAGATTTTTTTACACAAGATACTTTCTAAAGCAAAGATTTGGATTTTAAAAACTGAAACTAAAATTGATGGTTTGCTTCATGGAATAAGAAAAAATGCCCAGCAATTAGACAGTAAGAAAAAAAGAAAAAAGTAGGGCATATTTTTAACTTGTATCACACGCCGTATATTTAAAATTATATTTTGCCAGCTTATGTCGCCTTCATTAATTTTTACAAAAATTAATGAACATCAGCGATCGGTAGAGTTCCTCTACAGCTTCGCTAAACTGATTGTCTTTAAAAATTATATTTTGCCAGCTTAGCTCAGCGGTAGAGCAACTGTTTTGTAAACAGTAGGTCGGGGGTTCGAATCCCTTAGCTGGCTCCAAGGATTAGGCTATTGACATTCAGATTATTTAGAATAGAATGGGAGAGGAGAGTAATACAATTAAACAAAATAAAAGGCAAACATTTTTAAAATATATTGTTTTAAAAATATCCGCGAAGGTTTACAAAGTTTGTAGGTCTTCGCGGGTGTTTTTTTCACTTGGCGTACCAAAGGTTGGTCCGTTGAAAACGAACATTAAAAACTTATTCTGAATCCCAACTTGGTACACAACCATCCCAATGTTGGGGATATTAGTTTTTTTAAGTTGTTTCGAATAAGTCTGCCAGTACTCTAACTGGCATGAAATTTTGAGAGTTTGATCCTAGCTCAGGGTGAACGCTGGTAACGTGGATACCGGCATGCAAGTCAAGGGGCCCGCAAGGGCACCGGCGAACGGCTTAGTAACACGTGGATACATACCGTAAAGTGGGGCACAGCTCGTCGAAAGACGGGGTAATTTCCCATAGTCTCGCAAGAGTAAAGGCGCAAGCCGCTTTATGAATGGTCCGCGGCCTATCAGCTTGTTGGCGGGGTAATGGCCCACCAAGGCAATGACGGGTAGGGGGCGTGAGAGCGCGACCCCCAAGAGTGAGACTGCGACACGGCTCACACTCCTACGGGAGGCTGCAGTCGAGAATCTTCCACAATGGACGAAAGTCTGATGGAGCGACGTTACGTGAAGGATGAAGCCCTTAGGGGTGTAAACTTCTTTTATTTGGGAGCAAATTATTGAGAGTACCAGATGAATAAGGGGTTACTAACTCTGTGCCAGCAGTAGCGGTAATACAGAGACCCCAAGCGTTACCCGGATTTATTGGGCGTAAAGGGTCCGTAGGTGGTTTGGTAAGTTCAAGATTAAACCTCATCGGCTTAACCTTTGAGCTGTTTTGAATACTGCCAGACTAAGAGGGCGTTAGAGGCTAACAGAACCGATGGAGTAGGGGTGAAATCCGTTGATCTCATCGGGAATACCAAAAGCGAAGGCAGTTAGCTGGGGCGACCCTGACACTGAGGGACGAAAGCGTGGGGAGCAAAAAGGATTAGATACCCTTGTAGTCCACGCCGTAAACGATGATAACTGGCTATTGGCAGTGTCGACCCTGCCAGTGGCGAAGCTAACGCGTTAAGTTATCCGCCTGGGAAGTACGAACGCAAGTTTAAAACTCAAAGGAATAGACGGGGACTCACACAAGCAGTGGACCATGTGGCTTAATTCGACAACAACCGGAGAACCTTACCTAGGCTAGAAACCCAACTGACAATTCTATGAAAGTAGAACTTCGCAAGACAGTTGGGCAGGTGCTGCATGGTTGTCGTCAGTTCGTGTCTTGAGACGTACCGTTAATTCGGGTAACGAACGCAACCCTTGCCCTGTGTTTTATATGTCACAGGGGACTGCCCGAGATAATTGGGAGGAAGGCGAGGATGACGCCAAATCAGCATGGCCCTTGATGCCTAGGGCTGCACACGTGGTACAATGGCCGGTACAATGGGTACTGAAGTCGCAAGACGGAGGATAATCCCACCAAAGCCGGTCCCAGTTCGGATTGAGGGCTGAAACTCGCCCTCATGAAGTTGGAATTGCTAGTAATCGCCAATCAGCTACGTGGCGATGAATACGTTCCTGAGTCTTGTACTCACCGCCCGTCAAGTCAAGCGAGTTGGGAATACCCGAAGCTCCACGCAAGTGGGATCAAGGTAGGCTCAATGAGAGGGACTAAGTCGTAACAAGGCACGGGTAGCGGAAGCTGCTCGTGGATCATTTTTTTAAATATTTTGGTTTTACCAAGATATTGAGCGTTGACTATATTGCGAGAGAAATATTTTTCGCTAAGGCGCCTGGCGCAAGCCGGTCGAAGCTTTTGCGAAGAATTAATAATCTCTTTCAATAGATATGCGTTTTTGCTGGTTTCGACAAAAAAACCAACTATTCGAAGCAACTTAAAGAAACTAATTTAAATTAATTTGGTTAATGAGACTGTCTAGTAAATTGTTTACTAAAATTAGTAAGTAATTTTCTGGACAGTTGATGAATTCTTATAACCTCGGCGGGTTGCGTGGAATTCATTGATTGTCTAGTTCGCTAGACAGTTAACAGGTTTGGCTTGTTGGGTCAAATGGGGAGCCACAAGCCGTCATTGTATATTTTTGAATCAAGGTTTTGACTGCGTAGGTCAGAACTGCGCTGGGTTCAAAAATCCGCATTGACATCTGCTAGCTGTCTAGCACTTTGCTCTTTTGCTGAGCAGTCAGTTGTTGACTGAGACTCGTTGTCTCGTCTGGAACGGTGATTGACTGCTCAGCTTTTCACTAAAATATTGCCAGATAACTTTGGTTGAAACCGACGGTTGCTACCTCCTCGGCCGAATGGTGACGGCCAGCTTCATGGGCAACCGGACACCTTAGTTATCTGGCATTTTTCTTGAGTCACTTACGCTCGTGAGTGACTTTTCTTTTACTTGAAATTTTTAAGAATTTTGATAGTATAACTGTACGATTACTTAAAATTAATACAACTGGAGGGGGGGTCGGGGAAAATTCGGTTTCCCCGTGTAGGAAATAATTCAAAACAGAGGGTTTTGAAAGAGCGAGACCAGAACCGTAGAGCTAGCCTTAGTAGGGCGAGGGCGGTAAGGGCGAGCGACCTGCCTCCATGACTTCAATGGTACAATATTTTACTAAAGACGGACTAAAAAAGTTAAAAGACGAGTTAAAGGATTTAAAAACCACAGAAATGAGAAGAATTGTAAAGCTAATAGCTGAAGCGGCCGCTTTTGGTGACTTAAAAGAAAACGCAGCCTATCATGATGCAAGAAATGCAAAGTCTTATTTGCTTGGAAGAATTGAGCAGTTAGAAAATGCTATTAACGATGCTATTGTTGTTGAGAAAAAAGAAGGGGGAGTCATACAGGTTGGTTCTGAAGTCAAAATTTTATTTGATGGAAAGGAAGAAGTTTATAGTCTTGTTGGTCCAACTGAAGCAGATATTTTAAAAAACAAAATTTCTTACCAGTCGCCATTAGGAGGAAAATTAATAGGAAGGAAAGTTGACGAGGAATTTGGCTACGAAGTTAAGGGAAAAAAGGTAAAAATCAAAATATTAAAAGTAGTATGAGGTATTGGAAATTAAATAAAGTTTGATATAATATCAAACATATGGGCCTGTAGCTCAATTGGCTAGAGCGCCTCATTTGCAATGAGGAGGTTGCTGGTTCGAGTCCAGTCAGGTCCACCACTTTTTTTTAGACCAAATATGAAAGGTAATAAGTACAACATTATACTATTTTATAAATTTACTCCGATAAAAAATCCGGATTCTTTTAAAATAAAACAAAGAAAAATTGCTGAGTCTTTTGGTTTAACAGGCAGAATGCTTATTGCTAAAGAGGGGGTTAATGCAACCCTTGAGGGGACTACTAAAAATGTTAAATTATACATTAAAAAATTGCGTGAGCAAAAAGTTTTTAAAGATGTTGTTTTCAAGGAGAGTAAAGGAAATGGCAATGCATTCGGCAAATTAAAAGTAAAAGTAAGAGAAGAGGTAGTTACATTAGGAGTCGGCTCTTTAAATATTAAGAGGGATACAGCTCCAGTGGTTACTGCTACACAGCTTGATAAAATGTATGAAAAAAAGGAAGATTTTGTGGTACTTGATTTAAGAAATGATTTTGAAATTGATGCTGGTTATTTTGAAAATACTGTTAATCCAAATTTGAGAAAATTTAGAGATTTACCTGCCAAGTTAAGAAAATTAGATAATTTAAAGGACAAGAAGGTGGTGGCAGTATGTACAGGTGGAATTAGATGCGAAAAGGCAACTGTCTTACTAAAAGACAGGGGTTTTAAAAACCTATATCAACTAAAAGACGGAATACATACCTATATTAAAAAATTTCCTGGGAAACATTTTAAGGGAAGTTTGTTTGTTTTTGATAACAGAATGTTGACTTCTGTTGTTGAAAATGTAAAAAGGGAAATAGTAGGAAAGTGCAGATACTGCAATAAAAAGTCAGAAGACTTTTATAATGATGACTCAATGAGGCCATCAAAAAAAGTTATCTGTTGCAATAATTGTATATTAAAATACAGAAAAAAATTACGCCCAGTCTTGCCGGTATAGTTCATTAAAATTTACCCACGACGCAATAGTGCAGAAATTTTCTTTATTATTGCGTCGTGAGTATTACCAGATTTGGAGGTGTGGAAATGAAAAACTATCCAGATATTTTTTCAACCGCAGAGGCAGCTAAAATTTGTAGGTGCTCTCAACAAACCATTATCAGAGAATTTGATAGAGGCAATATAAAGGGATACATGGTTGGAACATTCAGAAGAATTCCCCTTGAAAATCTTCTAAAATATATGAACGAAACCGGAAGACCACCGGAATGGCAAAAGCCACTTCTGCCAAAAAATGGTAAAAATGGAAAACACAAAAAAGGATAGCAATAATGTCTCGACATCTCGTCGGGACTTTTATTTTGCTTAAAAATACTGTATTATTCAAAAAGTGAGTTTATCAATAGGAATAGTTGGGTTACCGAATGTTGGTAAATCCACACTATTTAAAACATTAACTAAAAAACAGGTACTGATTGCAAATTATCCGTTTGCCACAATTGACCCCTCTGTTGGGGTTGTTTTGGTTCCAGATGAAAGAGTGCATAAGTTATCAGATTTTTCAAAATCTGCAAAAAAAATATATGCCACCGTAGACTTTGTTGATATTGCCGGCTTAGTAAAAGGTGCATCTGAAGGAGAGGGGTTGGGAAATAAGTTTTTGGCAAATATTAGAGAAACAGATGCTATTGTTTATGTTTTACGAGTATTTGGTAATTCAGATATTATTAATACTCAAAATGATGTGAATCCTCTAAGAGATAAAGAAATTTTAGATGTGGAGCTCATTTTAAAAGATTTAGAAACCGTTGATAAAAGAATTGATGGTTTATCAGGAGATTTGCGTGCCGGAAAGAAAGAGGGGATTAAAGAGCATGCTGTCTTAATAAAAGCTAAAGAATTTTTAAGTCAACAAAAAATATTAGTTGATCAAGAATGGTCAGATGATGAAATAGAGATTTTGAAAAACTTTCAACTTTTAACATTTAAGCCAAGACTATATTTATTAAATGGAAAGCCAGAAGAAGTAGGTGATGAACTTAAAAACACTCTAAAAAACTATGTTATTGTTGATGTGGGGACTGAAGTTGATGCAGATAACTTGTCTAGACAAGAAAGAATTGAATTAGGTTTGCCTGAATTATCAGGGACAGATATTTTAATTAAAAAATCGTACGAACTATTGGGACTACAAACATTTTTGACCACAGGAGAAGATGAAACGCGTGCTTGGACAATTCATAAGGGGGACAAAGCTCCGCAAGCTGCCGGTGTAATTCATAGTGACTTTGAGCAAAAATTTGTAAAAGCTGAAGTTATTTTTTGGGAAGATTTACTAAAAGCAGGAAGTTACGCCAAAGCTCGTGAGACAGGAAAAATTAGAACCGAAGGAAGGGAGTATGTGGTTCGCGATGGTGATGTAATAGAGTTTAAACACGGATAAAAAAAGACACATATACGTGTCTTAGTTAAAGAAGCTTACATTGATAATCTTTAACTTTCGGAATAGTCCAACGTGTTTAACTTTCCTGTAAATTCTTTCCATATCTCTTTTCTTTCCTCTTACTATGCAGACTGCTTTATTATCATCTTCGGCAGTGAAATCATAGATTTCTCGGCTTTGAGCATTATGAGAAAAAACACAGTATTCCCATTCATAGTCTTCCATTAATAATTCCTCCTTTGTGCTGGTTGTAGGATATAATAAAAAATTATAATTATCAAGTAAATAAAAAACCAGATGCTGGGGCAACTGGCAAAAAACTCAAGGCGTCCAGGTAGAGGCAGTATCTAGTCGTATCACGAGCCGATCTTCATCCGGGTGCTCGCCTGCCTGAAATAATTCTCTAATGAAAAATGCTTTGATTTGCAGTCTATGAACTCTCTCTTTTAGGTTAAAAGAGAATTGAGAAAGAAGGGTTTTGGCCATTTCGTCATCTGGTGCCTCTAATTGCTCTTCTCTGTATCTCATCCCCGTCACCACATCATAGCTCCAGATTTGATAGAGAAGTCTGTACTTCATAACACTCTCCTTTATTGAAGGTTCTAGATAATACAATATTACAAAATAAATAATTTGTCAATAAAGAATCCCACAGCGGCGAGCTGGGGATATAGACTATTGCAAAGAGAGAATTTTGCGAAGTTCGGTGGTAAGTTCTGCTTGAAGTTTTAACTTCTCTTTCCTTATTTTACTGTAATTTGGTTCAAATCTTGTGAAAAGACCCTCGTATGCTTCATTATAGCTTTTGACCAAAGCTCTTACTCTCGCGACAATCTCTTCATTTTTCATTGCCAGTCCTCCTGAAGGTCAAAGTAACAGTCCGGGTGGTGTGTCTGCGGAAAAAGGTTTGGCACAGTGAATATTGTGCCAAGTATGAGATAGGCGATAGTCGCCAACCATGCTCCCTCGGCAGGGCTTGAGTGTAAGATCAATAGCATAGTTGTAAGTATTATTCCTGTTATTAATAGGAGCAATATCATGAAACTAAGAAATGCTTTCACTGTAAACTCCTTTTCTTTTTGTTAAATTTGTTGTTTAAGTGCTGTTTATACGTTATTCTATGGAGGAAACTTTGTCAAAAAAAATCTCGCATTGGGCGTACGAGATTATAAAATATTACCACTGTTTAATAATTGTAGGTTGAGGGTCGTTTCCGCCCCATTCTCTAAGAGCCACGGGAGCTCCTTTGCAGGTTTGACCATTAGGCATCTTAAATTTTACTTCAGAGGCAATTTTCTCAGACTGTTTGATTGCTTCTAGATTGTTGCGAGATATCTCAAATTCCAGACTAACGCATTCAGCTCCATCAAAAATTTCTGAAGGCTTTACCATAATCAGATAGTACATATGTCGCTCCCTTGGCGAGACTAGAGAACTTGTTCTTGTGCTGAAAAAATAGTATCATAAAGTAAAATTTTTAGCAACTATGGAATTCAGTATTAAAACACAGATGAGTATTACTGATATTGCAAAATTAATTGGGTATAGTGAAATTAAGTTTCACGAAAAAGGTATTTGTTCTATGTTGAGGCAGTCGGGAAGTATCTCTTATCCAAAATTCCATCTATATGGTGAGCGTAAAAATGGCTCAATTTTATTTAGACTTCATATTGACCAAAAAGAAACTTTGAGAGAAAGCTTACTGGATAAACTTGATATATATAGTAGTAATGAAATAAAAGTGGAGACCAATAGAATTAAAGGAATAATAAAAAAATCAATTAACGAATAATCAAACTAAAAATGCAATTTGTCCCGATAAATTTAATGTGATTAAATTCATACGCGGATCCTTTACGGCTTTGGCGTCGGGAAAATAAAAAATATGGAATTTTCAATTACTAATATTAA
The DNA here is from genome assembly GCA_016866675.1 of Candidatus Staskawiczbacteria bacterium. Taxonomy (GTDB): domain Bacteria; phylum Patescibacteriota; class Minisyncoccia; order Minisyncoccales; family Staskawiczbacteraceae; genus VGLO01. The sequence continues at coordinate 23,656 of VGLO01000001.1, read as the reverse complement.
TAAAAGTATAAACGACATTATGAGGACAATTGGATATCAGCCGGCTTATTTTCAGAAAGCAGGGGAGTTTAGCGTAATTAGAAAAATGGGCGGAGCAGATTATCCAAGGTTTCATTTATATATTAAAGAAAGTGGTGATGGGTTTTCATTTAACTTACACTTGGACCAAAAAAAGCCTTCATATGAGGGCTCAACTGGTCACAGTGGAGAATATGACGGTAGCGTTGTAGAAGGGGAAGCAGAAAGGATTAAAAGATTATTAGTCTAAATGTTCAACCCCGCAACATTGTTGCGGGGTTTAGGCGAAATTAATGTGGTGGCGAATAGTTTCGCCAATTTCCAACGAACTCTTCATCACTCAGCTCCTCCATGTCCACCCAAATTAGGGCGGAGTTGTCCCTTTCTTGGACAACTAAGACTTCAGAATTGACAATCCTTTCCTTACTCGACTGGCCGTTCCGCAAAACTGCGAAGGCCAACTTCGAACCTGCAACGGGCAGGTCAACCAATGGCCAATTAACACTAAGAAATGGGCCATTGGACGATCCCTTTTTCAATTCCAAGCGGTAATTGAAAAAGCTGATCCTCATGCGTTCTCCTCCTTTCTTTTGAGAGGGGAATTGAAAGTACTCTAATTTACCTGTATCATACTTAAAATGGAATTAAAAGTTTTATACGAAGACAACCATATAATAGCAGTGTTAAAACCAGCGGGTGTTTTGAGTCATGGTGATATGACAGGAAAACCTAGTATTTTTGACGAAGTTAAAAATTACTTAAAAGAAAAGTATAATAAGCCCGGAAATGTTTTTTTGGGTCTTGTTCATAGACTGGACAAGCCTGTCACAGGAATTATGGTTTTTGCGAAAACATCTAAAGGAGCCTCAAGGTTGTCAGAGCAGTTTCGCAACCACGCCATACAAAAAACTTACAATGCAATTGTTTTTGGGGAATTAAAAGAAAAACAAGGAGAGCTAAAAGAGAAGGTGAGTAAGGTTTCATTTTTTGCTGAAGGATTTGCAAAAAAAAGTGATAAGGAAATTTTAGAGGCTGTTAAAAAGGCTACTAAAACAAGAACAGCTGAGTTAAGTTATAAAGTGGTAAAGTCAAACGGAAAATATAGTTTACTTGAAATTTTACCCAAAACCGGAAGGTTTCACCAAATCAGAATTCAAATGGCTGAATTAGGTCATCCAATTCTAGGAGACAAAGAACACCTGTCTACCGGCAGACAGGATCAAAAAAAGGGGACTGATGAATGGCAAGATAATAATTCCATTGCTCTTTGTGCAACAGGATTATCATTTAAATCAGCTACTGGAGATAAGGATATTCATTTGAAAATTGATTTACCTAAAGATTGGGAACAGTATATTAAATAGTTATACGGTAATCCTTCGCTTTACTTGGGATGAGTGTTCGTTGTGCTTCCTTACTTATCCACAGGAGGTATTGATTTGTGTGTGCAAAAAATAGGATAATTGATAAATAGAATTAACAACGCTCTTTTCGTGGTCGACTTTATAATTTAAGGGCGAACTAAATAAATTTGAAACTTTTTATTTGAGGCGTAAAACCATTGTTTCACGTTTCACGTTTTAAGTTTCATGTTAAAAATGACATATAACGAATGGTTTTTAATAATTATTCAGCCATTTCTGCAAGGGTTTATAGGTTTTGCTGCAAAACTTTTGTTGGCTGTAATAGTTTTTGTAGTTGGATACTTAATTTCAGTTGGTGTTGGAAGAGTAATCTCTGAAATTTTAAAGTCAGTAAAGTTTAATAAAATTTTTGACAAAGAGGGATGGCACAAGGCCCTACAAAGAGCAAATGTCGACGTTGATCCATCAGAGTTTATTGGAGCTATTGTAAAGTGGGTTTTTGTAATAGTTTCATTACTTATTTCTGTAGATATTCTTCAGTTATCACAATTTGGTGGAGTATTAACTCAAGTATTAAATTACTTACCAAACGTAGTTGTTGCTGCTTTAATATTTGTTGTGGCAGTAATAATTTCTGACATTATTGAAAAGGTTGTCAGAATTACAGTTGAAAGAATGAAAGTGGGGTACGGACATTTAGCTTCAATGATTATTAAGTGGTCAATTTGGATATTTACAATATTCTTGATTCTGGAGCAATTATTACCTACAAGCGATTTGATTAAGACATTATATATGGCAATTGTCTGGGGTATTGTTGGGACTTTGTCATTAGGAATTGCTATTGCGATTGGGTTAGGCGGAAAGGAAGTAGCAGCTGATGCACTCAAAGACATGAGAAATAAAATAACTCAGAGGTAAGAGTTAATAATAAATGCTAAAAGCGCCCTGTTTTTCGGGGCGCTTTTGCTTTAAAAGTATGGGTTTAATCTTTAGATTTAATTAAACTAGTAATTGGACTTGACACTGCTTTTTAAATAGATTAGAATGGCCTTAATGTTATATCAAACTAAATCTAAACAAAATAAAGCAAGCGGATGATTGTCTGAATTTTTGTATCAGTTGGATCCGCTTGACGCGGATTTTTTTGTTTGAAATTAGTTAGCCCGCGATTGAAAGTAAAAATATTTTTAATCGCGGACTAATTATGAAAGTTGCTTGAAAATTTTAACCCTGTTAAAATATGCCCAAAAGGCATATATGAGTTTTTTACTAAGTTGAAATTCAACAGGGCCATTCTACTAATTTTAAGATGGGTCTTATTTAGTAGAATAAAGGTAATCAAAATTCTTCACCAAAAAAAGGTGAAGGTAAAGCATACTCTTGTACGTCACACCCGTGCTGTACAAGAAAAAACTGTATCTTACGCAAGATAAATTCTATGCCGACCGCAAAAAGCGGTATGGAATTAAAACGAATTCGATAATTGAGTTTATCGAAGGATAGGTTATATGCAAATGGTGGATGCCTCGGGATATTAAAGTGATGAAGGACGTGGCGTGCCTGCGATAAGCATCGGGGAGTCGGCTAGCAGACTTTGATCCGGTGATTTCCGAATGGGGAAACCCAATTTCGGTAATACGAAATTACCTGCACCAGTGATGGTGTTTGGAGCATACCCGCTGAAGTGAAACATCTCAGTAAGCGGAGGAAAAGAGAACAACGTTTATTCCCCTAGTAGTGGCGAGCGAAAAGGGAAGAGCCTAAACGAATCATTTATGATTCGGGTTGTAAGGTTATAGCGTCAGGGGCGTTATTTGTTTTCCGGATAGTCGGAAAACAAATAATGTTTGCTGAGAGAGAACAAAAAGGTGAATTATTAAAAGAAGCACTCTGGAAAGAGGCGCCATAGAGGGTAATAGCCCCGTACTATAAAATAATTTCATGCTCTTTGCTATGATTCTTGAGTACTGTCGGGAATGATAACCCGGCAGGAAGCAGGCCGAACTATCGGCCAAGGCTAAATATTTAATATCACCAATAGTGAACCAGTACCGTGAGGGAAAGGTGAAAAGTAGGGGGTTGACCCCGGTGAAATAGAACCTGAAACCATTTGCTTACAAAGAGTAGGAGTCCCGATTTATCGGGATGACTGCGTGCTTTTTGCAGAACGAGCCAACGAGTTTACATATTTTGTTGTCTAAGCCCCTCTGGGGTGGAGGCACAGCGAAAGCGAGTGTTAAAAGCGCGAAATATAACAAAGAATGTAAGACCCGAAGCGTGACGAGCTTACCATGAGCAGGATGAACCCTTGCGAAAGCCGGGGGGAGGTCCGAACCCGTAGATCGTGCAATTTCTTGGGATGACTTGTGGTAAGGAGTGAAAAGCTAATCGAGTTACGTAATAGCTGGTTCTTCCCGAAACAGCTTTAGGGCTGGCGTCTATTGTCAGAATACGGGGGTAGAGCGACTAAATCGAAATCCTTGGAGTTTCTCCAGGTTTTCGAATTAAACTCCGAATACCGTATTTTTTGGATAGGCAGTTAGACTGTGGGGGCTAAGCTCCATAGTCAAAAGAGTAACAGCTCAGATCATCGTCTAAGGTCCCTAAATTAAACTAAGTGTTATGAAGGAGGTGTTTTGCCCTCGACAGGCAGGAAGTTAGCTTAGAGGTAGCTATCTTTTAAAGAGTGTGTAACAACTCACTGTCCAAACTTTCCGCCTCTGGCGGAGAGAGGGGTAAGATGCGCCAAAGATTCCCGGGGCTAAAGTTTAATACCGAAGACATGGACTGATGTTGCATTCGTGCAACATCATTGGTAGGGAAGCGTTCTTTATGCATCGAAGCAGAAGAGTAATCGACTGTGGAGCGTAAAGAAGTGAGAATGTTGGCCTGAGTAACCGCAAGTCAGGTGAAAGCCCTGACCACTGAAAGTCCGAGGTTTCCTTGGCAATGGTATTCAACCAAGGGTTAGTCGGTCCTAAGGCATAGCCGAATGGTGTAGCCGATGGACAGCTAGTTAATATTCTAGCACTTGGATATGTTTCTTATATGTTGCACAGTAAATAGTTTTAACGGATTATGGATTTCACGTTCTTGCTCCGAGAAGGAGTGAAGAAAATTCGGGGTGACCTGGAAATTAAAACGAACATGCTGTCTAGAAAAGGCATATAGGGTGTGGCATATTCAAACCGTACCGCAAACCGACACAGGTGGACAAGCGTAAGTATGCTAAAGTGAACGGGTGAGACCTCGTTAAGGAACTAGGCAAACAAGTGGACGTAAGTTCGCAATATGTCCTGCCACTACATCATGCTGAGCATGATGTAGAAATCCGAATAACGAATTTCGAAATCCGAAATTCGGATTTCGAAATTCGGATTTCGTATTTCATCACGCCTAGCGTGATGTAGTGGCTGCAACAACCGTATTTCAACCGACTGTTTATCAAAAACACAGCTCCCTGCTAAACTCGTAAGAGGATGTATAGGGGGTGAGGCCTGACCAGTGCTGGAATGTTAAGTTTGGGGGTGATGGTCGCAAGATTATTGCTCACTGAATGAAGCACCAGTGAACGTCGGCGATAACTATAATCGTCCAAAGGTAGCGTAATCCCTTGCCGGGTAAGTTCCGGCCCGCATGAATGGCTTAACGAGTTGAAAACTGTCTCAACGAGGCGCCCGGTGAAAATGCAATACCAGTGAAGATGCTGGTTACCTGCGGCTAGACGGAAAGACCCCGGAAGCTTTACTGTTCGTAGATATTGGCTTATCATTTTTAATGCGTAGTGTAGTGGCGAGCCTTTGAAGCTCTAATTTCGGTTAGAGGGGAGGCGACAATGAAACAGTCATCTTTGAAAATGATAAATCTAATGCACTTTACTGTGTTGACAGTGTTTACTAGACAGTTTAAATGGGGCATTTGCCTCCTAAAGAGTAATGGAGGCGTTTAAAGGTAGGCTAGGTCCGGATGGAAATCGGACCGATAGGGCAAACCCAAAAGCCTGCTTTACTGCAAGACGGCTATGTCGCGCAGTTGCGAAAGCAGAAGTTAGTGAACCGACGCGTTTTTCATAGAACACGCGAAGATCATCAGCCAAAAGCTACTCCGGGGATAACAGGCTAGTAGAGCCCGAGAGTCCTTATCGACGGCTCTGTTCGGCACCTCGATGTCGGCTCAACTTATCCTGGGGCTGGAGCAGGTCCCAAGGGTCCGGCTGTTCGCCGGTTAAAAAGTTACGTGAGCTGGGTTCAAACCGTCGTGAGACAGGTTGGTCCCTATCTACCGCAGGCGTGGAGTTTTGAGGAGATTTGTTCCTAGTACGAGAGGACCGGAATGAACCAACCTCTGGTGTACCAGTTGTTCTGCCAAGAGCATTGCTGGGTAGCTAAGTTGGGAATAGATAAGCGCTGAAAGCATATAAGCGCGAAACTAACTCCAAGATTAGAACTCATAGATTCCCCGGAGATGACGGGGTTGATAGGTTGCAGGTGCAAGTACAGTAATGTACTCAGCCGAGCAATACTAATAAATCATTTATCCTTCGATAAACTCAGAAAATTGAGTTTTTTGCAAGATACAGAATTTTGCTTTAAAGTAAACTTAGTCCACAAATTGAGTTTTGTGGTGGCAATTATACTGGTGTTGTCCCACCCGATCCCATTTCGAACTCGGAAGTGAAATACATCAAGGCCGATGGTAGTGTGATGAACGCGAGAGTAGGTAGTTGCCACCATAGAACTCAATACACAAATGCCGAAAGTTTCGGCTTTTTGTTTGTAATTTTTGCTGCGATTTTGCAAAAATCGCTCAACATATCGCATGGGATAAGCTTCAGAATTTTTTCTTTGCCTCGCTAAAAATTCCAAAACAAACAGCTCGAAAGCATTTGAGAATTGAATTCTAGAACTCAATTCTAGAAATTAATATAAAAAAAGACCGGCCATTATGGTCGGTTTTAGTTTTCTCTAAAAAAATCATCAAAGATTTTTCCCTTAACTTCCGTAGTATAGTAAAATATCGTCAGTATCATGTGCATATCATCATGCTCTATATATAACTCTTTCATTAAGTCTACACATTTTTGTGTAGGAAACATCACATCTAGGTCAAAGTAGTACAAGAAACTACTTGGGTCCACGGAAAATTCCCTAAAAAATCTCTTATATACTAGCTTATTCTTAATGAAATCAAGCCTTCTATTAAATCCCGCTTTAATCAATTCGTAACTTCGCAGCCATAAAGTTACTTTCAGTATTCTTATCAATGATTAGCATAAAAACCTCCTTTTAAGTGCTACCAAAATAGTACTTTACTTAGTAGATTATGTCAATCCTATTGAATAATTACTAAAATGTCATAATTTGATTGATAAGACTATTTTTGATAGAGTGAAAAATTACAATGAATTTAAGAAGTAAAAAACAATTTATTTTTTCACAAAAAATTCTAATAAGGTCGCTGGTTTTTATTATTTCAATAACACTACTTAATCTTTTTTCTGGGCCAGTTAGAAATTTTTTTTATTTATCATCAAGCCCAATAGCCAACGTTTTTATGGGCACCGGAGAGAGCTTAAACTATTTTTTTGGTAATATTTTATTATCAAAAAAGATAAGAAAAAAAAGCGATGAATTAGAAAGGCAAAATAAGGAAATTATGTACGAGATGTCAATTTTAAAAGATAAAATAAAAGAATTTAATGATACTAGTATTGCTGTAGAAAATTCAGAAGATCTCAATTTTTCACTCATGCTTGTAAAAATAAATGGAATAAATTTAGAAAATGACACAATTGGAATAAATAAAGGTCAGGAAGACGGTGTTTTAGAGGGGATGCTTTTGATTTCCAAAGAAATGTCAGTTTATGGAAGAGTCACAAAAGTTTTTAAAAATTTCTCGAGTGTTTTATTATTGTCAGCCAAAGAAAGCACTGTTGATGTTAAAGTGCAACCAAAAAACATAGAAGAAAAAACAATCTTTGGAGTATTAAGGGGAAAGGGCAGACAAAGTGTTTATTTGGATTTGGTTGATGCAGAATTAAATCTTAATCAAGATGATTTAATAGTCACTTCTGGCTTAGAGGGTTTTTTCCCACCAAACTTGTTAATTGGAAAAGTTATATCAGTAGATAAAAGTGATTTAAAGCCATTTCAAACTGCAAAAGTTGAGCATTATTTTGAAATAGGCAATAGTGATAACTTATTTTTAATTGAAAATTATAAAAAGTAAAATAAAGCCCGTCGCTTATTTGACTCCCAAGGTATACTTACCAGGTCAAATGAGTGACATGACTTTACTCGCTTTGTTTCATAAAATCATATGTGGTTTAAATACCCTTTAATAGTTTTAATACTTTTTTTTGCAACAATATTTCAGTTTAGCTTATTGCCATATTTTAGTATTGCAGGATATACACCTAATTTATTGTTTATAATATTCTTTTTAGTGATTTTTTTTGAAAATAAAGGAAAGTATGAGACAATCATTTTTATGGCTTTTGTATGCAGTATTTTTCTTGATATAACAACTATTTCCTATTTTGGAATTTCATTTATTATATTACTGCTTATTTTTGGATTAGAGAAAGCTTTTTCCTACCTCTCAAAAAGTGGTCAAGAAAAAATTTCTATATATTATTTTCTAGCAATATTTTCTTTATTTTTTATACTGTATCATTTAATTGGATATTTTGTTTCATTCTTTTTTAAATTTGATACTGGATTTTCATTTAGCTACATGGTTTTAATTGGTTTATTATACAATATAATTTTTGCTGGAATTGGATTTTACCTTTACAAATTAGTAATTTATAAAAAAGATACAAATCAGCTTAAACTGCTTTAATAATGAAACTTAATAAGTACAAATTAAGAGAGGCTTTTTACGACATTGAAACACATGAGGTTTTTTTAGATAAAATTGCTCACATAAAAGAGCAGGAGCTTGGTATTTCAGAGAAAAAATTTGAAGTTAAGATTAATGAAAAGATTATTTATTCAATTTTTGCTTTATTTTTTATTATTTCTGGATTACTGATTACTAAAACATTTTTTCTTCAGGTTTTTGATGGTAATAAGCTTTTTACTTTAGCTGAAAATAATAAAGGAAAAATAAGCATAATAAGGCCAGAAAGGGGAATAATTTATGACAATAATTATAAAAAAATTGTTTCGAATTCACCAGCTTATGACTTAAGTTGTGACAAGAGGAACTTTTCTGATTCAAATTTATTTGAGAGTGAAATAAAAGTAATGGCAGAAGTATTAAAAAAAGATGCAAATGATTTAAAAATCCATATTGAGTCATCTGTTAGCCCACAGGTTTTAATATCTGAAAATTTAAGTCATGAAACAATTTTATTTCTAGAAACAAAAAAAAATGAATTACCTGACTGCGTAATAGAAAAAAACACATCAAGAAGTTATGTCTTGGGTCCAATATTCTCACATGTTCTGGGGCATAACGGTAGAATAAGTAGTAGCGAGCTTGAATCGTCAATTGATTATTCAGTAAACGACTACATTGGAAAATTGGGGCTTGAAAAGTTTTACGAAAAATATTTAAGAGGGACTCCCGGTAAAACAGAAGTTATTCGAGATGCTATTGGCGTCAAAAGGGGAGACAAAATTTTATCTGAACCAAAGGAAGGCTATAACTTAGTTTTAAATATTAATTCAGACTTTCAAACAGAGGTTTATAACGCCTTAGAAAAATCAATCAAAAATATTGGTGCAAAAAAGGGTTCAGCTGTGGCAATTAACCCACAAAACGGTGCCATTTTGGCATTAGTATCGTATCCAAGCTACGACAATAATATTTTTAGCAAGGGTGTTTCTCAAGATGAATTTAGTAAGCTATTAAACGATCCTAATCAACCATTTTTCAATAGGTCTATTTCCGCTCAATATCCAACGGGCTCTACGATAAAGCCGTTTTTAGCTTCTGGGGCTCTTCAAGAAAATATAATTTCTCCAGAAAAACAAATAAACGATCCAGGATACATCTTAATTAAAAATCAAAATGATCCAGATATTTCTTACAGATTTGGAGGAGTAAAACCTCATGGTTTAGTTGATATGAGAAAAGCATTAGCTGTTTCTTCAAACATTTATTTTTATACAATTGGTGGGGGATATGAAGATCAAAAAGGGTTGGGACCAACAAGAATAAAAAATTATCTTGATATGTATGGATGGGAGCAAAAAACTGGGATTGATTTACCCGGAGAATTTGCTGGTTTTGTGCCAAGTCCCGAGTGGAAAAAACAAGTAAAAAAAGAATCATGGTGGGATGGAGATACATACAACTTGTCCATAGGACAATCTGATTTGCAGGTGACACCACTACAAGTTGCCTTAGCATATTCAGCTATTGCCAATGGCGGTACTTTATATCAACCGCAAGTTGTTCAAAAAGTAGTGCAAGGCTCTGGTAAAGACGCAGAAATAATTAAAAGTTTTGAGCCAATTATAAATTCAAAAATATCTATTGACCTAGAAAATATAAAAGTAATTCAAGAAGGCATGAGAGATGGAGTAAAAATGCCTTATGGGTCTTCTTATATGTTAAATGATTTACCTGTTGATGTAGCAGGAAAAACAGGTACAGTAGAAACAAATAAATCGGGATTTTTTAATACATGGTCATCAAGCTATGCACCATATGAAAATCCAGAAATAGTTTTTGTGACTACAATTGAGGGCGTTGAAGGGTTAAGGGCAGCTACTTTGCCGGTTGCCTATGATGTTTTGCAATATTACTTTTCAAGCAAATAAAAAGAGCGGATTTCCGCTCTATAAGTTTTCATATTCTCTCACAGCATTGTCCCAGCTGTCTTTTCCGCAAACACGGTAGCCGACTGGTCCAGATGACTTGTCTTCATCATGAATTGGGCTTCCATGTCTTATGACTGGGTTTATTCCAGCGAGAGACCTAATTTCTTCTACTAAGAAATCATAGTCTGCCTTACAGTGACATCTGCATTCTGTTTGCCCGTATTCACAATCAGGACACATTATTGAAAGACATTTTTCCTTCCACTGTTTTTGTCTAGCAATTTGTTTCTCCCATTCAATTCTTAATTCATTTCCTTTTTCTATGAGAGAATCAAAATGTATCTGTTTTTTTGCAATGAGCTCAAGCTTAAATTCTGTCTGAATTTGGAGTATCCTGCGAAATAATGAAATTTTCACCTCTACCTCCATGGTTAAGGGTTCTAGAATAATATAATACTTATTATAATTTTTGTCAAATAAAAATGGGCGCTTTAAAGTTCAAATCGCCCATTGTTTTTTCAAAAAATGTTCTTTGAATTAATTACTTCTTCTGCAGGAAAGAATTTTGCTACGCTTCTTTTTTGGCAATCGCCTAGGACTTCTTGGTCTCCTTATAATAAGATCCTCGGTTGGCATTTCAAAGTACTCAAGAAAAATTGCAGCCCTTTCTCTGGCTTTTTTATAGTTGCTTCCCATAACAAAAAAAGAAACGCCTTCTTTTTTGGCTTCTTCGTCTATAAAGCATTCAAAGAACATAGTCTCCTCCTTTAAAGAGTTTTTGGTAGTAAATCTCAATAAAGATTATCACTAAGATTAGTTAATGTCAATTATTTGCCATTTGATTATATTTTGATATAATTCAGTATATGCCAACTCTAGAAGAGCTTAAAAAAGTCAGATTAGAAAAACTAAAATCCATAAAAGATGCGGGACTTTTGGCCTATCCCGCAAAAACAAAAAGAACCCATGCAATCCAAGAGGCACTTTTGTTATTTGGTAAAATATTTAAGTCCAAAAAATCAATTGCGGTATCAGGAAGAATTATGGCAATGAGGGGTCATGGTGGAGCGACATTTTTAGACATTCAAGATGGCACTGCAAAAATCCAAGGACTTGTTAAAACTGATAAGGTGGGGGAGAAGGGTTATAAATTTTTAATAGATCATTTTGATATAGGTGACTTTATTGAAATTACCGGAAATTTAATCACTACTAAGCGTGGAGAAAAAACCATTGAAGCAGAAGATTATAAAATACTTTCAAAGTCTTTATTGCCATTGCCTGAAAAATGGCATGGGCTTCAGGATGTTGAAGAAAGACTTAGAAAACGCTATTTAGATATTTTATTTAATCCAGAGGTGAAAGATATGATTCAAAAACGCGCAACTTTTTGGAATTCAATGAGAAATTTTTTAATTAAAAAAGGTTTTTTGGAAGTTGAAACTCCTGTTTTAGAGGTGACAACTGGGGGGGCCGATGCAAAGCCTTTTACTACGCATCATAATGCACTGGATTTAGATGTATACTTGAGAATTTCAACTGGCGAGCTTTGGCAAAAAAAATTAATGGTAGCAGGTTTTGAAAAAACCTTTGAAATTGGCAGGCAATTCAGAAACGAGGGAATGGATGCAGAGCATTTGCAAGATTACACTCAAATGGAGTTTTACTGGGCCTATGCTGATTATCAGATGGGAATGGATTTAGTTGAAGAGCTTTATAAGTATGTAATTAAAGAAACTTTTGGAACTTTAGACTTTAATATTAAAGGATTTCAGATTGATTTTGGCAAAAAGTGGGAGAAATACGACTATTGGACCATTATTAATAAATACGCAAAGATAGATATTTTTGAAGCTAGTTTACCTGAAATGGAAAAGCAATTGCAGAAGTTGGAAATTACCTATGATAAAAAGGGATTTAATAAGACTCGCGCCATTGATAACTTGTGGAAGTATTGCAGAAAGAATTTATCTGGGCCCGGATTTTTAATTGGGTTACCGATTGATGTTTCTCCGCTGGCTAAAAGAGATGAAAAAAATGAAAAAATGGCACAGAGATTCCAAGTTATTTTAGCTGGGTCTGAAATGGGTAATGGATATTCAGAGCTAAATGATCCTCAAGACCAAGAAGAAAGATTCAAGGAGCAGGAAAAATTAAGAAAAGCAGGGGATCAGGAGGCTCAAATGGCAGATTATGACTTTGTTGAGGCCTTAGAATACGGAATGCCTCCAACCTGCGGATTTGGCCTATCAGAAAGGCTATTTTCATTCTTAATGGATAAGCCTGCTCGCGAAACTCAAATTTTCCCGTTGATGCGACCAAAATAATTGTAATAAAAGAGCCCGGGAATCTCCTGGGCTTTTTGGTTGTGACTAAACAGATTCTGCCTACTCTAATATGTACCATCCATCATTGTTATCATCATCTTCTTCATCACTTTGTGCGACAGAAAAAATGATTTCAGGATTATTTTGAGCGGTTGAACCGATTACATCTATATGACGACTTCTCAGTTGAAGATAGTCTTCGTTCCCTATGTTATCGTTTTTACTCTTTATAAGATTAATAGCCGCTTCTTCACTTTCGTGAGCAACAACGGCCTTTATATACCACCAGTGTCGTGTGTAACTCTCATCACTGCCATTTTCCTCAAACCACGACCATTCAAGGTCTAAATAGTAAAGTTGCATCTGACCCTCCAGTTGTGTAAAGGTTAATGAACGAATAACTCCCAAAATATAACATAAAATTTACTTAGGGTCAATAATTATCGAGCTTATTTTTAAAAAATAAAAAGAGCGGTTTTACGCTCTTATTTTGTTACGTTTTAGATTTTTTAACTACTTCTTCCATTTGCTGGAGAATAATCTTCTTGTCGTGAATTTTCTTTCTCTTTCGGGAGAGAACTATTAGTATGTAAAAAAATATTAAAGCAAAAAGTAGGTCGCATATAAAATAAATGTATGACTCGTCCTTGAGTTCAAAAAGTGAAATTACAATAAGAGTGATGGTTAAAATAACACACCCCATCATCGACCATGTAAATTTTTTTTCTGAGAGCTCAAGCATTTTACTTAATTGAAAATTTTTAGGACTTTCCTCGTACATTTAGACCTCTCTTTCTAGAAGTGCTAATCTTTAAATAACATTTAATAAATAATTCGTCAAGAAGTTGCTGGTAGGCTCTAAATCTAGTATGATAATAGTTAATAATCTATGGAATTAAAAAAAAGATTCAATTAAAAATCTTCAAGAATATATCCACTTTAGAATAAAAGAAAGAGGGTTTGAAGATGAGTCTCTTCACGAAAGACTTTTAATGCTAACTGAAGAGATAGGGGAGTTGGCAAAAGCATGTAGAAAAGTAAGTGGAATGTACACCGATAAAGACAGAGAAATTATTAGTAAAACCGGGGAGGAGATCACAGGTGTTATTAATATGGTGTTTGCTGTGGGAATCAAGCTTGGATTAGATATAGAAAAAGAGTTTTTAGCAAAAGAGGATATTATCAATCAAAGAAATTGCGGAAGATCAAAAAATATATGATAAAAGTTTTAGTATTTGGGACATTTGATGGATTGCACGAAGGACATAAAGATTTTTTGCGTCAAGCAAAAGAGCAAGGTGAATACTTAGTTGTTGTTGTTGGCAGAGATTCAACTGTAGAAAGAATAAAGAAAAAATTGCCAAAGTTTAATGAAAACCAAAGACTTGAAGTGATTCAAGAGACCAAATATGTTGATTTTGCTAGACTGGGAAATGAAGGCGTGCCGGTTTACAAAATTATAAAAGAAATAATGCCAGATGTTATTTGCCTTGGATATGATCAAACACATTTTACAGAAAAACTAGAGGAAGAAATTAAGGCAATGGGATTGGATATAAAAATAATTAGACTTAAATCTTTTGAGCCAGAAAAATATAAGTCATCGTTATTAAATAAGTAATTATGCTAGATATTAAGTTCATACGAGAAAATCCAGAAAAAGTAAAAAAAGCTAGTTCAGATAAAGGCATAACTGTTGATATTGATGCTTTTTTGAATTTGGATAAAGAATTAAGAGTCCTTCAGCAAGAAATTGATGGCTTGAGATCTGAAAAAAATAAATTAGGGAAAGCCGACATTGAAAAGGGTAGGGAATTGAAAGAAAAATTAAAAGGATTAGAAGAGAGTTTTAGTGATACCGATAAAAAACGTCATAATTTACATCGTAGAATACCAAATATTCCATTTGATGATGTGTTAGTTGGAAAAGATGATGCCGAAAATATTGTTTTAAGGCAGGTGGGTAAATTACCAAAATTTGGTTTTACTCCAAAAGAACACTTTTTATTGGGTGAAGAATTAGATATTATTGACTTGGAAAGAGCAGCAAAAATATCTGGTAGCCGTTTTTATTTTTTAAAAAATGAGGCTGTCATACTAGAAACAGCACTTATTAATTTTACTTTCTCGTTATTGGCTAAAAAAGGATTTGTGCCGGTAATTCCACCTGTTATGATTAAACCCGCTGAATCTGAAGCTATGGGCTATATTGAAAATCATCCAGATGAGGAAGCCTATTATTTAGAGCGCGATGAATTATATTTGACTGCTACATCAGAGCAATCACTAGGCGCAATGCACTCAAAAGAAATTCTAGATTTAAAAAAAGCCAAGAAATATGTTGCTTTTTCAACATGCTTTAGGCGTGAATCTGGAAGTTATGGTAAGGATACAAAAGGAATTTTTAGAGTTCATCAGTTCGATAAAATGGAAATGTTTATTTTCTGCAAACCAGAAGAGTCAGAAAAATACCACAAAGAATTATTATCTATTGAGGAGGAATTGATGAAAGCTTTGGATATTCCGTATCAGGTAATTAATATTTGTACGGGAGATTTAGGGAAGCCAGCTGCCAAAAAATATGACATTGAAGCTTGGATGCCAGGACAAAGTAGATATCGTGAAACTCATTCAACATCTAATTGTACCGACTATCAATCTCGCGGGTTAGAGATTAGGTACAAAGAAAATGATAATAGTCTAAAATTTATACACACCTTAAATGGCACGGCGTTTGCGATGGGAAGAATTATAGTGGCTATTTTAGAAAACTATCAACAAAAAGATGGTAGTGTTAAGGTTCCAAAGGTTCTTCAAAAATACACCGGATTTAAAGTAATTAAGAAGAAGTGATAAAGTTCTTGGTAATTTCAAGCCACAATGTATTATATATATGGCTTTCATTACGAAGTGATTTTCCTTGCTTTGCTATGTAAAATCAAATGACGGAAAAAGAAATAATAATAAAAGGCCTAAAAACAAATTATAAAGTTTTTGATGGTTCAAGGGTAGGCGGGCAAATAAGTGAGTCAATGCTTATTTTGCATGGTTGGGGCTCAAACTCAGACAGATGGCAACAAGTTTCAGATGAGTTGTTTTCAAAGTTTACAGTTGTAGTACCTGATATACCAGGATTTGGAAAGAGTGATGTTCCCAAAGAAGCGTGGTGTCTAGACAACTATGTTGAATGGTTGCTAGAATTTACAAATAATGTACCTGAGCTTAGTAGTGAATTTTCGCTTCTTGGACATTCTTTCGGAGGCGCTTTGGCTTCAAAATATTCTATAAAATACGCACAAAAAGTTAAAAAATTATTTTTGGTTTCAGCTGCCATTGTTAGAAAAAATGCAGGAGTTAAAAAGATTTTATATAAAATAGCTAAAACAGTTAAGATTTTTTCTTTTTTGCCACTATATAGTCAATTTAGAAAGGCCGTTTATAAGTTTATAATTAGAAAAAGCGACTACACTTACCAAAACGGTATAATGAAGGAAACCTACCTTAAAATAATACTTGAAGACCTTTCATATAAGATTGGTTTTATAAAAGTCCCAGTTGTCATAATTTGGGGAGATAAAGACACTTCAACTCCGTATGACCAGGCAACCTTTATAAATAAAAGAATTTTTAACTCAAAGCTTTTTGTAATTAGTGGGGCCGAGCACGCGCTTAACACTAAGTTTCCAAAAGAGCTTTCTCAAAACATATTAAATAATGCTTAGTTTTGTTAATCTTATAGTAATTTTAGGCATTTTTTGGATTGCCAGAACATTTAGAAATGTTCTTTTTTGGGTTTATTTGTGGCAGTTAAAAGAGTACCACATAGATAGATTCATTGATCACTTCCGCACAAAAAAGGGTAAAAAAATATTTATCAATTATTTATATTTACTTAAAGTTGCTCTTTTGGTTTTATTAATTTTTAGGTTTTCTGATGCTTTCTGGCCGGTTTTACTAATATATTTTGGAGAATCACTTATAACTGTTTACCTTTTTGCCAAAAAATCAATAAAAATTCCTGTTGCAACCATAAAAACTATATTGCTTGTCTTTATATTATTAGTTTTGTCTATTTTTTACCTTAACCTTAGCATAATAAAATATGAATCCTTGGAAAAACTTTCATTGCACCTAATTATTTTTGATGTTTTTCTAGGTTTTTTTGCTTCAGTAATAGTGCTTTTAGTGCAACCATTTTTTGTTTTAGTAAGAAACAATACTATAAAAAAAGCAACGCAAAAAATAAAAAGATTTGGTGAGTTAAAGGTTATTGCAATTACGGGATCATACGGAAAAACTTCAACAAAAGAATTTTTAAAAACAATTTTGTCTGAAAAGTTTAATGTTTTAGCTACCCCAGATCACAAAAACTCTGAAATAGGAATATCTCAAACAATTTTAAATGAGCTTAATGGTAAACACGATATTTTTATTGTTGAGATGGGGTCATACAAGAAAGGGGGTATTAATTTGCTATGTGACATTGTAAAGCCTCAAATTGGCATTGTGACAGGTGTAAATGAGCAACACTTAGCAACTTTCAAATCTATGGGAAACTTGTTATCAGCTGAGGGTGGTCAAGAATTACTTTTTTGTCTTAAAAAAGATGGATTACTTGTAGTCAACGGAGATAATAAGTATTGTATGGATTTATTTAAAAAGGCAAACATAGATAAAAAAATGTATAGCATAGAAAGTAGTAGGGTGGATGCAGATATTTATTCAAAAGAAATAACCGTTGATAAGCATTTTTTAGATTTTATTGCAATTCAAAAAGGTGGACAAGCGGGTCATTTTAATGTTAATGCTATTGGTAGGCAAAACATCCAAAACTTACTCGGAGCTATTTTGATTGCCAGAGAATTGGGAATGAGCTTTGAAGAAATTTCAAAATCTGCAAAAAAAATATTACAAAAGCAATCCGGCATTATCTTAAAAAAAGGGGCATACGGACTTAATATAATTGACTCTTCTTATTCATCCAACCCAGATGGAGTTATAGCTGACTTAGATTATCTATCTATTTTCGGAGGTAAAAAAGTCATCGTGATGCCTTGCTTAATTGAATTAGGAAAAAAATCAGAAGAAGTGCATAGGCAAATCGGCAAAAAAATAGCTACAGTTTGTGATCTAGCAATTATTACCACAGAAGATAAATTTAAGATTTTAAAAGAATCTGCAACACTATCTGGTATGAATGAAAATAATATCGTATTATCTGAAAAGCCTTTAGAGATTTTGAATTTAATTACAACTTTTTGTAAGTCAGGAGATGCGGTTTTATTAGAGGGTAGAGTACCAATAGAGATAATAAAATTATTAAATAAGAAATAAAAAAGTCGAACATTTGTTCGACTTAGCGACGAGATTTAACCTTAAACTCTAAGTTGTGCATTACCCATTGTTTTAGGAGACGAACTTTTCTTTCAATTGATAAGGAAATATTCTTAGATGAATTCGATCGACCATTTTTGCACTTATTTTTCACTTCAAAGTCATGGTGGATTTGCTCAATTAATTGATTATATTTATTATTAAACTCATTAATAAAGCACTTATTGAGACCAATATGATCTGCTAGCATATGAATTGAAGCGCTAATATTATGAAGCTCTCTAATTCTCATTTAAATCTCCCTATTTGTAATGAGCAACACATATTTCTTATAATATGAAGTACAAAAATTTTCAACCAATTTCAATATCTTTATCTCCAAATGTTCAAAAAGACGATGTTTTTTTGGCATTAAAATTAATTTTTCAACCTTGGAATTGGAAAAGAGGTAGTGCAGTAAAACAACTTGAAAGTGAATTTAAAAAACATCTAGGAGTAAAGTATGCTTTTTCCTTTAATTCAGGAAGGTCTGCATTTTACGCAATTTTAAAATCTCTTGAATTAGAAGACGGTAATAACGTAATGATTCAGGCCTTTACCTGCAATGCTGTGCCAAATCCAATTTTGTGGGCAAAACTAAATCCAGTTTTTATTGACTGTGGAAACGACTTTAACATTGATATTGAAAGCCTAAAATCAAAAATTATAAGTCTAAATTCAAAAGTTTTAGTAATTCAACATACATTTGGATTACCAGTGAATATGGATGAAATAATGAATATTTCAAAAGAACATAATATCACGGTTATTGAAGATTGTGCCCATGCTTTGGGAGCTGATCATAACAACCAAAAATTAGGAACTTTTGGTAAGGCAGGGTTTTTTAGCTTTTCAAGAGACAAGGTAATTTCTTCTATTTATGGGGGGCTTGCAGTGACCAATGATGATCGATTAGCAAAAAAAATCGAACAATTGCAAAAAGAGTTTGGTCAACCAAGATTACTTTGGATAAAACAGCAATTATTGCATCCAATTCTTTTGCACTATGTTATTTTACCTTTATATAGCTTTTTAGATCTTGGAAAAATATTTTTAGTTTTCTCTCAATGGGCTCATTTACTATCAAAAGCGGTAAGCTGGAAAGAAAAAAGGGGATTAAAGCCAGATTATTTTCCAAAAGCTTTGCCAAATGCCTTGGCATTTTTGGCCCTGCATCAATTTAGAAAATTAGATAAATTTTACGATCACAGAAAAAAATTAGCAAAATTTTACTACAAGGAATTGCAAAATACTAGTTTTGAGTTGCCCAACATGCAGGAAAATCAAAGCTTTTTAAGGTTTGCTGTAAAACACAAAAATGCCCACGAAATAATTTATGAGTCATGGCACAGGGAGAATATCTTATTGGGCGACTGGTATACAACTCCAATTGCCCCAGGAGATACAAAATTAGAAGACATGAAGTATAAGATGGGTGAGTGTCAAAACGCAGAAAAATTATCAAAAGAAACTTTAAATCTACCAACTCACATTAATATAACAATGGAGGACGGAAAAAGAATAGTAGATTTTTTGAAAAAATTTTTATAAAAAAAGCCATCAAGTAGGGCAGTGTACCTGATGGTCTAAGATTTGCTTGGTTGGAGCTGTTCACCAATCATCAGTGTCGCTGTATATATGGCGACATGATCAGCCCTGTGAATTATTGGCATCTGTGAGCTCGACAGAGTGCCAGCCCACCCCAACCTTACTGCGGTTACCGAACCACGAAACTAATTTAATTCTAGTTTAAATGAATTAATTGTCAATTTTTTAGATAATTTAATTGAGTTTTATAAAGTTTGCTTATGGAAATAAAAGAAATTAATCCGTCATTTGACGGTAAAAATCAGTGGGAAGAGTTTTTGCTGTTATGCGACAGAAAAAGTTTTTTGCATTCATGGAATTGGGGTGAATTTCAAAAATCTTTGGGAAACAAAATTTGGAGGCTTGGAATATATGAAGACGGACAGTTGTTGGCTGTAGCTTTAACCATTAAACATACCGCAAGGCGTGGGAGTTATTTAATTGTCCCACATGGACCAGTCGTTTCGCTTAAACTTAAAACTCAAAATTCAAAATTGAAAGTTTTGGAAGTATTATTAACTAAACTAAAGGAATTGGCGAGAGAAGAGAAGGTGGATTTTATTAGAATTAGTCCAATTTGGGAGAGAACTGAAGAAAATATCAAATTGTTCAATAGTCTTGGATTTAGTTTAAGGCCACTTCATTCACATCCAGAATCATCTTGGAAGCTCAATATTGAGGCCTCAGAAGAAGATTTAATGAATGGCATGAGAAAAACTACAAGATACTTAATTAAACAAGCAGAAAAGAATAAAGATATACATATTACACGAAGTTTTGATATTAAAGATGTAGAAGAGTTTAACAAAATGCACTTGGAGGTGGTAAAGAAGCAAAACTTTGTACCCTTTTCATTAGAATATTTTAGAAAGGAGTTTATGGCATTTGAGCCAGATAAACAAATTGCCCTTTTTATTGCAAATTATAAAGGTAAAGTTATTGCAGCTTCTTATGGAATATTTTGGAATAATATGGCTTTTTACCACCATGCAGCTCTTTTACCTGAATATAAAAAAATTCCTGCATCATATTTGTTGCAGTGGGAGGCCATTAAAGAAGCAAAAAGAAAGGGTTGTAAAATTTACGACTTTTGGGGATACTCAGATCCGGTAAAAAACCCAAATCATCCATATTCAGGTCCCACTTTATTTAAAATGGGTTTTGGTGGATATAAAGATGAATATGTTTTAACTCAGGATTTACCCACTTCCCATAAATACTGGATTAGTTATATAATAGAGTCAATTAGAAGAGTTAAAAGGGGATTATGAGCATGTCATTTAGAAAAAATCATATAAAGCCGAAAATAAAGGATATAAAACGAAAAAAAATAACTCATCAGCCCTTTTTTTGGCTTGGGTTGTTATTGATTTTAGTAATAATATCAATCTTTTACCTAGTATTCTTCTCTAAATTTTTCCAGATCTCTCATATAAAGGTTTCAGGATACAAGAGTGTTGATAATGTAAGCGTCGAAAACATAGTGTGGAATCATTCTTACAAAAACTTTTTTAGTGCAGGTATTGTAAATATAGACACACAAAGCATTTTTATTTTAAGTAAAGAAAGCTTATCTAAAAAAATAAAATCAACCTTCCCAATAATAAAAAATATTAAAATTAAAAAATCTTTACCAAATCTAGTTGATTTAGTCATAGAAGAAAGAACGCCTTTTGCTGTATTTTGTCAAAACGAAAATAATAGTTGTTTTGCAATTGATGAAGAGGGTGTAATATTTGAAAAAATAGAATCAATTTCAGAAAATACAATGATACTAAGGATTTCAGGCAAGAATGATATTTCTTTGGGTGAACAGGCTATTCTGCAAAAAACAATAAACTCAGTTTCTAAAATTAGAGAAAATCTTAAAAATAACTTCAGAATTGATGTAAGAGATGTAATAATTTCACAAACAATAGATGTCAAAACTTTTGAAGGATGGACTGTTTATTTTGATGCAGAATCTGACATTGACTCTCAGATAACAAAAATGAATGCACTGCTATCAGACGAAATAACGGAAAGAGAAAGAAAAAAAATCGAATATGTTTATTTACAGTATAAAGACAGGGCATATTACAAGTAAGATTATTAAGTATATCTATACAAAAAGGCCCCAACATAAATCGGGGCTTTTGTATTGACAAATTGTATAATTAGTTATATAATTAGTTATTAGATTATGGACTATTCTTTAGGCTATAACAGCCCAAAAAACAACATTTTTAATATAAATGGTAGTACAATTGCCAGTTTTTTGAATAGCAAATTTTTGCTATATATTATTGTTGCTTTGCTACTAATTAGGATACTTTTAACTTTAAGCTCAATACCTTTTCCAGGAAACATATTTTTTGCTGATATTACAAAGGCTGAGTTATTAAACTTATTAAATAGTGATAGAGAAAAACTCGGACTAAATACATTGTCACAAAACAATGAACTAGATAACGCAGCTCACTTGAAAGCTCAAGACATGATTAGAAATGGTTATTTTGCTCACCAGAGCCCAAGTGGTATTACTCCTTGGTTTTGGTTTGCAAAAGCCGGTTATAGCTACAAATATGCTGGAGAAAACTTAGCAATTGGTTTTACTGACTCAAAAAATGTTTATGACGCGTGGGTTGACTCTCCATCTCATAAAGATAATCTTTTTAATCCAAATTACAACGAAATTGGAACTGCGGTTTTACAGGGTTTTGGTGAAAATAGCGCAATACTCGTTGTACAGCTTTTTGGTAGTCCAAAGCCAAAAGCAACCAGCGAGTCTGTTGTTGAAGCCAATAAAAATATAGTCCCGAAAAGCACAGATACACCCGAAGTTGTAAAAAAATCTGATGAAATTAAATCAATAGCAGAGGAAAATAATTTATTAGATGACTCCCAAAATGTCATTGCAAATACAGATAAAATTGGTTTAGTGCTATCTAGAACAACTCGATACTCAATATTTTCAGCACCAAACAATAATTCAGGAGACAGTTATTACTTAAGATTTCTTAATATTTTAGTGTATAACAACAATACAATACTACAGTACACCTTATATCTATTGGTCACTACTATTGCTGGATGCCTTATTATTGTATTAAAACAAAAGAATAATCACTCTTTGATTTTAAGAAGATCAATTATTATGATAATCGCTATAGTATTTTCTATAATACTTGGGAATGAAGCAATAAGTAATCTAATTAATTACAATGCAATTGTTGTGTAAAAATCATGAAAATTAATAATAAGCAAAAACAACTTATTAAGGCTTATATTATAATATTTATTATGATTGTTTTGGTTATAAGCTGGAATAATATCTCTTGGTTGTTTAACTACAGAGAGATGAGTGTTTTAATCAGCGACTTCTTTAGTCCATATCCAGAAAGCAGTATCTTTGTAAGTGCTGATGAAAATCTAAATAGCATCAACAAAAATATTGTTGCTAATACAAGACTGGCAAACGCAGAAAAATTTCCACATACCGGCAAATCAAACTCAATTCAACTGCCCCAAATTGGCATAGAGGCTCCAATAGTAATAGGACAAAGCACAGATAATACAATACTAACAAAGGACCTTGATAAGGGAACAGTTTTATATCCTGGGTCAGTACTTCCAGGACAGAGCGGACAGGTGGTTGTATTAGGACATTCAGCGCCTCCAAATTGGCCAAAAATTAAGTATGACTGGGTCTTTTCTGACCTAAACAATCTAAATAGTGGGGATAAGGTTATTGTAAATTTTAATAATAGACAGTATACTTACACAATTATTAAAAAGGAAATTGTTAAGAAGGGAAGCGAGGTATCTATTGAGGAATTTGACCCTAAAGACAACATACTGACACTTATTTCATGCTGGCCACCCGGAAAAAATTATGAGAGAATTGTGGTTCAGGCAGTACTAGATGTATTGTAAAACGAGTGACAAAATAGTCTGACCCATTGACATAAAACACATAATAAGATATAATGCAAATAATTAAATTAGATAATAAGTAATAATGAACAAAAATATGTATAGTAAAAATTCAAAATTAATAAGTAAATTCACGGTAATTTGTTTAGCTTTTGTCGTTGTTGTATTACCATTAACAGTGCCAACTAATGCCTCTGCTGTCACTTCAGCAACAAGTCTTAGCTATAATGCTTGTCCAGATGGCTCAGACTATGATACTGTAGTTGTTCCAAGTGCCGCTAGCGCAGGAGTGGTT